>NZ_JBITBU010000085.1:0-1041 GCF_044452545.1 Nocardia sp. NPDC051900 | reverse complement strand
TGCGCCGATGCGAGGCAGTCCGAGCCCGACGCCGATCGGCGCGGTCTTCGGGGTGACGCCGCGCTCGTGCGCGTCACCGGCGCGGGTACGGCGGTGGGTCTTGATCGCGGCATCGGCGACCAAGTGGTGCGGCGCCGCGGCGGTGATGTCCACCGTGATCAGATCGCCGGGGCGGATCGGCTCGGCCGTGCCGCCCGGGCGGAAGTGCACCAGCCTGCCGTCGCGGGCGCGGCCGCTCATGCGCGCGGTCGCGGCGTTCTTCTTGCCCGCGCCCTCGGCTACCAGCAATTCCACCTCGGTGCCGACCAGCTCTCGATTGGCCGTCAAGGAGATCTCCTCCTGCAACGCGATGAGCCGGTCGTAGCGCTCCTGGACCACGGCCTTGGGCAGCTGATCGGGCATGTCGGCGGCGGGCGTACCGGGCCGCTTGGAGTACTGGAAGGTGAACGCGCTGGTGAAACGCGCCTGCCGGACCACGTCCAGGGTCTCCTGGAAATCCTCCTCGGTCTCGCCGGGGAAGCCGACGATGATGTCGGTGGTGATCGCGGCATGCGGCATCGCGGCGCGCACCTTGTCGATGATGCCGAGGTAGCGCGCCTTGCGGTAGGAGCGGCGCATCGCCTTGAGCACCCGGTCCGAACCCGACTGCAGCGGCATGTGCAGTTGCGGGCAGATGTTCGGGGTCTCGGCCATGGCCTCGATCACGTCGTCGGTGAACTCCGCCGGGTGCGGCGAGGTGAACCTGACCCGCTCCAAGCCGTCGATGTGTCCGCACGCGCGCAGCAGCTTGGCGAACGCGCCGCGGTCGCGGGGTTCGTCCGGGTCGGCGAACGAGGCGCCGTAGGAGTTCACGTTCTGGCCGAGCAGCGTCACCTCGAGCACGCCCTGATCCACCAGCGCCCGCACCTCGGCGAGCACGTCACCGGGGCGGCGGTCGACCTCCTTACCGCGCAGTGACGGCACGATGCAGAAGGTGCAGGTGTTGTTGCAGCCGACCGAGATGGAAACCCAGCCCGCGTAGGCGGATTCGCGCTTGGCGGG
>NZ_JBITBU010000084.1:0-1046 GCF_044452545.1 Nocardia sp. NPDC051900 | reverse complement strand
CTAGGCAGTGTCTCGAAGTAGTTGTTGGGTCAGAGCCATTGGTCGATGGCGGCGATCTGGATGACGGCCAGGTAGCGGGTGGCGAGTTTCTCGTAGCGGGTGGCGACGGCGCGGTGTTGTTTGAGCCGGTTGATGCCGCGTTCGATGGTGTTGCGCTGCTGGTAGATGACGGGGTCGAACGCCGGTGGCCGACCGCCCCGGCGCCCGCGGTTGCGGCGGTGTCCGGCTTGATCGGCCGGGACCGGGATCGTGGCGGCGATCCCGCGCTCACGCAGGTGGGCGCGGTTGGCGGCCGAAGAATAGGCCTTGTCGGCCAGCACTCGCTGCGGTCGCACGCGAGCGCGTCCGCGACCGAGGCGAGGGACCCGGATCCCGTTGAGCACCGCGGCGAACTGCGGGCTGTCACCGGCTTGGCCGGGGGTGATGAGCAGCGACAACGGACGCAGACCGTGTTCGCAGGCCAGATGCAGTTTGGTGCCCCATCCGCCCCGGGAACGCCCGAGCGCGTGATCGGCGGGTTCGGCGCGGTGGCCGCCGGGTGGTTCGGCCTGGCGGCTGCTGTGGTGGCGGGCTCCGGCGGCGTGCTGGTGAGCGCGCATGATCGTGGAGTCCACGCTGACCAGCCAGCCGATCTCACCGGCGGCATCGGCCAGGGTCTGTAGCTGTTGGAGTACCGCCGCCCATACCCCGGCACGGGCCCAGCGGCGAAACAGCGCGTAGATCGCTTGCCAGGACCCGTACTGCGATGGGATGTCACGCCATGGGCAGCCGACACGGATCCGCCATCGGATTCCATCGACGAGTCGGCGTCTGGTCCATCTCGAGGGTCGGCCCGGTCGTTTCGGGCTGGGCAGCAGCGGTTCCAGCCGTGCCCATTGAGCATCGGTCAGGTCCGCCCGGCCCGTCACCGCTAGGGTGGTCACGAGGTCTCCGGTGTTCAGTTGAATCTTGGTCGATCAACCAACTACCGGAGACCTCGCCACATTCAAAACCCGCCCCCGCCAACCAGTCTCACACCTGCGGCATTACTTCGAGACACGCTCTAG
>NZ_JBITBU010000083.1:0-1073 GCF_044452545.1 Nocardia sp. NPDC051900 | reverse complement strand
GGCCCGTGACCAACGATCTTGTGAAAACTGGCGTTTAGCCTCTACTGGGGTGAGGCCGGAAAGGGGCAATGACGATCTGATGGTGCTGGGCCGCCGCGAAACTCTGAAAGCTACTGACATGAGTGGTTGCTCATGGCGGATGCTTGGTCCTGTATTGGTGCTCACGGACGGAACGTCGGATAGTGATGGCCATGGACCGATCTCTGCTCGTTGCCGTCATCGGCGACCGCGACCCGGCGTTTTCCCCGCACCTGGCCACCGACGACGCGCTGCGGCACGCTGCCGCGCACCTGGGCATCGGGGTGGATGTCCGCTGGCTTGCCACCGAACCGCTTGAATCGAATCTGGCCGAGGTAGAGGCTGCCGACGTGCTGTGGTGCGCGCCGGGCAGCCCGTACCGCAGCCTGGCGGGCGCTCTTGCCGCGCTCCGTCACGGCCGTGAGCACAGCGTGCCTACTCTGGGGACGTGTGGTGGCTGCCAGCACATGGTCATCGAGTACGCCCGCCACGTGCTCGGCTACGAGGATGCCCAGCACGCCGAGTACGACCCGTACGCCTCGACCCTGTTCGTGTCGGAACTGACCTGCTCGCTGGCCGGCAAGACCATGCCCGTGACCCTGGTTCCCGGTTCCCGAGTGGCCGCGTTGTACGGGCGGGCCGAGGTCGAGGAGGAGTACTACTGCAACTTCGGGCTCGACCCTCGCCGGCAAGGGGCCCTGCACGAGGGCGGCTTCTTGGTCACCGCCGTGGACGGTGACGGCGAGGCCCGGGTGCTGGAGATCCCTGGCCACCCGTTCTATGTGGCCACCCTGTTCGTGCCGCAGGCCCGCTCGCGTCCCGAGGCCCCGCACCCGCTGGTCGTCGGCCTGCTGCGTGCGGCGCTATGACGTTCACCCAGCTCAGGATTCTGCAGGCGGTCGCACGGACCGGCAACATGACCCGGGCCGCCGAGGAACTGGCCACCACGCAGTCTGCCGTCAGCCACGCTCTGCGCGCGCTGGAGGGCGAGTTCGGGATCGCGCTGCTGGTCCGGGGCAACCACGGGGTGAGTCTGACAGCGGCTGGGCGTGCCG
>NZ_JBITBU010000082.1:0-1080 GCF_044452545.1 Nocardia sp. NPDC051900 | reverse complement strand
AACGGCATCCCGTAGAGGGTGGTCTTCGAGTAGTGATCGCCGATGATCTCGACGACCGTGTACGAACGCGCCTGCGCGTAACCCGCGCAGCCCTGGATCTGGATCTCGGCATCCTGGTACTCCACCGAATACACACCGGGCTTCAGGATGTCCTTGTAATCGATCTGAACGAACTTGACCTCGCCGGGACCGAGGTTGACGCCGATCGAACCACCGGCGCTCGCGCCGCTGAGGTTCACGCTGCCCGACACACCGGCGGAGATCGCGTCGTCGGCGATGCTGACCTGGCAGCCGACGACGTAACCGGTGCTCAACTGCGAGGCACCGTGAGTGGACGAATTATTCGTTCCCGGATTCCCGGTCGGACCGTTGTTCGGCCCGATCGTTCCTTCAGGGGTGACGGCTACATCGGCGATAGCGTTCCCCGAAACCCACACGACACGGCCGGCACCGTTCGCGGCAAGGGATGGGGAGATCAGGGCGCGCTCACCGGTGCGAGCGATGTTCACGCCAGGTCCTGCCTTGTGACCGTCCGGCAACGGCACGAAGGTATCGGCATTGGCAGCGCCGGTCGACAACAGACCGGTAGCTACGGCCGCCACGGCGGCGGCGCCCGCGACGCGGACGCCTCGAGACAGACCGTTGATGCGGTACTTGCTCATGTTTTTCCTCATCAGGTTGCATCCGCCCGCCCCAGGGTGTCGAGGCGGGACGTGTCCCTCCAAAGCCGACGGCACGCAGTGGAATGTGTTGTCCACCAGACGTTCCGCCGGCCCATCGCGTCATCGAGCGATCTCGGACGAAACAATGCTATTCGGTATCAACCAGACTTTTCCGGAAATTCAGGCAATTCGTCTCGCGAAGTAACGGATCCGACTAGGATCGCGCAGCCCTTGCGGCACATTCGAATTCATGACGAAATGGACCCGCCGCGCTGCGAGGGGTCCATTTCATCTGTCGCTATGGGTTTTTCACCCGCCGTTCACTCAGCCGAGGCTGAAAGGCTGCCCCCACAACGTCACCCACGTGATGACATTGTCGGTCTCGACCTCGACGCTGACAAAGGCCCGCGCCTGGGCG
>NZ_JBITBU010000081.1:0-1114 GCF_044452545.1 Nocardia sp. NPDC051900 | reverse complement strand
TGTATGAGGCCATGACGTTGGTGACACCGGTGTGGAGGCGGCTGGCGGGCGGGCGGTTCCCGGCGGCGGTGTGCGGGCGATGGTAGTTGAAGTGGATATTCCAAACCTGCAGGGCTTCTCTGCGCTGCCGGTCAGAGGCCCAGGTGCGGGCGTAGAGGAATTCTTCGGCCAGGATCCGTTGGTAGCGTTCGACTTTGCCGTTATGGCGGGGCGTGTAGGGACGGATCCTTTGGTGACGCGCACCGCGGAGCACTTTGGCGAAGTCGTGGGCTTTGTAGCAGGCGCCGTTGTCGGTCACGATCCGGTGGATGTGGCCGATCCCGTGGGCGGCGAGGAACGCCCTGGCTCGGTGCATGAACCGGATCACGGTGTCGGCTTTCTCGTCGTCGAGGGCTTCGGTGTAGGCCAGCCGGGAGTAGCCGTCGACAGCGGAGTGCAGGTAGACGTAGCCGGCTTTGGCGCCGCGCTTCTTGGCCCGGGCGGCGGCCTTGGCTTGGTCGGAGCCGGCGCCGTGGACGCGCCAGCCGCCGCCGTCGGGGATGCGGCCGACCTTCTTCACATCGACGTGCACCATATGTCCTGGCCAGCGGGCGGTGATCCGGCGTGGTGTCCGGTTGTTCTTGCCGGTGGGGTCGAGGAACCGGCGACGGCTCAACCCCAGGTGGGCGAGTTGGCGGGTGACCGTGCGGACCGCGATCGTGGTGCCTTCGCTGTGGAGTTCGAACGCGATCCGCCGTGCCGACCACTTGTTGTCCCTGCGTAGCCGCTCGATCCGGGCGACGACCGCGGCCGGGGTGGCGCGGGGTTGGCGATGTGGTGTCGAGGAGTGGTCGAGCAGGCCGAGCTCGCCGTGGCGGCGCCACCGGTTGACCCACTTGGACGCGCATTGGCGGGAGATGCCCATCTCGGCGGCGACATGGGCGATGGGACGGTGCTGGCAGCGTTGCACCAGGCGGCGACGACCCTCGACGGACAGTGGGGCGTTACGGTGGAGCACGGACGGGTCTTTCGGTTGCGCGGGCGGAGGATTGGCGTTTTCCATCCTGCCGCCGGAAGGCCCGTCCCCTTCAGCTCACCCCTGTTGCGGGCGTCAACAACCTCATGACCCGCAACA
>NZ_JBITBU010000080.1:0-1224 GCF_044452545.1 Nocardia sp. NPDC051900 | reverse complement strand
CCGCGCAGCAGGCCGCGCAGAACCTCAACCGGGCGATCACCACCCTGCAGAAACCCAGCCAGGACATGACACAGGGTCTGGCGAACATCGGTATCAACGCCGCCGACCTCGCCGACCACCTCTCGAGCAAGGGTCTCTCGGGCACGCTCGAGGAAATCTCGCTGGCGATCATGAACCACATGGGCCCGGCCGGAAAGGTCATGATCGACGCGTTCAACCAGTCGAAGACCGCCGCCGACGACGTCGGGAAGGCCTACGCGGCGCTGCCGCCGAAACTGCAGGCGGTCGCCGACAAGGTCAAGGCCGGTGAGCTGAAACCCAATGTGGGCGCGCTGGAAACAAAGGGCGGGCTCAATCTCGAAGAGGCGCACATCGTCGCCCAGTTCGCGCAGATGTACGCCAAGTCAACCGGCCTGAATGCCGCGCTGACCTCGCTGAAGAACAGCGACAAGACGTATCAGCAAATGCTGATCCAGGCCACCGGCAACCAGGAGTCCGCCCGCGTCGCGGCGAACCTCACCGGCGAGGAGAACACCGCGCAGGTTGCCGCGACCCGCGCCGCGGTCATGAACGCCGGACCCGAAGGACCCGCCGGAGACGTCAAGGGCTGGGCGGAAGTCCAAGAGAATTTCAATCAGAAGCTCGCCGAAACCAAGGCGCAGGTCGGCGCGTTCGCGATCGAGGCGGGCGACAAACTGCTGCCGGTCGCGACGAAGATGCTCGAGGGCGTACAGCACACGGTCGAGTGGCTCGGGCTGCATAAGGCCGCGCTGATGGACGTCGCACGTACGATCTCGGCCGACGTGGTGCCGATCGGCTCGAAGCTCGTCGACGTGCTGAAAGACGTCGGGCATTGGCTCGGCGACACCGGCCGCTGGCTCGAACACAACCACGGCGTGATGGAAGCCGCTATACATGTCGCGGTCGACCTCGGGGCGGCGTGGCTGGCCTGGAAGACCGCGACCACGACATTCAGCATCGTCCAGGGCGGTATCAGCAACATCAAGGACGCGATCGGCGGCGTGAAGTCGGCGGCCGCGACCGCGGGCCGGGCCTGGACCGCGATCAGCGACGGCGCGTCGACCGCGGCGCAGGTGACCCGCGACTACTGGAATTGGACCGGGAAATTCAAGGTCGCGGCGGCACGCGATTTCATCGCGACGAAGGCCTCGGCCGTCGCCGAGTCGGCGCAGGCAGCGGGCGCGTGGATCGTCCAGAGCGCCC
>NZ_JBITBU010000079.1:0-1245 GCF_044452545.1 Nocardia sp. NPDC051900 | reverse complement strand
GCTTCCGTTTGCGTTGGATTTGCCGCTGTTGTTGCCTGCGCCGCTGTTGTTGCCGCTGCCGTTGTTGTTGCCGTTGTTGTTGTCTCCGGTTCCCCCGCTACCGCCTGTTCCACCAGTGGTGGCGGGTGCCGCGGTATTCGGGTCGACGAATTCGGGGACCTGGCCGGCGAGTGCACGCATCTCGGCGACGAAACCTTTGTTGTTACTGGTGTCATCGCCCTTGTCCCACCACTGCTGAGCATAGGTTTGGGCCTGATCACCGGTCCGGCCGCGCTTGGCGACATAGTTGACCGTGCCGTTGGTGTTCAACTTGATCTGGTCGTAGCGGGGAACGTGACCGTAGATGAACGCCAGGAAGTTGGCGGTGTTCCCCACGACATGAGACATGTCGACCATGCCCGCCCGCAACGTTTCGGCGGTACCGAGGTATTTGTCGATCGAGGCGATCGCCCGGTCGGCGCCCGCGCCCTGCCAGTGCCCCCGGGTGAACACGGGTTTGATGTTCTTGGTGAAGGTATCGATCGAGTTGCCCCAGATCTGGGACAGGGCCAGCCACTCACCCGACAACCACAGCATGTCACCACCGACCGAGCCCACGAGCATGGCGATGTTGGCGAAATCGTAGAGGTGCAGAGCGCCACCGAGTTCGATCAGCGGATCGATTCTGCCCTTGAGGGACTTGTCGAAACTCACCCCGGAACTGGCGGTGGTCGACAAACCCGGCCCGTCCGCCCACGACACCGAGGACGCCGCATGATACTTCGAGATCTCCGGCCAATGATCACGCGCGTTGGGTGCGACGAAGGTGTTCGCGTTCTGTCCCTCGGTGATCGAGTACTTCTTGTTCGCCGCGGTGAACGTGTTCGCGATATCGGTGACGATCGCTTGATGATTACCCAGAATGTCGACCAGTTCGGGGTTCGCTTTGTCGAAGAACGCGTCCGACAGATGTTTCATGCTCAGAAACTGATAGGAACTGGCCGGGAACGGTTTCGGCTGGGCAGGCCGTTTCGGATCGGTACTGGATTGATTGTTGTAATACCAGTCGAACTTCGGTGGCATGTTCTTCCCGGTCACGAAATTGATCAACCCGAGGATGTCGGCCACCAGATCCTCACAATATCCGGTCAGTTTACCCAGCGCGGCGCTGTCGACATTGAGGAGTTGAAGCTGACCGTTCTGGGCACTCTTCAACAATCCAGCCCAATCGGTCTGGTCGATACCCGCCGCCATCCTGCTCCTACC
>NZ_JBITBU010000078.1:0-1267 GCF_044452545.1 Nocardia sp. NPDC051900 | reverse complement strand
TGATCCGGCCCCCGGATACGCGACCATCGTTGCGAGAGTTGAGGCAGACTTGACCATCAGGAGGTCATGATGCCGAAATCGTATCCGCCCGTGCTGCGCCGGCAGGTGTGTGTTCGCCTGCGTTCCGGGGAACGCGTCGCCGAGATCGCAGCCGAGACGGGTATCTCCGAGGCCACGCTGTTCAAGTGGAAGGCACAGACCCTGGTCGATGCCGGAGTGCGTGAAGGAGTGCCGAGCGTCGAGGCCGACGAACTGGCCTCAGCGCATCGCCGGATCGCTCAGCTCGAGGCCGAACTGAGACTCACCAGGGATGCCTGTGAGTTGTTCGACGAGCAGGTGTTGATTTCCCCAAAAGGAAATACGCGATCGTTGAAAGGCTGATCGCACAGGGTCATTCGGGTCGTGCGGCCTGCCGGATCGTCGGTCTGCACCGCGCCACCTTCTACCGACGGCGCAAACCTTCACTGTCCACCCGGATACTACGCCGGACGGTCGTGGCCGACGAGATCGGCAAGATCCATCTCCGTTCCCGCGGCACCTACGGGCGTCGGCGAATCCAGGCGGCGTTGCTCAGCGAGTGCGACATGGTGGTCAACCACAAGTTGATCCATTCGATCATGAGTGAACTGCGGCTTTCCGGTCTTCCGCGGCAAAAGGGACGAAAACCCAATCTTCTCGGTGTCCACACGTCATCGGACCTGGTGAACCGCGTGTTCACTGCCGATCGGCCGAACCGGCTGTGGTGTTCGGACATCACCGAACACCCCGCGCGTGACGGAAAGGTCTACTGCTGCGCGATTCTCGACTGCTTCAGCAAGCGGATCGTCGGCCGATCGTTTTCGACGATCCCGGATACCGCGTTGGTCAACAACGCGGTCAATATGGCTGTGCGGGAACGCGCGAAATCCCACGGGGCGATTCTGCACGCGGACCACGGCGTGCAATTCACATCCTGGTCGTTCGGCGAAAACCTGCGGCAGCACAACCTGATTCCCTCGCTCGGCACTGTTGGCGACTGCTTCGACAACGCCGCTATCGAGGCGTTCTGGGGACGGATGCAAACAGAACTTTTGGACACGAGGAAATGGGCCACCAGCCTCGAACTCACAGCCGCGATGGCCGACTGGATCGACAACTTCTACAACACTGAACGCCGCCACAGCTACCTCGGCCACCTCAGCCCTGACGAGTATGAGACGCTGTGGCACGCCATCCAGCCCGAGTCTCAGCTCTCGTAACCCTGGCTCACTTTCCAGGGGCCGGATCA
>NZ_JBITBU010000077.1:0-1283 GCF_044452545.1 Nocardia sp. NPDC051900 | reverse complement strand
TGAGGTTCCCCCGCTTCCTTGGAGGGCTCTGAGCATGGTCCGATAGGACCGGGAAGGAGCCCCGCGTGGCAGCACCGAAGAAATACCCGGACGAGTTGAAGGCTCGAGCGGTCCGCTTGTATCTGGAATCGGACCCGAAGCCGACGATCCGCAAGCTCGCCCAGCAGTTGGGGGTCCATCACGAGGCCTTGCGGAACTGGATCCGACAAGCCGACACCGGTCAGCGACCGGAGCCGGAGGCGTCCGATTTGGCCGAGGAGAACAAGCGGCTGCGTAAGCAGGTCGCCGAGTTGGAGCGGGTCAACGACATTCTGCGGTCTGCGAGTGCGTATTTCGCCTCGGAGCTCGGCCAGACCCGGAGGTGATCGTGCGGTTCGTCAAGGACAGCCAGCACCCGGTCGAGCTCGTATTGCGGGTACTCGGGATCGCCTCGTCGACCTATTACTGGTGGTGCAAACGCCTGGAACAGCGCTCGGCTCGCCAGATCGCGGACGAGGCGTTGCTGGCTGAGATCGTCGATATCCATACCAGCTCCGGCGGCACCTATGGCTCTCCTCGGGTGCATGCGATGCTGGCCCGGCGCGGCATCTCCGTCGGCCGCAAACGGGTGGAGCGGGTGATGAGTGGCGCCGGGTTGCAGGGCGCGTTCCTGCGGAAACGGTGGCGCACCGCCTCGACACGAACCGATCCACGAGCAGCGCCGGCACCGGATCTGGTCGAACGGGTCTTCACCGCGGACCGGCCGAACCGATTGTGGGTGGCCGACGCCACCAGGATCCCGTGCGGTCAGGGCACGTTCTGGCTGGCAGCGGTGCGGGATGCGTTCTCCAACCGGATCGTGGGCTGGAAAACCTCGGACCGCTGCGACACCGAGCTTGTGCTCGGAGCGCTGGAGTTCGCGGTTTGGAGCCGTGACATCCGCGACGGTGAGCTGATACACCACAGCGATAGGGGCTCGACCTACACGGCGATTCGGTTCGCTAATCGGCTGGCCGACAACGGGATCGCGCAATCGATGGGCTCGGTCGGAGATTCTTACGATAACGCGTTGATGGAGAATTTCTTCTCCACGTTGAAGACCGAGTTGGTTTATCGCCGGGCCTGGCGGACCCGGGACGAGGCCGAGAACGCCCTGTTCGCCTATATCGATGGCTGGTACAACAGCCAGCGCATTCAGAAGAAGCTGGGCTGGCGATCACCCGCCGAGTTCGAAGCCAGTTACCATCACCCGGTTCCGGCTGGAACCTGATAACCCCGCCCTCCAACAATGCGGGGGAACCTCA
>NZ_JBITBU010000076.1:0-1358 GCF_044452545.1 Nocardia sp. NPDC051900 | reverse complement strand
ACTTCGTCGCTGCTGCCGGAGCACCTAATCACGACGGTTCCGGGTTTTCGAGTCGGAACCGACGACGACCACTAATTGGTTACTCGCAGTTCACCTCGGCCAGTACCGCGCACGTCAAGCCTCGGTCGGTCACTGCGTGCGCCTCCGCCCCATCCCGCAGCGGCGCAGCACAAGCAGGAACGCCAGAGTCACCGCCTCCGCCGCCTCTGAACCTGTCGCCTCGAGCGGCGCGCTTCGCGGTGCTCCCGCAGTCTGTGCGCTCGAACCGATTCCCCGATCGTTCTCGGTGGGAGGCAGATCGGTTGTCGGGGTTTCTGTGAACAGCCGGTGTATCGACCGCTCGGCGGTGGCGCGGGCCTGCCTCTGCGGAATCGTCTTCGAAACACAGTGCTGCGCAACGGAGGTAAACGGTAGTGGCGGACGGCCGGTGCACCTGGTCACGACACAGGTCCAGGTTTTCGAGTCCGGACTCGACGTTGACTGCCGATTGGGATATTCGCAGTTAGTCTCGGCCAGCGTTGCGCGCTGCCCCGTGCCTGCCGAGCCGTTCATGCGGCTGCAGGTCTCCAGTGCCGTCCCGGGCGCCGACGGCACCGTCGGCATGCGCGGACTGGTCTCCTACCACTGGGAATCGGCGCTCGGCGACACCCCGATCACTCTGGCCGACAGGCTGGGCGAACTCGCCAGTGGGCAGCGTCGTGCGGGTCGCGGACACCAAGGTGGTGGCCGCCAGTCGCGAAAATCCTGGGCCACCAGCATGGTCCGAAGCAGGCTGCGGCGCCATCGGGGTTGCGGGCACAGTTGCTCCCGAATGAGGAGTGGAGCCTGTCCTGGCCGGCCACCATGAATCCGCCGCGCTGAGCCAGGCGGCGGTCCCGGACCAAGTACCTGAACGCCACAGTGGGGGCGGACAGTATCTCCCGGACCTACCGGTAGTGGACCGGCCGATGACCTACATCCCCGCCGCCGCGGTGGATGACACGGTGGCCGGCTTGATGGGTCCTGTACCCGCACTGGCTCAGATCGCACCCTGTGCGCAGGCGCGGGCCACCGCCGAGGTCCGTGAGCCGACCACGAGCTTGGCATAGATGTGCACCAGATGGGATTTCCCGGTGGTGGTCCGCTGAGGAGCAGCTCCTTGGCGATCTCCCGGTTCGACTTGTCGTCGGCGACCAGGCGCAGCACCTCGATCTCGCGCGAGCTCAGCGTGGTGTCGGATGGGCTGCGGTGCCATCTCGGCAGACAGGCCTGCGGAGCTTCGGTGAACAACCGGTGTACAGACCGCTCGGCGGTTGCGCGGGCGCGCGCCCCCTTGTGCCGATGGTGTTAGAAACACAGCGCAACGCAATGGAGTTGAC
>NZ_JBITBU010000075.1:0-1364 GCF_044452545.1 Nocardia sp. NPDC051900 | reverse complement strand
GCCGGGTCAGGACGATCCCGCTATCCGATTCGTGTGCCACCATCGCCCAGAACTCCATGCGGACGAGCATACGAGCGTCCGGACGGGTCCGGGAGCGGGACTGTGGATTTATGGGTGTTTCCGGCCTGATTCGCTGACCGGATGGTCAGCGGGAAGGTGCCGTGATGACGACACTTGATGCCGTGGCGAAGAAGAAGGCCGAGGCCTCGGCCGAGCAGCTGGCAGCGGCGGAGTTGGTGAGGATGGCCAAACGGCAGGGCTTGTCCCTGACGGGGCCCGACGGGTTGCTGCAGCAGTTCACCAAGACCGTCCTCGAGACCGCGCTGAACGAGGAGATGACCGAGCACTTGGGGTATGAACCCAACCAGGCGCCCGAGGGCCGGGAATCGGTGAATGTGCGTAATGGGACCAGGTCGAAGACGGTGTTGACCGCGACGACCGGGCCGGTGCCGATCGAGGTGCCCCGCGACCGGGACGGCAGCTTTCAACCGCAGATCGTGCGCAAGCGGCAGCGCCGATTGTCCGGGGTCGATGAGATCGTGCTGTCGTTGTATGCGAAAGGCCTCACAAACGGGGAGATTTCGGCGCATTTCGCTGAGATCTATGGCGCGTCGGTGTCCAAGGAGACGGTCTCCCGGATCACCGACAAAGTGGTCGCGGAGATGCAGGAATGGTCGAGCCGACCCCTGGACGAGGTGTATGTCGCGATCTTCATCGACGCGCTGGTTGTGAAGGTGCGCGACGGTCAAGTCGCCAACCGGCCGATCTATGCCGCGATCGGGGTCACCGTGACCGGGGAGAAGGACATCCTCGGCCTGTGGGCCGGCAGCGGTGGTGAGGGCGCGAAGTTCTGGATGAGTGTGCTCACCGACATCCGTAACCGCGGAGTCAAGGATGTCTTCTTCCTGGTCTGCGACGGGCTCAAAGGACTGCCGGAGGTGGTCGGCAATGTGTGGCCGCTGGCCACGGTGCAGACCTCATCCGTCCACAATGCTGTCGCCGGGATGGTCCCGGCGGTCACTCGCACCACCCCGGTCACGACCTATGCAGACGTGCAACCTTCGAGGTCCAGATGCAGACCTGTCGGGCCGGGGTGGTGGCGGGCTTCACATCGGCCAGCGGGAGTAGCGCTTCGAGCGCCGAGATGAGGTTCCGGGGAAGCCGGCCGAGCGGTGGCCGAACTTCTTCTTGCAGGAGCATCGTTGGTCCACGTCACCGGCACCAGTCCAGCCGAACAGTCTGTGTTCGCGGGAATAGACTGGGGCGGAATGAGGTTCCCCCGCTTCCTTGGAGGGCTCTGAGCATGGTCCGATAGGACCGGGAAGGAGCCCCGCGTGGCAGCACCGAAGAAATACCCGGACGAG
>NZ_JBITBU010000074.1:0-1393 GCF_044452545.1 Nocardia sp. NPDC051900 | reverse complement strand
GACCTCCCCGTGCACTGAGTCTCGGGAACATCCATACACATCCCACATCTCAGCATCAAAAATCGCTATTCGACGCAAGGCGACATCAGACCCCAAGATGAGGTGTCGGTGGCCAAACGGAGAAAAGGGAGCGACGAGATGGACCTGGCGCAACTGGCCGCGGAGATGCAGCACTCGATCGGCGTGGATTCAGATTTCTTCTATGCCAACTCCCACCCAGACCTGGTGGTGGAGCTTCCGTACGCGCCGTGGGTCGGGCGCGGCGAGCGGGTAGTCGGACGCGAGATGTGCAAGGCGCACATGGAGGAAGTCGGGCGCAGCCTTCCGGGCCTCCGTTTCCTCGACCTTCGCGTGACGCCGCTGGCGGAGGAAGATACCTTCCTGCTGGAATACATTGGTTTCTGCCCAGCACTGGATAATTACCGGCTGCCCTACATCTGTATCTATCGCTTCAAGGACGACAAGCTCATCCTGTTCCGCGAGTACTGGGACACCAGCGAGGGCCTTCGCGTGTTCGGCGGAAAAGGAAACATTCCGGAGTCCGTGACCCGTTGATCTATTCCAAGGGGTTAGTGATCGTAGGCGGTCAGTGAGCGGTGGATCGGTTGTCCGGTCTGGTTGTTGTGCCAGATAGCCGGAGTGAGGCGAGGAGGCGCTGTAGCCGAGTCGGCCGCGACACGGAGTAATAATTGTGAGGAAATTCGGCGCAAATCGCCGGAGTCAAGATAGAGAGAGACAAAATGGACAACGCGCAACTCGCTGTGAAGATGCTGCATTCACTCGGCAAGGATTTCTTCTGGGCCAACGCCCATCCCGATCTGGTGCTGGAATTCCCCTATGCGCCGTGGGTCGGCGGGCCCGAGCGGGTAACCGGGCGCGAGAACACCGAGCGCTATCTGGACCAGGTCGCGCGCATGCTGCCGGGGCTGACCTTCACCGATGTCCGTGTGTGGCCGTATGCGGAGGAAGATGCCTATGTGCTGGAATACAACGGCACCGCCCAGGTGAACAATTACAACCAGCGTTACATCAACATCATGCGCTTCAAGGACGGCAAGCTGATCCTGTTCCGCGAATTCTGGAACACCACCGAGGCCATCCGCGCGTTCGGCACCACCGAGGCCATCCGTGAGGAGCTCTCCCCCGCCGTCGACTAGCCTGGCCCTTTCATGAGCCTCTGCTGGTGCGTCCCGACATGTTGCTGCGATGGCACCGCGACCTAGTCGCACGCCGTCGCGTCCGGCCCAAGCGCCCGGGACGACCGCGCACCGTGCACCGACCCCGTGGTCGAGAAGGCTGTGGATGGCATGCCAGCGTTCGATGGTGCTTTCCTCCCGGACCAGCGACTGCCGCTTCGGGCCGGCGGCGGCCCAGCAACTCGAGTGCGCGGCGA
>NZ_JBITBU010000073.1:0-1452 GCF_044452545.1 Nocardia sp. NPDC051900 | reverse complement strand
TCCCTAAGTTTGTAGGTGTCTGGGGTTGGTGCCCTGGATGCCCAGGGTGGTGGGGTGTAGCTGATGGGTTTTTGCTTCGGTCGAGGCTCGAAAGGACTGGCTGCCCCACCGCGCTGGACGCTCCGGCTGCTGATTGAGAGCTTGTTGCGGTCGTCGCTGGTTAGGGATCTGACGGCGGGGTTGTCCACGGGCGCAAACAGCGAGGTCAGGAGCACGTGGGTGGCAACTCGCCCTCAGATCTGGGTCGGGATCGATGTCGGCAAACACGCGCATCACGCGTGCGGGGTCGACGAGACCGGAAAAACTGTGTTCAGCCAGAAGTTCGGCAACGATCAAGCCGCGATCGAAGCGTTGATCGCGCGCGCCGGTCAGGCCGCCGACCGGGTGCGGTGGGCGATCGATCTGACCTCCCCGATGGCGTTGCTGCTGATCACGGTGCTGTTGGCCGCTGATCAAGCGGTGACGTATGTGCCGGGCCGAGTGGTGAATTCGATGACCGGCAGCTTCCGCGGCGAGGGCAAAACCGACGCCAAGGACGCACGGGTGATCGCCCAGAGCGCCCGTCTGCGTGAAGATCTCAACCAGGTCGTGATGCCTGATGAGCTCGTGGTCGGACTGACCCAGCTGACCAGCTACCGCACCGATCTGATGGCGGATTGGGTGGCCGGGATCAACCGGCTGCGTGCGCTGCTCGGGTCGATCTTTCCCGCGTTGGAGGCCGCGTTCGACTTCGCGAACCGGACCCCGCTGATCCTCGTCGCCGCAATGTGCACCCCCGCCGAGATCCGAACAGCCGGAATCGACGGTGTCACAACACATCTCACCGACAACGGAGCGTGGAAGCCGGGCATCGCCAAGGCGGCCGCCACCGCGGTCGATGCCGCCGGACGCCAGAGCCTGGCTCTGCCCGGTGAGGCCGACACCGCGATGCTGGTCAAACGCATCGCCCGCAAGCTCCTCGATCTGGACCGTGAGATCAAGGACACCGACAAACTCATCACGACCCGATTCCGGCAACACCCGTGGGCGCGCATCATCGAATCCCTGCCCGGCATGGGCCCCGGGCTGGGAGCGGAGTTCCTCGTCGGCACCGGCGGTGACCTGGCCAACTTCGCTAGTGCGGGCCGCCTGGCCTCCTATGCCGGCCTTGTCCCGGTCCCCCGGGACTCGGGCCGGGTCAGCGGCAACCTGCACCGCCCGAAACGCTACAACCGGCGCATGCGGCGCGTGTTCTTCATGGCCGCCCTGTCGAGCCTGAAGATCACCGACGGACCATCGCGGCGGTTCTACGACCGAAAACGCGGTGAGCGACTCATCCATACCCAAGCCCTCCTAGCGTTGGCCCGGCGCCTGGTCGACGTGTTGTGGGCATTGCTGCGAGACAGCCGCGAATTCAGCATGGAAAACCCGATCCCGGTGGCCACGGCGGCTTGACACGGTCATTGAGAGTCC
>NZ_JBITBU010000072.1:0-1859 GCF_044452545.1 Nocardia sp. NPDC051900 | reverse complement strand
GAACCATTGCTGGCGGTGCGTGAACTATGACGAAGACACCGACACTCGCGGTGTGGAAGTTCACTTCCTGCGATGGTTGTCAGCTCACCTTGCTCGACTGCGAGGACGAACTGCTCGCTCTCGCCGGCCGGGTGCGCATCACGCACTTCGCGGAAGCGTCCAGTGCCATGGAGCCCGGCCCATACGATGTCTCACTGGTCGAGGGTTCGATCACCACGGAAGAAGAGCGACGCCGGATCATCGAGATTCGCGAGCGATCCCGGATTCTGGTGGCGATCGGGGCGTGCGCCACACACGGCGGAATCCAGGCGCTGCGCAATTTCGCCGACGTCACCGAGTTCACCTCGGTGGTGTATGCCAGTCCGGAATACATCGCCACCTTGAGCACCTCCACTCCCATTTCCGCGCACGTACCGGTCGACTTCGAGTTGCGTGGCTGCCCGATCGACCGGCGGCAACTGCTCGACACCCTGTGCGCGTTCCTGGCGGGCCGCGCGCCCGACATCCCGAACACGAGCGTATGCACCGAGTGCAAACGTCGCGGCACCACCTGTGTCATGATCGCCGAGGGGATTCCCTGCCTGGGTCCGGTCACGCAAGCGGGATGCGGCGCCCTGTGCCCGGCGTATCACCGTGGCTGCTTCGGTTGTTTCGGTCCTATGGCGAATCCCAACATTCACGCGCTGCTTCCCATCCTGCGAGTCAATGGCATGGACACCGACGACATCGATCGCGTTTTCGCCACCTATGCCGCAGCCGCGCCGGAGTTCGCGAACAGGAACGGCGATGAGTCGGCATAGGCAGCTGAAAGTCGGCACCCTGGCTCGTGTCGAGGGCGAGGGCGCGCTGCGTGTTGTCATCACCGACGGGCAGGTGGAAAGCACCGAGTTGAATATCTACGAGCCACCGCGGTTCTTCGAAGCTTTTTTGCGTGGACGCGCCTACACCGAGCCGCCCGATATCACCTCCCGCATCTGCGGGATCTGTCCAGTGGCCTACCAGACCAGCGCCTGCAACGCACTCGAGCAACTCTGTGGGGTGGAGTTGGACCGACCACTGGCCGATCTGCGCAGGCTTTTGTATTGCGGCGAATGGATCTCCAGCCACTCTCTACATATTCATCTGCTGCACATGCCCGACTTCCTCGGCTACCCGGACGCGATCACGCTCGCCGCCGATCAGCGCGAACTCGTCGAGGAGGGATTGGCGACGAAACGAGCGGGCAACGCGCTGCTCGAACTCCTCGGCGGCCGGGCCATCCATCCCGTCAACGTCCGGCTCGGCGGCTTCTACTCGGTCCCCGAACGCGCCGAGTTCGCCGCCGTGATCGAACAACTGCGCCGTGCGCGAGACCACGCGACGAACACCGCACTCCGGGCTGCGCGGTTCGAATTCCCTGAGCTGGAACTCGAATACGATCTGCTGGCGGCGAACGATCCGGACCGATACGCCATCGACCACGGTGACGTGCACACCAGTACCGGGCTTCGCTTCCCGGCTATCGATTTCCCGAATCACGTACGAGAACATCAGGTTCCGCACTCCACCGCCTTGCACGCGACGCTCGACGGCGCACGCTACCTCACCGGGCCGTTGGCCCGATACACTCTGAATCACCACCAGCTGTCACCGATCGCCCAGCAGGTCGCGGCCGAAATCGGACTCGGCGCGCACTGCCGTAACCCCTTCCGCAGCATCCTGGTTCGAGCGGTCGAAGTCGTCCACGCGATCGACGCGGCACTCACGATCATCGACGGTTACGAACGCCCCTCCCGCGCCGCGGTTCCGGTCGCTCCTCGAGCCGGCACCGGGCACGGCGTGAGCGAAGCGCCTCGCGGCCTGCTGTACCACCGGTACGA
>NZ_JBITBU010000071.1:0-2280 GCF_044452545.1 Nocardia sp. NPDC051900 | reverse complement strand
AGCACGCGCCGTTCGGCGGCGGTGATCGCCCGACGGGCCGCGGGCACCGCGTCCGGTGTCACCGAGATCGAGGTGATGCCCATCCGTACCAGGTGTTCGGCGAATTCGGGGCGTGTCGAGGGGGCCTGCCCACACAGCGAGGCCGTGATCTTCAGCCGTCGCGCCGTCTCGACGATCCTGCCGATCGCGTCGAGTACGGCGGGGTCGGATTCGTCGAACAACTCGGCGCAGGTGGCGGAGTCGCGGTCGACGCCGAGCATGAGCTGAGTGAGGTCGTTGCTACCGATCGAGACGCCGTCGATGCCCAGCCCTACGTATTCGGGGAGCCAGTGCACCACCGAGGGCACCTCGGCCATCACCCAGCGGTGTAGTCCACGCTGGTTGCCCAGCGGGCTGGTGTCGACGAGGTCGAGGCAGGCCTCCAGCTCCCAGCGGGTGCGCACGAACGGGATCATCAAGTGCAGATTCGGCGTTTTCTCGCGGACGAGGGCCAGGGCGGTGAGTTCGAGCGCGAAGACCTCGGGTTCGCGGATATAGCGGTAGCAACCCCGGTACCCGATCATCGGATTGCGTTCGTCGGGTTCATAGCGTGTCCCGCCGGCGAGGTCACGGAATTCATTGCTCCGTAGATCGGTCGCGCGATAGATCACCGGCCGCGGGGCGAATGCCGCTGCGATCCGGTGCAAGGGCGCCGACAGCCGTTCGACGAAGGCGTCCTGCTCGCCGCGGGCGATCAGATCCCGGGGGTGGCGTCCGTCGAGGGCCTGCGTGATCAGCGTTTCCGCGCGCAGCAACCCGACACCGTCGACATCGGTGGCCGCGACTCGTTCGGCGGCATCCGGTAGAGCGAGATTGACGTAGACGCGGGTCGCGGTCGGTTCCGCCGGGGCGGTCGGCTCCGACGGCCTGGGCGCGGCGTGCACCGGTTCCGATCGCCCGGCGTGCACCTGACCCGCGGACCCGTCGACGGTCACGACGGCGCCTTCGGTGAGGGTGGTGGTTGCCGTGCGGGTGCCGACCACGCATGGCACGCCGAGTTCGCGGGCGACGATCGCGGCATGGCATGTCATCCCGCCGCTATCGGTGACCAGGGCCGATGCTCGCGAAATGGTCGGTAGCCAATCCGGATTGGTCATGGCGGCGACGAGTACCTCGCCGACCCGCAGTGTCGAGCCCTCCGACGGCGAGCGCAAGATCCGGACGGCGCCGCTGGCTCGGCCGGGTGCGGCGGCAAGACCTCGTAACAGGACCTGGGTGGGGGCTGGCGCATGCGCCGGAGTTCCGGTATCCGCGCGGCCGGCCAGCGTGGTGATGGGCCGGGCCTGCACCAGCCACAGCCGCTCGTCGTCGAATGCCCATTCGACATCCTGCGGGATGCCACCGTGCAGCTGCTGTACCTGCAAGGCCGTCCGGGCTACCGTCAAGGCCTCGTCTTCGCTGAGTACCTGAGCCGCGGCCTCCTCGTCGGTCAGCTGGATCCGCTGGTCACCGTCGGGCCCGGGCACGACGGCGAATCCCTGGTGGCCGGTGCGCGCGGCGATCAGCGTGGGCCCCTTGGCGTCGAGCATGTAAGTGTCGGGCTCGGTCGCTCCGGAGACCACGACTTCGCCTTGGCCGCGCGCTGCCTCGATGACCACGCGATCGCGGCGGCCGGTCGCGGGGTCGGCGGTGAAGGCGACGCCCGACCTGCGGGCGGCGACCATACGTTGCACCACCACCGCGATATCCGGTCGTTCGTGCATCTCGCGGCGGGCGCGGTAGGTGAGTACGCGCGGGGTGAACAGGGATGCCCAGCAGTCGACGACGGCATCCATCAGCCGGTCGTCGCCGCGAATATTGGTTCGCGACAGGTTCATTCCCGCGAAGGAGGCGGTCGCGCTGTCTTCGCCGACGGCGGATGAGCGCACCGCGACCGAAACAGCATCGCCGAGCCGGTGGTAGGCGGTCAGCACGGCGTCGTGCACTCCCGCCGCCATCGGTGTGCGGTGCACGAGTGTGCGCATACGGGTGCACAGTTCGTCGAGTCGCGTGTCGTCGGAGCGAGTGCCCTCCGATGCCGCTTGCAGCGCCTCGGCGTGCAAGGCGTCGAGTTCGGCACCGTGCGGCCCGTGGATGATCACCTCTTCGTAGCAGGATTTGAGGATCACGTACCCGGGTGGCACCGGCAGGTGCGCCGCCACCAGCTCCCCGAGATTCGCGCCCTTGCCGCCGACGCGGTCTGCGTCCGTCAGCCGCAGGTCACCGAGGTCGGTTACGTAGTCGCCCATAACGGCTCCGATC
>NZ_JBITBU010000070.1:0-2638 GCF_044452545.1 Nocardia sp. NPDC051900 | reverse complement strand
ACGACTACAAAGCGCACTGGATCGAGTACGGCACCAAGCACATGGCGAAATTCTCCACAATGCGCCGCACCGCAGGCTATTTGCGAGGCACCGGCTCGTGAGGCCGGAGGGTCGGCATTTCGCCAACCTGCGCACGCTGCTGCGGACGTACATGCTGACGCTTGACGGGATCGGCGGCGCTGGCACGAAATTGGAGCCGATATTTCCGTTCGTGCTCATCACCGTGATTCCGTCCGGTGGCGACAACTATCTGTGGTCACGGCAGACGGTCGATATCGAGGTTTTTCACCGCGACTACAGCGCGGCCGCTGATTTCACGCGGCTCGTGCACGACCACATGATGAAGCTGCGGCACAGCTACGTCGACGGCGTGCCGATCAGCGACGTCACCACCATCAATAGTTTCGGCGATCTCGATTACGAGGACGACACCGTGCACCGGTTCATCGCCGAATACGAAATCGAGTCCATCGCCAATGCTCAACCCCTGTAAGGAGATAGGTCAATGACCGGCACAACGTGGGACACCATTTTCGGCGGTGACGTCGGCAACGTCTTCAAGGGCCAGTTCGGTTTCGTGCTCGCGCGAGACTACGACGCGACAAAGCCGCTGACGAACTTCACCCCGTTCGACACCTTGACCGGTGATTGGTCGACGACTCTGCTCACGACCGATGGTTTCGTGGGGTTGGGTTACTTCGACGAGAACGGTCTGGAGTTCACCCCGACCTTGCAGACCGCCGACACGAAGGCGTGGCAGTCGAGGCAGAAGCTCTTGACCGACATCACCGAGGACTCTGAGGCGGCTATGTTCACCGCGATCGAGCGGACGAATCTGATCGAGGCGCTGGAGACCAACCTGCCGTTCGCCGCCATGTCGGCGATGGGCACCGCGGGCTACCAGTACACCAAGCCCGCGGTCACCGTGCCGATTCACCGCCAGATCGTGTTCGGATCGATCTACGCCGCCCCGGAGGGCATCTCGGCGTGGGCGCGGATCTACTCGAACGCGATCATGGTCAAGCCCGACAAGTTAGTCATGAACGCCAAGACCGAGGCGCAGGGCAAACTCAACTTCGAGGCGCTGCCCGACTCGCTGTCCGGGTTCGCTGTGCGCACCCTGCGCGAGGGCCCGGGCTGGCGTGCGCGTGGCGGCACCACCGGCACACCGGGTACCCCGACCGCGACCGCCGGTGCGGCCGGTGTCGCGACGCTGGCCTTTACCGCGCCGACCACGAAAAACGGGCCGTTCACGTACAAGGTGTACGCCGACGCGTCGCCGACGCCGGTCACGACCGGGAACGTCGCGGTCGGCGGCACCGCCGCGAACCCGGTCCTGACCGTGTCGAGCCAGGCCGCGGGCTCGCACACCTACAAGGTGCAGGCCGTCGGCTCGAACCTGTCCGCGTCGGCGATGACTCCGGCGTCGAACTCGGTGACCGTCTCCTAACCCCTTCGAGCCCCGACGTGGCGCGCGGTGGCTGGGCGCCACGTCGGGACCCAGCCACCACAGCCACGCCCCGAGGAGGAAAACGGCAATGTCCGAACCGATGATGACCAGCGTGACCGAATTCGGTCAGTCGGTACCCCCACCACTCGCCGCCGCACCGGCACCGAAGCCCGCGCCCGCACCGGTCGACTACGGCGACGCGATCACCGACCTGACCGCGTTCCGCGAGCAGGCACTCGAAGGGCTCGGTTCCGCCGGTGTGCGGTTCGCGCTCGGCGGTGAGGTGTTCACGGTGCCGCATCCGCTGTTGCTCACCGACGAGCAGAACGAGCAGATCGCCAAGCCGCTCGGATTCGTCGAGATCGCAAAGGTGCTGCTCAACACCCCGGAGGATCCGCACGTGTATGAACGGTTCCATGCGGCCGGCGGCCGCGCCGGTGACGTGATGATGGCGTGGCGGCGGCTGAGCGCCGGGCTCGGCGTCCCAAAATAGGCGAGGCGATCGCCCTGCTGAAATCGGCGCCGAACGAGATCGAGGCCGATATTCAGAGTGAGTACCCGGGCCGCCGGGTCGGCGAGTTCTGGCGCACCATCGGGCCGCGCCAGACCGGCGAGATGACACCGCGCGAACTCGTCGTTCTCGTGTCGCAGCTGCCCGAGACGAGCCGGTACAAGCGCGCGAAAAACACGGCTTGGACCGTGCTCGAGCGGCTCGCCGCCCGGATCGTCAACGTCCTCGAGGCGCATCGCGGCGACTACCGCAACGCGCACGGAGCTCAATACGACTGGGCGCCGGTCACCCCACCCGAACTAGCGCACGAGCGCGCGGCGCGGGAAGCGCGCGAGGAAAAGGCGGCACGGCAGCGCGCACTCGGCCCAATGGTGCTGGAACGCATGTTGCGCGGCGAACTGCGCATGTCCGACATCGACGTCACCAGACCCATCGAGGAGGCATTGACAGCGTGAGCCCGGTGAGGAGGCCCTAGCGTGGCGCCGGTCTATTTCGACATCGTCTCTCGCATCGTCGGCATGGAAGCCGCGGCGGCGAAAGTCGTGTCGGAAGCCGTGCGGGCAGGCAATCAGGCGGGCACCGGGTTTGCCGACGCGTTCAAATCGAAGGTGCTCGGCACGAGCGCGGGCATGACGGCTTCGATGACCGCGCAAGTCAACGCTGCGGCATCCTCGCTG
>NZ_JBITBU010000069.1:0-2645 GCF_044452545.1 Nocardia sp. NPDC051900 | reverse complement strand
GTCCACCGGAACCAGTGGCAACGCCGACAACATTCCGGGAGGCTCGAAGGCCAATCCGGCGGATGTCTATCGCTATCTCATTTCGAAATATGGGCTCACGCCAGCGCAAGCAGCAGGAATCGTGGGTAACCTGCAGGTCGAGTCCGGTTTCAACACCAGCGCGTACAACTCGGGCGAAGGCGCCATCGGTCTGTGTCAGTGGCGGGGCGGGCGGCGGCAGGCCCTGGAGCGGTTCGCGGCAGCCCAAGGGAAGCCGGTCACCGACTGGAAGGTCCAGATCGATTTCATGATGGCCGAATTGCGCAGCAATGAATCGGCCGCGTACGGATATCTCCGAGCCGCGCAGACGCCTGCCTACGCGGCCGCGGTCTTCGATCAGTATTACGAAAGAAGCTCCGGTGAGGCGAGAGGACAGCGCATCGCCTATGCCAACAGCATCGCCTCGGCGATGCGTAACGTCGCCGTTTGACGCCGCGCAGGCTCTCGCGCGGTGCATTTTTCGACCGAGGCGCCTCGCGATTGTCGCGCGACCATGTGCCAGAATGCGGGCGCCCCGTATTCCCGCAAGCGGGAACAGGCCGGTCGTGGCTCCGGAAATAGCTGGGTTAAGCTGCGAATACGCTTCGGGCGAGTGCCGGGGAAGAGGCACTCCGAGTCGGGTGAACCGACAGCGGGCAAGGCGGCACGAGTTCACCGCATCGGCGCGGATGGCGAACATCGCTGCCACGTCGGCTGAGAACTTCTCCGGCTCCAGCGCGCACTGATCGTGTCCGGCGATCGGCAGTGCGCGTGCCGGGGCATCCGGCGGAAGGTGAATCATGGCTGCCTCTGTGGTCACCGTGCGTTGTGTCCGCGCGCATCGGGGTAACTGATGGCTCCGACGGATCGCACTCCGCCCGAGACGGATTCCGATGATCCCGGAGATCCTCGCGACGGGCGTGCGAGCGCAACCACCGCCGCGCCGCGCCGCGCCGCCAAATCCGCGACGCGCGGCGCCTCCGCCCCGATCCCGCGTCCGCAGGTAGGTGCGCCTGCCCCAGCAGCGCCGACCAGCGCGACGGCTCAGGGGCGAGCCCAAAGCGCACCGTCGGTATCCGAGACGAACACCGCGGCTTCGGGTTCCACCTCCCTCCCGCGCTCGGACGCGCTCGGCATGTCGGGCTCGTCCGCGCCCATGGCGGCCGCGGCGATGGGCGCCTTGGCTGCCATCGCCGCCCAGTACGGTGACGGACCGCCGACCGCTGTGTCGGGACAGCCTTACGCGCCGCCCGATCTCGGCGCGGCGCGGCCGAGCGGACCCGTCGTGTGGGACGGTGCGCTCGGTTCCCAGTACGCCGACAGCAATCAGAATCGAGCCCGCCACGGCGATGCGACACAGTCGATGAACGCCGAGTTGGAACGCATCCTCGGCGGCGCGGTCGACAGCACTACACAGGGCCGCGCCGCGATCGGCGCGATCATCGCCGAGGTGAACACCGCCCTGACCGCGCTCGGAAACGTCCAGGACGCCAGCGTGAGCAGGCAGTTGGTGATCTCCACCTTGGACAACGCCTTGCAACGCGCGGGTACCGTACTGGGCCAGGGGCAGGCCGCGACAGTGCTCACCGCCGATCGGGTGGCGGCCCTGGCCGACCGCTACCTGCGCGAGTCGCGTCCCGTCCAGTCGCGGCGGCCCCGCCGCACGTCGCACTCCGGCACGCACGGGCCCAGTGGCGGTCCGCCACGCACGCGGCCGTCCGGGCAACAGGGGCAATGGATCAACGAAGCCTTGCAGGTGTTGCGTCAGCACGGCTACGACACGCGTCAGATCGATCCTTCCGACATCGCGGCGATCATCCAGCACGAGTCCGGTGGCAACCCGAACGCCATCAACCTTTGGGACAGCAACGCCGCGGCCGGGATTCCGTCGAAAGGTCTGATGCAGACCATCGATCCGACGTTCAACGCATATTCCGTTCCAGGACACCGTGATATCTGGAATCCCGTGGACAACATCGTCGCGGGCGTTCGCTATGCCATCGAGCGTTACGGGTCGGTCAGCAATGTGCCGGGAATCGTGCAGATGCGCGGTGGCGGCTCGTACGTCGGGTATTGACGCCGTCACGACCGGGCGCTTGCCGCGACCGATGGCCCGGTCGCCGCGCCAGAAGTTCACTCCGCACCGGAAATGCGTAGCGAGTTCCGCGCGTACGACGCGAACCAGTGTGAGCTGTTGCTCGATGTCGCCGGCACCGGTGGAAGTCGAGCGGAAACGGCTGGAAAGTCATGCCCAGCGTGCGGCCGCGTAGCTGCTGGGTAGTTTGCGGTACTGGACGTGGCCACCGGTGTGCGGCGCTTCGACGCACATGCCGTTGCCGATGTACATGATGACGTGACCGGGATTATTCGCACCCTTGAACGATTCGGACGGGAAGATGAGATCGCCGGGCTTGATGTCCCGGGGGTTCACCTTGGGCAGTGTCCGGTACTGATCCGCCGCGACTCGAGGAATTCGAACGCCGGCGGCGGCCGCCGCGTACTGCATCAGACCCGAGCAGTCGAAGGCGTTCGGCCCTTCCGCACCGTAGATGTACGGGTCGCCGAGCTGGGCGAGTGCGACCTGGATAGCCTTCGCGGCTGCTCCGGTCGCGCCGTTGCCACTGGTT
>NZ_JBITBU010000068.1:0-2861 GCF_044452545.1 Nocardia sp. NPDC051900 | reverse complement strand
CAGCCACGCTCTGCGCGCGCTGGAGGGCGAGTTCGGGATCGCGCTGCTGGTCCGGGGCAACCACGGGGTGAGTCTGACAGCGGCTGGGCGTGCCGCGCATGAACACCCGCTCCATGTGCGCGAACAGCGCCAGCAGCGCGACGGCGAGTTCGGCCATCGGGGAGTCGTCGGTGGTGTCGATCGGGATCGGGTCACGCAGTGTCTTGATCCCGATGCCCTGCTCCCGTAGTTCGTGCACCACGTTCAGGCATTCCCGCAGATTGCGTCCCAGCCGATCGAGGTTGGTCGCCACGATCGTGTCCCCCGCTCGCGCGTAGCGCAGCAGTTCGGCCAGCTGGGGCCGGTCGATCGTGGCACCGGTCTTCTTGTCCGCATAGATCCGTTCGTTCGGGATGCCGTGCTCGCCGAGTGCGACCAGTTGGCGTTCGAGGTCTTGGTGGGTGGTCGAGACGCGGGCGTATGTCGATGTTCGAAGTCCTCTGCGCGGATTACCGAAGTCGTCTTCACACGTGCCGCGACCACCTCGCTAGTGGCTGCGTTAGATCGAGGTTTAATACTTTTCCTCTATCAGTGCTGGTCGATGGTGTAGGGTCGTGAAATCTGTCGTTCCTCCGGCGATTAGGGGGCTCTACATGGTTCACGACCGACGCTCGCTCAGTCCCGAGGCGGTCGCTCAGCTCGGTGGGAATGCCTTGGCGGGGGTTAAGGAATTCCTGAAGGCGCATGGCGCTGATGAGCTCGGCCCAGGCACTTTGATCATCGGCATTTGGATTGAGGATCGAGCCGAACTACTGCAGGTGCAGGTGAGGGAAACCGATCGAGGGCAATTCGGCGTCACCGACATTCAGCGATATGAACCCTGACAGGGGGCCAAACCACTCGCAGCGAAGCGAGCAACTGCTGTGCCCCAGTGCGTCTGCGGAGCCTGGTGAGTCTGTTTTGATCGGCGTCGCGGAGGTAGTGTCCGGCGCTCTTCGAATCGTGCCTACATCCCGCCCGGAGCCGGTCACGGATGAAATCCTTGAGGCTGCTGCACCGCTGACACCCACGCAAGTCTTCCGTTTCGCTGGTCGTTGCCGCGAGAGCTGTACTCACTTCCAGAACGATTCCTGCCAGATCGCCGTCGGGAGCGTGCAACATCTCGATGAGGTCGCCGCTGAACTTCCGCACTGCTCGATCCGTCGGCACTGCCGCTGGTTCCGGCAGGAAGGCCCAGCGATCTGTAAACGCTGCCCCCAGGTCCTCACCCAGCAAGCTAAACCAACAAACGATATCCGCCGGATCGTCGAGCATCCCTGAGAGGTTCGCGCTGCTCATGCAATGCAGAGGCAGTTGTGCCAGGAGACATGCCTCGGCCTGATCAATCGAAGTGGTCACGCAGGTAGTCCATGGTAGGGGGCAGGCCGCTGCTCAACAGTTTGATGACGCAATCCGTGAGACAGCCTCGCCACCTGCGAAGTTGAAACGTTGTGCTCAGGCATAGTTTCGGATCGAACGGGGTGCGTTTGATTGACGCTCGCTGTCATTCGGCCCCTGAGCAAGGAGTCTGCGATGCCTCTCCCCTTACCTCCTGTGGTTCACGGTCCGATCACGCCCTCGTCCCCCCTCGTGAAGGTCACCGGAGTCTTGGTGGGAGCCGAGATCGAACTACTTGTCGGCGGTGCCCGGATCGGATTGATCACCGCTTCCGCCAATGGCACCACGTGGGTTCCGGTCGACATAGCACCCACTCTGGGGCACATCGTTACCGCGACCCAGAAGTCCCCGGACGGCACAAGCGCGGCGTCACCGCAGGGGGTTGCCGTCGTCGCGGTGCCTAACCCACTGCCGCCGGCAGTGTTCATCTCCCCGTTGTCGACGGCGATGTCCGCTGTTCAGCTCGCTGGCCTGGTGCCCGGCGCCAACGTCGAACTCCGGAACAACGGCACGGTGGTCGGGCATGCGATCGCAACCGACACCACCAGTTGGGTCAACATCGCGCCCGAAGCGACCCTCGCCGCGGGCACGCCGATCACCGTACGACAGGACCTCGACAGCATCCTGAGCCCAGCCGTGAACAGCCTGCCGATCACCTCACTAGGCCGCGAGCAGGTAGAAGCACCGGGCATCGCGACACCGGTCCACGCCTGCGAGTCGAGCATCACCGTCACCAGCGCCATCCCGTCCGCTGATCTGCTGATCGACAACGAAGGCACCAGCGCGGTCTGGCACAACGTCGCCCACGCGTACGTCGCGTGGGGCGCGCCGCCGTTCCAGCAAGGCAAACTCGTTGCACGCCAAACGTTCCCGCGGTTGAACATGACCAGCCCCGACACCGTCGTCCCCGTCGACCCGGCCACCCCACCACCAACCCCGACCGTCCAAGACGACATCTGCCCACAGGTAGCGCAGATCTACGTCTCGGGTCTTGCCCCCGGCGGCATTCTCAGCCTCTACACGGTGACTCCCGACCCCAAGAACCCCGCCACCCTCGTCGCGACCGCGATCGGCACCGCGGGCATCAGCGCCACGACCGAGACATTCGCGCTACCGCCAGACCTGGCACCTGTCACACCAGCTGGTGTCGCCGTCCAGATCGTCGCCAGCCAAACCAGGTGCGGCCTGGCCAGCGGCTACTCGCCCGCAGTGGGGTTCGCCAAACCTGGGGGCCCGTATACAACAGTCATTCTCGCCGGCCCAGTCTACGTTTGTACGCGCGTGGTGGTCGTGCAAAGTGCCCACATCGGCGCGCAGCTCGTCGCCGTGTCGGGGAAAACCGGTCAGCCACTAGGCAGTGTCTCGAAGTAGTTGTTGGGTCAGAGCCATTGGTCGATGGCGGCGATCTGGATGACGGCCAGGTAGCGGGTGGCGAGTTTCTCGTA
>NZ_JBITBU010000067.1:0-3656 GCF_044452545.1 Nocardia sp. NPDC051900 | reverse complement strand
ACGTATGCGACCGATCTTTTCGATCGGGCGACGGTCGAAGGGTTCGCTGATCGGCTCTCGCGCATCCTCGCCGCCGTGGTCGCCGATCCCACCGTTCCGGTCGGGGATCTCGAACTGCTCGACGCCGCCGAACGGCACGACGTGCTGGCACGCTGGAACGCCACCGACCAGGCCGTCGACGCGGATGCGACGCTGGCCTCGCTGCTCGACGCCAGTGTCGCGGCGGACCCGCGCTCAACGGCGCTGGTCGCGGACGCGGTCGATGGTGAGCGGGTCGAGCTGACCTACGCCGAACTCGATTTGCGTGTGAATCGTCTTGCGCGGCATTTGATTTCGTTGGGTGTCGGTCCGGAGTCGCGGGTGGCGCTGGCGTTGCGTCGCTCGGTGGATTTGATCGTGGCGATGTATGCGGTGGCGAAGTCCGGTGGTGCGTATGTGCCGGTGGATCCGGATCAGGCTGCCGAGCGCACGAGCTACATCCTGGAGACGGCCGCACCGGTTTGTGTGCTGACGAATGCCGATGCGAAGTTCGAGACCGATGTCGCGCCGGTGGTGCGGATCGATGAACTGGATCTGTCGGAGCTGGATGCCGCGCCGGTCGCTGATGTCGATCGGGTCGCGCCGTTGCGTCCGGAGAACACGGCGTATGTGATCTTCACGTCGGGTTCGACGGGTCGCCCGAAGGGTGTCGCGGTTCCGCACGGCGCTATCGCGAACCAGTTGCAATGGAAGAACATCGAGTTCGGGCTCGACGCTGCGGATGCGATTCTGCTGAAGACGGCCGCGACGTTCGACCTCTCGGTGTGGGAGTTCTGGTCGGCGGTAGTGTGCGGTGGCCGTTTGGTCATCGCCTCACCCGACGGTCACCGGGACCCGACGTACCTCAACGAACTCATGGCCCAGGAATGGGTCACCACGCTGCACGTCGTCCCGTCGATGCTGGACGCGCTGTTGACTGCCGGTATGCCGGATTCGCTGTGGCGGGTGTTGGCGATCGGTGAAGCGTTGCCGGGTGCGTTGGCTCAGCGGTTCTTGCGTGAGAATCCGCGTACGGAATTGTTCAATTTGTATGGTCCGACCGAGGCGGCGGTGTCCATCACCAGCCATCGGGTCGGTGATACCGACCGGGTTTCGGTTCCCATTGGTGCGCCGGTGTGGAACAGTCGGGTGTTTGTGCTGGATGGGCGTTTGCGTCCGGTGCCGGTGGGTGTGTCGGGTGAGTTGTATTTGGCTGGTGCGCAGTTGGCGCGTGGCTATTTCGGTCGTGCGGATCTGACGGCGGATCGGTTCGTGGCGAATCCGTTCGAGCCGGGTGCGCGGATGTATCGCACGGGTGATTTGGTCGCTTGGACCGGTACGGGTGAGCTCGAGTATCGGGGTCGTACGGATTTCCAGGTGAAGATTCGTGGTTTCCGTATCGAGCTCGGTGAGATCGAAGCCGCGCTGCTCGCGCTGCCGGAGATCGCGCAGACGGCGGTGATCGCGAAGTCGGATCCGCAGACCGGTGACCGGTTGGTCGCGTACATCGTGCCTGTGGATGCTGGAGCAGGTGCCGCTGGCGATGCCGACGATACGGCCGGTGCCGGATCCGGCGTGGATGTGGCTCGGGTGAAGTCCGAACTGAGCGCTGGGTTGCCGTCGTACATGGTGCCGTCTGCGTTCGTGGTGTTGGATGCGTTGCCGTTGAATGTCAACGGCAAGCTCGACCGTAAGGCGTTGCCGGAGCCGGAGTTCGAGGTCCAGGCGTTCCGGGCACCGTCGACTCCGATCGAGGAGATCGTGGCGTCGGTGTTCGCCGAGGTGCTCGGGGTCGAGCGGGTGGGCGCGGATGACGACTTCTTCGCTTTGGGTGGTAACTCGCTGTTGGCGACCCAGGTCGCGGCCCGGATCGGCGCGGCACTGGATGCCCGTGTGCCGGTGCGTGTGCTGTTCGAGGCCTCCACCGTGGCCGGATTGGCCGTGAAGGTCGAGCAGCACGCGGGAGCTGGCGGGCGTAAAGCCTTGGTGGCCGGTCCGCGTCCGGAACGGATCCCGTTGTCGCTGGCGCAGCAGCGCATGTGGTTCCTCAACCAGTTCGATCCGGCCTCATCGGTCTACAACATCCCGGCCGCCATCCGCCTCACCGGCGATCTGGACGTCGCGGCCCTGCGAGCGGCGGTCGCGGATCTGGTGGCGCGCCACGAGATCCTGCGTACGATCTATCCGCAGACGTCCGACGGCCCGGTGCAGCAGGTGCTCGCGGCGGACGAGGTGCCGATCGACCTCACACCCGCGCGAGTCGACGCGGCCGATTCGGTCGCCGTGGTGACCAGCGTGGTCGGCGCGGGGTTCGAGGTCACCACGGAGGTCCCGTTCCGGGTCGCGCTGTTCGAGATCGCGTCCGCGAGCGCGGACGACCCCACCGAGCACGTGCTGGTCTTCGTCGCGCACCACATCAGCTCCGACGGCTGGTCGCTGGGCCCGCTCACCCGGGATCTGGTCCTGGCCTATGAGGCGCGCAGCAGAGGCGAGGCCCCGGCCATGGCCCCGCTGCCGGTGCAGTACGCCGACTACAGCCTGTGGCAGCGGGAGGTGCTCGGCTCCGAGACCGACCCGAAGAGCCTGATCTCGCAGCAGGCCGAGTACTGGCGGGACGCGCTCGCCGCTCTGCCGGAGGAACTGCCGCTGCCGACCGACCGGCCGCGGCCCGCCCAGGCGTCCTATCGCGGAGGCAGTTTCGCCTTCGACATCGACGCCGACCTGCACACCGGGCTCGAACAGCTGGCCAAACAACACAATTCGACGCTGTTCATGGTGGTGCACGCCGCGCTCGCGGTCCTGCTGGCCCGGCTGTCGGGCACCTCGGACATCGCGATCGGCACCCCGGTGGCCGGCCGCGGCGAGGCCGAACTCGACGACCTCATAGGCATGTTCGTCAACACGCTGGTGTTGCGCACCGAGATCGATCCGGGCACGTCGTTCGAAACGCTGCTGGCCGAGGTCCGTAAGACCGACGTCGCCGCGTTCGGCCATGCCGACCTGCCGTTCGAGCGGCTGGTCGAGTTACTCGATCCGGTCCGCTCGGCGGCGCGGCATCCGCTGTTCCAGGTGATGCTGGTGCTGCAGAACCTCGCTCCCGCGACGCTCGAGTTGCCCGGGCTCACGGTATCGGGCATCGATCCGGGAGTGTCGGCGGCCAAGTTCGATCTGCAGATCACCCTGGCCGAGCAGCCCGGTGCGCCGGGTCTGTCGGTGGTGATCGGTTACGCGACCGACCTGTTCGACGAATCGACGGTGCGGAACTTCGCGAGCCGGTTCCGTCGTGTCCTGGCGGCGGTCGCGGCCGATGCCACAGCCGTGGTGGGCGATATCGATGTGCTCGCGCCCGGCGAACGCGACCAGGTGCTGAGTGCGTGGAATGTGCCGGGGGCCTGGGTTCCCGGTGCGACACTGCCGGATGTGATCGCCGAACAGGCGTGGTTGCGCCCGGACGCGGTGGCGATCCGTTCGGGTGAGACCACGTTGACTTTCGGTGAGTTGCACCGGCGGGCGAATCAGGTGGCGCGGGCGTTGATCGCTCAGGGTGCGGGTCCGGAGTCGTTGGTGGCGGTGGCGGTGGCGCGGAGCGAGGAGTTGCCGGTCGCGTTGTTGGGGGTGTTGATCGCGGGGGCGGCGTA
>NZ_JBITBU010000066.1:0-3673 GCF_044452545.1 Nocardia sp. NPDC051900 | reverse complement strand
CGCCGCGGGCTCGTGGGCGGTGATGCAGACCCGGGCCGCCGCCGCGTTCGTCGCGACCAAGGCGTCGGCGGGCGTCGAGGCCGCGACGACGGCGGTCGCGTGGGTGGGCGCGCAAGCCAGCGCGGGCGCCGGGTGGGTCGCCATGCAGGGGAAGGCGATCGGGGCGTTCGTGGCGACCAAGGCCGCCGCGGTCGTGTCCGCCGCCGAGACCGCCGGTGCATGGGTGGTGCAGAACGCGCGCGTCGTCGTGTCGTTCGTCGCCGTCGAGGGCGCGGCCATCGCCGCCGGCGTCGCCCAGAAGGGCATGGCCGCCGCGACATGGCTGCTGAACGTCGCCATGGACGCGAACCCGATCGGCCTGGTGATCGCCGGGCTCGCCGCGCTGGTCGCCGGAGTCATCTACGCCTGGAACCACTTCGACTGGTTCCGCAATGCGGTGCTCGATGTCTGGGACTGGATGAAGAAGGCCGGAGCCTGGATCGGGACCGAATTCATGAAACTCTGGCACGGACTCGGCGACGGCGTACACGCCGCGCTGACGATCGTGCACGACACGTGGAACTGGGTCTACGATCACGCGATCAAGCCGACCGGCGAACTGATCGGCTCGGCGCTCGGCCTGGTCCGCGACGCGTTCAAGAACACGGTCGAATGGGTCGGCGAGCAGTGGGGGCGGATCGAGAAACTCGTCGGCACACCAGCGGTCGCGATCATCGACGTCGTCTACAACGACGGCATCGTGAAACTGTGGAACGGGATAGCCGGCGTGTTCCACCTCGGCGAACTGCACCCGGTCGACACCTCGAAAATCCCGCACTACGCGCTCGGCGGCATCCACGAGGGCCCCGGCGTGGTGCCCGGGTACGCGCCCGGCCGCGACATCGTCAACGCGCGGCTGTCGCCCGGTGAGGGTGTCGCGGTGCCCGAGCTCGTGCAGGCGATCGGCCCGAGCCGGTTCCTGGCACTCAACGACTACTACTCACGCGGCCGGGCCTCGGCGAACGCGACCGGTATGCCGTTGTTCGAGGGCGGCGGAATCTTCGACACCGTCGTCGACTGGGCGAAGAATGTGGCCGGGGACGCGATCGACGTCGCGAAGTTCACCGCCCGGTTGGCGAGCGATCCGATCGCCGCGGTGCGCGAGCTGTTCGCGCCGGTGCTCGACCGGGCGGCAGCGGCACCGGGCGGCGGCAGCGACGGCGGTACCTCGGCGTGGCGGGACATGCTGATCGGAATCCCGGGCCGGTTCGTCGATTCCGTGATCGAGAAAGCGAAGAGCTGGATCTCCGGTGGTGGCGCGGGCGGTGGCGGCGGTGTGCCGTTCGTCGGTAGCCCGGATCTCGACGGCTGGATCGCGCAGGCGATCGCCATCACGGGCGTCGACCCGGCGCACTGGACGCCCGGACTACGGACCCTGATCGGCCGCGAGTCCGGCGGCAACCCGAACGCCATCAACCTATGGGACAGCAACGCCGCCGCCGGGCATCCGTCGAAAGGTCTCACGCAGACTATCGACTCGACGTTCGAGGCATACCGCGACAAGTCGCTGCCCGACAACGTGTATGACCCGGTGGCGAACATCGTCGCGAGTATCAACTACATCCGCGCCCGCTACGGCGACATCTCGAGTGTGCAGCAGGCGAACCCGAATCTGCCGCCGATGGGGTACGCGACCGGCGGCATCGTGCCGGGTGTCACCACTACCCAGAAACCGGTATCCGGGCCGGAGATGGCGCTGCAACAGGTGCGCGAGCATCTCTCGACGATGTACGCGTGGGGCGGTAGCGATCTCGCGACCGGTGTTGACTGCACCGGCCTGATCGGTGACGCGATCCAGATCGCCCAGGGCATCGCGAACCCGACAGCGCGCCTCGGCGACACGACGTCGCTGCTGGCCGGGCAGTGGCCGCATGTCCTGTCGGGCGCGTCCAAGTCCGATGTGTTCGCGATCGGCGCCAACGCCGAGCACGCCGCGGCGACCATCCTCGGCACGAACATCGAGGCGCGCCAATCCGGCGAGCGGATCCGTTACGGCGGCGACGCGGTCTCGGCATGGGATCCGCAGTTCACCGCGCAATTCCATGTGGATCCGGGCACGTTCAACCCGCCCTACACCGCGAGCTCGGTCAGCACGTCGAGCAACAGCTCGAAGAGGACGCCGGCGGAAAAGGCGGCGGCGCTGCGGGCCTCGGCGCAGAAACAGCTCGACGCCGCAGCCAAGTCCGACGAGTCCGCGGTCAAGCACGACCAGTCCGCGGCCGACAACGAAGCCAAGGCGCAGCACGCGCAGGAGCTCGCCGACAAGGCATCCGGCGCGGCCCGCGATCGGCATCTCTCGGCGGTGCGCAACTACACCGACCGGGCCAAGACCGCGCACGAGGCCGCCGACAAGGCACGCAAGCAGGCCGAGGATCACCGCAAGAAGGCCGCCGAATACGAGGACAAGGCCAAGCAGGCCGAGTCGCAACCGGCCAGCAGCAGCACCAGCAAGAGCGGCTCGTCGAGCGAGGGCGGCTTGCTGACGTTCGAGCAGCTCGGTCAGCGCGCGGGCGGTATCGCGGCGAACGCGTTCCTCGAGACCTTCGGTCTCAAAGACACGTTGCTCGCCGACCCGAACAAGTCGCCGCTGCTGCGCATCGGCGGACAGCTGGGCAATCTCAAGGTCCAGGGGCGGCCGGTATTCATCAACCCGCTGCAGCATCTCGGACCGCAGCAGGCCGAGGCCATCCCCGAACCGTTGCAGGTGCAGGCCGCACCCGAGGTGCAGGCCATCCCGGATATGGAAGCCGCGCCGGAGGTCTCGGCCGCGCCGGAGGTCGAGGCGCTTCCCGAGCAGCTGCAGCCCCCGGACGTCCCGGATACCGATACCGACCTGGACTCCGACGCGTTGTCCGATCGCCTCGACCTCACCGACCCCGACGCGCTGTCCGATGAGCTGCCCGCCACGCACGACGCCGGTGGTCTCATCCCGCCCGGGCTCTCGATCGTCAACAACAAGACCGGCGGCCCCGAACAGCTCGCCGTGCTCAGCCCGCAGCAGCAGAAACTCGGGCCCGCCGAGCAACCGCGGTTCGCCGACGCCGGTCGGTCCGGGCCGCTGCTGCACATCGAGAACTGGCACACGCACGGCGACGGGCAAGCTGACGCCCGGGCGATCGTGCGCGAACTCAACGTCTACGCCGGGGCGATCGCACGATGAGCACCCTGATCACGCCCTCGAACCCGCCGACCACGGGGGCGCTGCAATCGCTGCTCGGCGGCCGCGACTCGTTCGTGACGTGGGTCGACACCAACCGGCTCGCGTGGCCTGTCACCGGTGGTATGGCGCCGATGCCGCCGGTCGACGAGGGTGTGCAGCTCGTCGACATCAAGGGGCTGCACGCCCCGTTCAAGCACGTCGACCAGCAGGGCGCGCACGAGGACGGCGTGACGTGGCTGGACAGCACCTACGACGCACTCGAACTCGACATGACGATCAGCGTGTTCGGCCGCGACGCCGTCGGCCGCCGCCGCGTGTTCCGGAAATGGCTGGCCGGGTGGGAGCCGAAGAAAACCGGCAAGCTCGTGTGGTTCACTCCCGACCTGGGGCATTGGTGGCTCACCGCGCGATACATGCAGGAGCCGCGCGACGTCATCCAGGCCGGTGACGCCGCGTCGCTCACGCTGAAGTGGT
>NZ_JBITBU010000065.1:0-3690 GCF_044452545.1 Nocardia sp. NPDC051900 | reverse complement strand
CACCTGGTACGGATGGGCATCACCTCGATCTCGGTGACACCGGACGCGGTGCCCGCGGCCCGTCGGGCGATCACCGCCGCCGAACGGCGCGTGCTGCTCGAGCAGGCGCTCGCAACCCGAAATGACGCTCTCCGAACATAGCCGGGCCGCTGCCGGCCTCACACGCGATAGTCGGCGCGGCGTGTGAACCGGACAGCGAACCACTGATCGCTCGTCCACCTCCGTCCACCCCGGAATAGGGCACGCGCCCGCCCCAACCGCCGACACGCGCGTCCCGAGTCACCGATCGAGCTTTCGATGACGCAGCACGCTCAGATCGGCCGGGACAACCGCGCGGTACGGCAATCGCCCGAACCCGACAACGATATGGCCGGCCGACCACCCGCGTCACCGCTGACGTACGACGATGATCGGGCACTCCACCGAATGCAGCAAGGCCGCGCTGGTGGAACCGAGCAGCATGCCGGTGAACCCCCCGCGGCCGTGGCTGCCCACCACGAGCAGCTGAGCCTCGTCCGATTGCTCGAGCAAAGACCGAACCGGCTTGTCGCGCACCAGAACACGTCGCACCGCGACATCAGGGTAGCGTTCGCCGAACCCCGCGAGATTCTCCGCGAGCAACGCGTCCTCCCGCTCTCGCACAGTGTCCCATCCGGGCACGAGGTCGATCCCACTCGAATCGCTCCACGCGTGCAGCGCGATCAGGCCGACTTTGCGTCGCGACGCCTCTTCGAAGGCGATTTCGAGGGCGGGCACGCTGTTGGTGGTGCCGTCCACCCCCGCCAGAACGGGTTTCCCCGAGGAGAAAGGATCGGTCGCCGACGTCGAGCGCACGACCGCGACCGGACAGTGCGCGTGCCGGGTCATCGCCGTGCTCACCGATCCGAGCAACTCGCGCCGGAACGCGCCGAGACCGCGGCTGCCGACGACCAGTGTTCGCGCCAGCTGGGACCGGTCGATCAAGTCGGGGATGATCGGTGCGACGGTCAACTCGGTGCTGATCATCAGCGCCTCGCCCGCTGCTGTCGTCCTGGCCACGCGAGCGGCTTCCGCGAGTACTCGTTCGCCGTCTGTGCGCAACCACTCCACATCGGCCTCGGTGAGGGCGGCGCCCGGACCGTACCCAGGCCGCACAGGGACGGAGATGACGATGTGCAGCCGGGCACGATGCAGCGCGGCGTCGGCTGCGGCCCACGCCGCCGCGTGATACGAGATGGCCGAACCATCGACGCCGACCACGATCGGCCGATCCGTCGGTTCGGCGGTTCCGGTGGAGTGCTCCGTCATCGCGTCCTCCTTGTTCCAAGGTCGGTCACCCCGTACCGATCCCGCATCACGTCCCTCGACCTCGACCATGCAGAATCAGGGCTCCGACGAACCCAGCGGCTGCACCACCTCGGCGAGCGGACGGCGTGGGGTGGGCGGAACCGGCTCGGCGCTCGTGACCGCATAACCGGTCCGGATGATGATCTGCGGAAACCCGGTGTCGTCCAGAACATCGGCGCGAATGCGTCTCCTGGTGTCGGCCAACTCCATCGGCTCGGTCAGCGGACACGTCGCCAGCCCGAGAGTCGTCGCGGTCAACAGCACCGCACTCGCGGCCTCCCCGGCGCGCAGTTGGGACAATCGGTCGTCACTACTGGTGCTCAACAGCAGCATCCGGTCGGCCGCATCGATATCACGCACCACAGCCTCGGGCAATCCCGGGTTCGAGAAGGGACGCACCGTGGGATCGGCCTCGGTCAACACCGCGTTGCGCGCGGGCACCCCTTGCGGCGCCGCGTGCCTGCCGCTCCACTGAGCCAGTTCGGCACCATAGGAGACGTCACGGGCGTGTTGCCAGGCCGCCTGCTCGAACGCGCGTAGCAACTGGGTCCGCGCCGGTTCGGCGTCGACATCGTGCACGAGTACACCGGAGGACAGTCCGGCGTCGATCATGGCCGCGATATGCGTCGCCGGTACTTCCCATGAGCTGAAGCGGCGGCGATCCGTGCCGCGCCTGCTGATGGCGCGCGCCAACGCGATGTCCTCGGGGCTGCAGGCGATGGGACGGAACTCGATCGACGCGAGGTGCTCGGGCGCGGCCGGATTCGGTAGCCGATGGATCAGCGTCTCCCACCCCTCCGCACGTGCGGCTACTCGGAAATGATGCAAAGCCGCGCCACAACTGAGCAGCAGATCGCGTCCGTCGGGATCGGTGTGCGGCAGTCTCCGGCTCTCGTCGGCGTACAGGTGCGTCGTCTGATGTCCGAGCCGCCACAGCCATGGCTGGGTGTTGTGCACCGATGGCGCCCGAGACGCCAGCGCCAACGCGGATCGAAGTGTCTCGGGGTCGGGGTGTGTGCTCGGCATCGCTCGCCCTCTCATCGGGAGTCGTCCGGTAGGCCCAGAACCTGACCGGCGGTGGCGCCACCGTCGAGCACGAATTCCGAGCCGGTCGAGTAGGTGGCCTCGGTGACCAGGAATCGCACCATCGCGGCCACCTCCTCCGGCTGACCGAAGCGGGCCAGCGGCTGGTTCGCGGCGACGGATTCGTCCAGCGCCGCCGTCATCGGCGTGTGAACAGGGCCAGGGTGTATCGAGCACACGCGAACGTTCGCGCGCCCCAGTTCCAGCGCGGCGGCCTTGGTCAAGCCGCGCAAACCCCATTTGCTCGCGACATAGGCGCCGATACCCGCGTAGCCGATGAGCCCGGCGGTGGAGGAGATGTTGACGATGACGCCACCGCCCGCGGCCCGCAGGCGCGGCGCCGCCAGATGCATACCCAGCCAGGCGCCGTAGAGGTTGACGTCGACCACATGCCGAAACATCGCTGGAGATTCGGACTCGACGTCGCCGAAGTCGACGATTCCTGCGTTGTTGACCAACACCGCCAGCGGACCGAACTCCGCCTCGGCATCGTCGAGGACAGCGCGCCAGCCCGCCTCGTCGGTCACATCCAGCCTGCGGAAGATCACGCCCGAGCCCAGTGCCGCCGCCAGGGCAGTGCCCTCGCCTTCGAGCAGATCGCCGATGACGACTGAAATCTGCTCCTTCACCAAAGCGACTACCACGGCTGCGCCGATACCGCGCGCGCCGCCAGTGACGAGGGCGCTCCTCCCGGTGAATTCACCCATGACGATCAATCACCTTTCGCCGGTGTCGTCCGCTTTGCCGACTGTGATTCAGCATCGCGCGAACCAGCGAAGCAGGTGACGGCCGAAGGTCACCGAATGCCGGGTCCTCTGGCCATGATCGGCTCGGCTGTGCCCATCGGTCGTTCGGCGAAGTTATCGACATTGCCTCCGGCCCGCGCCACCGCGTTCCCGCTTGGAGCGTGCAGCCTGGACGGTGTCCTTCGACGAAACCACGCTCGCCTGCGACCACCGCGTCAGCCTCCGCCATCACCCGAAAACATCGGACGTCTTCCACGCGCGAGTAGGTAGAATTCTGGTGCAGTCAGGCGCGAACAGATTTGGACTCGGGAGCAGCGGGCAAATCGGTACCCGGAAGCAGTCGAGGTGACCGAATGACCGATGGCACGTCTATGAACGGCACTTATTCGGTGCGCGATACGCTTTCGCAACTGCGGCTGCGCGAACTGCTCGGCGAGGTCAAGGATCGCATCGAGCAGATCATCGATGCCCGTGACCGCATGGACGGCTTGGTCGAGGCCATGCTCACCGTCACCTCCGGCCTCGACCTCAATCG
>NZ_JBITBU010000064.1:0-3890 GCF_044452545.1 Nocardia sp. NPDC051900 | reverse complement strand
GCACGGGCGGATACGATTTCGGCATCATGACCTCCTGATGGTCAAGTCTGCCTCAACTCTCGCAACGATGGTCGCGTATCCGGGGGCCGGATCAGGAGGTCGCTTCATCGGGGACCGCTCACTTCAGCAGGGCTACGCCAGCCGAGACGTTTGCGGGGCCGGTTGTTGAGTTCGGCGGCGACGAACTCGAGGTAGTCGGGGTGGTAGCCGGACAGGTCGGTGAACTTCGGAAAATACTGCCGGAGCAGACCATTCGTGTTCTCGTTCAAGCCGCGCTGCCAGGGCGAGTGCGGGTCACAGAAGTAGATGTCGAGACCGGTCGCCGCGGTGATCTGGACGTGGTTGGCCATCTCTTGGCCTTGGTCCCAGGTCAACGTCCGACGCAGAGTCCGCGGCAACGTGGACATCGTCGCGGTTATCGCTTCCTGGACATCGAGGGCCTTGTGGGTGTTCGGTAAATGCAGCAACATGACGAATCCGGTCGCTCGTTCGACGAGCGTGCCGATGGCGGAGCCGTTCTGGGCCCCGGTAATGAGATCGCCCTCCCAGTGCCCCGGCACTGTCCGGTCCTCGGCTTCGGCCGGCCGTTGGCTGATCGAGACCGCACCGGCATGCCGACTTCGACGCTGGTCGGGCTTACGGTGCGGCTTGCGCAGCGCGCGTCCGGTTCGCAAGCACTGTGCCAGTTCGCGCTCGAGCGCCTCGCGTCTTCGAACGTAAAGCGACTGATAGATCGTCTCGTGAGACACCCGCATCCGCGGATCGTCGGGAAAATCGACCAGTAGCCGTCGGCTGACCTGCTCGGGACTGTGCTTCAACAGCAACTGCCGCTCGACATAGGCGCCCAGCCGGGAATCGCGGCAAAGCAATGCCGTCTTGGGGCGGCGGGCACGCTTGTCGGCGAGTGCCTGAGCGACAGTGGCCCGGTATCCGGTCTTCGGTCGGCGAGTGCCACGGGCGAGCTCGCGGCTGACGGTCGAGGCAGACCTTCCGATGGACCTGGCAATCGCTCGGACACCCTCACCCGCCGCTCGGCGACAGGCGATCTCTTCCCGCTCGGCGAACGACAAGCGGGCCGGGCGAGTCGAATGTTCACACCATTGTGGCGGCATCACTCCGCCAGCCTCACGGAACCACCGCCAGCCAACCGTCTTCGACACACCGACCGCCGCGGCCGCGGTGTCGATGATCTCGCCCTCCCGGATCCACGCCCAGAACGAACGCTGAACCTCAACCGATATCGCAGGACGCCCCAACACCAACTCCCTCGTCACGGCGGGTGTTGCGTTGACCCCCTGAACCTAAGCGGCTGGCTCGGTGGGGAAGTGGCCGCGGGCGCGCACGGCCCGGCGGATGCGGGCGTTGACCGACTCGATCGCATTCGTCGAGCACACGACCCTGCGGATTTCGGTGTCGAACGCCAGGAACGGCACGAACTCCGCCCACGAGTTCTCCCAGAGTTTGACGATCGCCGGATACTTCTGGCCCCAGGCCCCGATGAATTCGTAGAACCGTTCCAGCGCGGCCGATTCCGTCGGTGCGGTGTAGATCGGCTTCAACGCCTTGGCGATCGCGTCCCAGTGCTGACGGGCCGCGTACCGGAACGATGCGCGCAGTAGATGCACCACACATGTCTGGACGACCGCGGCTGGCCAGACCTGTCCGATCGCCTCGGGAAGCCCTTTGAGACCGTCGCAGACGAGCATGCACACATCCTCGGCACCACGATTCTTGAGTTCGGTGAGTATCTGCAGCCAGAACTTCGCGCCCTCTCCGCCGTCTCCGGCCCACAAGCCCAGAATGTCGCGAGTGCCCTCGCACGGTGACCGCCAGCGCGACATAGATGGGCCGGTTGGCGACCTTGCCGTCGCGGATCTTCATATGGATGGCGTCCAGGAAGATCACCGGATACACGCTGTCGAGCGGCCGATTCTGCCACTCGTTCATGCCATCCATCACCTTGTCGGTAATCGTGGAGATCGTCTGCCTGGACACGGTCGGACGCGAATCCGCGAGCACGTATGCGATGCGGTCGGCCAGGTAGGTAAAATCCACCGGCACATAGCCCGCACCGGTCTTCACCACCACGAGCAGCGCGACTACCAGGTCCAGCGAGCAGGATCACCGCGACTGGTGGTTCCGTACGACGCCGCCGGCGATCAGCCGGCGCGCCAGCACGTTCGCGCGCCGATCCAATTCGGCGCAGGACAGCGATTCGATATCGAACTTGGCTGCGGAGCTGTCCGATGCGCGGCCACCGCCTGCTCGAACAGATTGACCAGCGTGGTACCGGCTGCGCTGAATCGCTGCGGATCACCATCCAATCCGGACGGCCCAGCGCTGCGAAACACTGTTCATGTTTTCCTCTCGGAAAGAAACGTCCGGTGCTTCGGCACATTGCCTCATCGGGACTCCACGAGGTCCTCCGGTGGACCGTCATCGCTCCGGACCGGGAAGAAGCCCGAGTCGATGAAGGATCTGACGTAGGCGTCAAGTACGGCAGCATCGATAGGTGGGCAGTGGATGTGCTGTTTAGCGAGCTCGGCACGAGTATGGGTGTCGTCGATCGGGGCCGTAACCGCTCCGTAGTTGCCGCTTACCAACGCGGCGCGCACCAGGGAGTCGTCGCCCGCCGCATCACGCGCCGCCGCTTGTTCGGCCAGCATCGTCGCGATCTCTTGGACCGAGGTGATTGCAATCGGAATACCCCGTCTGCGGAGAGCTGCGAAGACATCGCGAATTGGCACCGGCCGCGTATTCACCAGGTGGTACGCCGCACCGATCGCGGGCCGGTCGGCCAGCGCTACGATGGCGGACACCACGTAATTCACAGGTACCAGCGACATCGCGGCGTCGGCGGTCTCGGGGGCGAGCCCGAGGATGGCGGCCGCCCGGATCATATTCCAGAACGAGTCGTCGACGCTGTTCACACCGAGTCGCGGGTCGCCGCACACGATGCCGGGACGGTAGATGCTCACTGGCACTCCGCGTGCGCCCGCCTGCCGAACCAGTTGCTCGGCAACCCATTTGCTGGCCACATATCCGTTCTCGGACACCTCGCCGAGGCGCAATTCCGCATTCTCCCCGCCGATGAAATCCGGTGTGGTGGCGGCCGGTATCACGGCATTGACGGTGGAGACGAAATGCACGGGCTTGATCCGGCCGGTGGTCGCAAGGCCGAGCACCTCTCGGGTACCCGAGACGTTCGCCGCGCGCAGCCTTGTATAGGGCTCGATGTGGTTCACGCGAGCTCCATTGTGGTAAATCGTATCGATCCGTTGGGCCAGCCGCGTATAACCGGCATGGTCGAGCCCGAGGCGGGGCGCGGCCAGATCGCCTGCAACAGCGACGATTCGGGTTTGGTAGGAGTCGTTCCAGATCCGGTACTTCTGCAGGGCGTCGCGGATCCGCTTGTGTGCCCGCTCGTCATCATCGCCACGCACCAGGCACCAGACGCGTACCGGTCTGCTGGCCAGCAACTCTCGCAGCAGGTGTGCGCCGACGAATCCGGTCGCACCAGTGAGCAGGACATCCCGAGGGGCTGCGGTGAACATGGGTGCGACACCTTCGGTACTGATCTCTGGTCCGAGAACGACATCGGTGTCGATCGTGGCGCCGTCGTCGGAAGTGAACAGCGCCGCGGGTTCGTCCGGATGGTCGATGCGGGTGGCCAGGCCGCGCACCGTCGGTGCGGTGAACAATGCCGTCATCGGCAAGTCGATGCCGAGCCGGGCGGCTAGCGCGCGCTGCAGTGTGAAGGCCATCAGCGAGTTGCCGCCCAGCTCGAAGAAGTCGTCGTCCAGGCCGACCCGCTCCACGCCGAGCACCTCGGCGAAGGTCTCGGCCACGATCTCCTGCACCGGCGTGGCGGGCGCACGGAACACCTTGGC
>NZ_JBITBU010000063.1:0-4163 GCF_044452545.1 Nocardia sp. NPDC051900 | reverse complement strand
GCTGAACACCAGCGTGCGGGCGAGCTGCTCGACGGTCGCGGTCCGCGCGCCGGTCCACTCGTCGGAGCGGTTGCCGCGCGTGATCTTTCCCGACGGTGCGCCGTCGAACACGTCGCGCTGCAGCGCGGCGCGCACCACCTCGATAGAGACGATTTTCGCGGCCGGGCTCGACGGGTCGATGCCGGGCACGCGGTTGTAGATCCAGATCGCCGCCGCCTGCAGCAGCAGCTCGGCGTAGGCGGTCTGCTCGGTGTTGAGGGTGCGCCAAGTCGATTGCACGTCGTCCGTGGTCGCGAACGGTGTCGGTGTGGTCATCTCAGCGCACCCCCTCTCACAGCGCCTTGAGCTGTTCCAAGGTCATCGTCTCGGCCTCGGCCTTGTCGATGCCCTTGGCCTGCACAGCCCAGTCGACCCAGATCTCTTTCTTCGCGATCTGCGGCGGCCGCGAGGGCTGCTCGGACTCCTGCGATGCCTGCTCGGGGGCGACCGCGGGCGCGGGCCCGGCCGGATCGGTGTCCGGCGTCGGCTGCGACTCGTCCTCGTCGGACTCGTCGACCGCGGGCGCGACACCTGGGGGTGTGGCGTCGGGGATCTCCTCGACCATCCCCAGATCGAGCAGGTGCTGCCGCTGCTCGGGCGATAGCCACTGAATCACTTCGCCCGAGTAGCGGTGATGAGCCCGCCCCTCGTGATCCTGTGCGATCACCAGCGGCGCGGTTACTTGGTACCTCATGCGTCGACTCCTGTGATCTGCCAAGCCGCAGCCGGTTCGGTGACCAGCGGCGTGGTGATCCGGCGGCAGCGGATCCGCCAGCCGTCGGTCTCGTCCTCGCGCATGGTCTTGACCTGGATGCCGTCGGCGCCCTGGTCCTGGCTGGCGACGTAGCCCGGGCCGGGCACGCGCTCGTCGAGGAAACCGCCGAGCACCTTCGAGTCGAGCAGCGTCGCCCGACCGGTCACCGGCAGGTTCGGCGAGGTGACGAACGTAAATCCGCCGATGCGCTTCATAAACGGCGAATCCCATCCCGCACTGACCGGTGAGGCGGCGACGCCGGGCACCTCGCGGGGTAGCAGCTGCGCGAGCTTGTCGTCGCTGACGATGTTCGCGAACGTGGTCAGCCCGACGAGCACGGTGTCGGGCATGTAACCCTGCTTCAGGTTCACGATGGACGCGAACGCTCTCATGAGGTCGCGCAGAATGACCGGAGTCGCGCCGGTGCCCGCCCAGGACGCAATCGCCGCAGTGTTCTGCGTGACCGCCGAGGCCACCGCGGACAGCGCCACCGAGTCGATCTGCTGCACATGCGAGTTGACGAGCTTGGTGAACTTCCGCTGTACGACGGCGTATTTCTGCCGCGAGATAGCTTCGTCGGTGATCTCCGAATCCTGGCCCCACTTCACAGTGTTCGCCATGCTCGCCGGACCGGTGCCGGTCGTGGTCAGCGGGTACTCGCCGCCCGGCGGGACCGACTTCGGCGCGGAGTCGGCGAAGATCGACTCGTTCTGCTCATAGGCGGCCGAGCCCGACTCCGTCCACCACTGGCCGGTGAGGATCCTGTTCGAGACGAACAGCTGATCACCGATCGTGCGCAGCGCCCGCAGAATCCAGACCGGATCATTCAGAAACCGGTTGATCTGCAGGATGTCGCCCGACAGCGTGGGCTGCGCGGGCGGGAATGTTGTTCCACTCATGGGAATGACCTCTCTCAGCCCAGCCGCAGGGCGACAGTCACCTTGCCGCCGGATGCTGCGGCGAGCGCCTGACCGACGACGTGGGCGTAGTTGGTATCGGACCCGATCGCGGCCACCGCGCCACTGGCCGCGGGAACCACTGCGTCACCGGCGTTGATGGCGCCGCTCGCCGCCAGCACGTGAATGCCGTCGCGGTAGGCCATGATCTGAGCGCCGCCGACCGGATCGTCGTAGGCGGCGATGCCGAACGCGACCGCCGCGGCGCTGGACGCGGCGACGGTGTTGTTGCCCGAGACGATGAGCACCTGACCGGCGGTGACCGCTGCGCTCGTGGTGCACGGCACCTTTTCGCCCGGGAAGTACAAGGGCAGGTAGTCAGCCATTACGCATCCTTCCAGTTCGCGCCGGTCACCTTGGCGTAGGCGGCGGCCATGTCCGCGCCGAGCTCGTCGACCTCCGGCTCGCCCGAGTGGCCGATCTCCTCGAGCGGGACAGCCATGTTCTTCGGCAGCCCCATCAGGAACGCCTCGGTGTCCTCCGGGTCGCGTTCGAGCTGCCGGGCGTAGGTCTCGCGTTGCGCCGCCGAGATCCGGCCGGTGCGGATCGCCTCGGCGAGTACCGCGTTCCGGTGCTCCTCCTGCTGCGCCTTGAACGCCTGCGCGCCCTGCGCGGCCTGCGCCGCGAGCGCGTCGTACTGGTCCTTGTCGACCAGTTGCAGATTCAGCCGCCGAGCCGAGGCCGCGATCTGCTGCAGCGTCGGCTCGGCCGGAGCCGGCTCACCGGTGGGCGTACCGCCATCCTCGACGCGGGCGCTCACCGCCTCCAGCACTGCGGCCTCGTCGGCGTCGTCGGGAAGTCCGAGACGCTCACGCAGGCCCTCGATCAGGGTGGGCATAGTGCCCTCCTTTCCTGGTGTGACCTCCGCACGGACTCGGGCAGAGGGTGATCGATGCAGCCGCGGCGCGGGAGCCGCGCGGCGGCCGGAGTAGTTGAAAACGCTAAGGTCGAACGCACGCGCCTTGGCGGCCGCGCCCCCGCCCCCGCCGGCCTTGCTCTTGCTCGGCGCCTCGACCCGATCGGCGAGGCCGGCCTCGACCGCCTCGTCAGCCGAAAACCACGTCTCGGCGCGCATGAGCTCACGCATCGCGTCGACGTCGCCGCCGGTCCTCTTGGCGTAGATCTCGGCGAGTGCGCTACTGGCGCCGTCGAGCTGCTCGGCCATCGCCGCCATATCGCGCGCGTCGCCGACAGCCAGCCCCCACGCCTCATGGATCATCATCTGTGCGCCCGGGCGCATGATCACCTCATCGCCCGCGATCGCGATGTAGCTCGCCGCGCTGGCCGCGAGCCCGTCGACGATGGTCGTGATCTGCGCCGGGTGGCCGGCGATCGCGTTCATGATGGCGAGACCGTCGTAGGCGTTGCCGCCGGGGGAGTTGATGTGTACCTCGATGCGCTCGGCGTCCAGCGCGGCCAGATCGCGCGCGAAGGCTTCGGCCGAGACACCGAACCACGAGTCGATCTCGTCGTAGATGTAGACGACCGGCGTCTCGGCGCCGTCGGCGTCGGCCGCCGCTCTGATCTCATACCAGGGGCGTTCGGCGCGGTCGGCCACCAGCGCCCGGACACGATCACGTGCGTTCATTGCTGCTGCTCCTGCAGGTGGGGGGGTTCGTTCGGGTCGCCGCCGTTGCCGTCGACCGGCGCGCCGGGCTGCGGCCCGGACTTCGGCCCGGGATCGGGCGCGTCCGGGTCCTTTTGCGGCAGCCCGTACATGTCGCGTAGCGCCTGCTCGAGGCGGCGATCGGGGATGACTGCCCCGGCGTTGAGCAGCAGCGCCATTGCATCCGCTGTCGCGTCGTGGCGAGAGCCGATCTCGTCGAACACGATCCGGGGCGCCGGTTCGTCCGGCCCGAAATTGATGTCGACGAGCGGCTCGACGATATAGGCGCTTCCGGTGTCGGCGACGAGCTGCGCCTCGGTCTGCAACGACATGACGAAAAAGTCAGCGAACGTGCTGCCCAGCGCCCAGGAACCGGTCTGCGTGCCCAGATTCAGGAAATGCGCGAGGACGGCCCGCGCCATCTGCTCGTCGTGGTAGCGGATCACCGGATCGGCATCCGGCAGCGCGCCCTCGACGCCCTGTAGCCGCAGCTTCGCGCCGTTCGGGAGCGCCGCACCCGAAGAGTCCCCAGCGCGATAGTCGTTCGCCATCTGCTGGCCCTTGTCCAAGTCGTCTTGCTTGTCCATCGGGCCCGCGTAGTAGACCGGGATGCCCATCCCGTTGCGCTCGATCGTTTGCGCCTGCACCCTCAGCATGCGATCTTTGAGCAGCCAGTTCTTATATGCGCTGCGTAGGACCGATTTTCCGAGCCAGTCGCCGCCTTCGCGCTCCCACACGTACGGCACGATCCGCTTGGCCGGTATCCGGACACCGGCGTTCGCGTCGCCGAGCATGATCGACTGGAAAC
>NZ_JBITBU010000062.1:0-4264 GCF_044452545.1 Nocardia sp. NPDC051900 | reverse complement strand
TCGACGCGGTGACCGTCGCGGTGTCGGCGGCCGCGGCGGTGTCGGTGTCTTTAGGCGCGACGTTGGCAGCGTCGGCGGCGCTGCCGGTGTCGCTCGAGCTGACCGGCGTCGACGCGACCGGCTGAATGATGCCGATCCAGGCGAGTTCGGCCTCGAAGTTGCTGTTACTGGCCGGGGTGGTGCCGGTGACCGATGTATTTCCGGTCGAAATGGTGGCGTTCGAGTCGGTCAGGGCGACCGCGTACTGCGTGTTGTGTTGCTCGCCGCGGCGGGTGTCGGTGGGCGAGAACGTCGACCACGCGCCCATGGTCGAGAACACTGTTTCTGCGGCTCCCCAGCACGCGACACGCCATGAGCCGGAGACGGTGTTGTTGACCGTCGGTGTCGCGAGCGTGCTCACAGCGCCACCGGCCGAGGGGGCGGCGTCGGTGAGGATCGGTGTTGTCGAGTCGGTGCCCGACCAGGCGCAACACACGTTGTACGTCGCGCCGGTGATCGTCCATGTCGATCCGGTCGAGTACACCTGATAGGCGACCACCATGCGCAACGTCGAGCTGTTGCTCGTCGTGGCGTTGCGCAGGGTGGTCCAGCCCGACGGCACGGTGATCGTTGTGCCCGATGGGGCGATCGCGACGACGAGCAGCAGGTCGCCGGAGGCGACGCCGGTCGGCGCCGTGATCGTCGTCGAGCCGGTCGTCGCCGTGCCGCGCAGGGCAATTGCCATAGGTCAGCTCACGGTGACGTGCGCGCAGATGACGTACACAACGAAACCGTGCGGGTCCTCGCGGTCTTCGTTGTGGTAGGTCACGCGCCAAGCGGGCGCGGGCCCGGTTTCCACGACACCGACCGGGCCGGACTGCACCACACGCATATACGGCTCGTCGACGTAATACCCGTCCGCGAGCAGCGCGCCGCCACCGGTCGCGGTGTCGCCGTCGTTGCATCTGACGTCGGTTTCGTTCTGATAGTTCGGCGGCACCTGGGTAGGGGCACCGCTGTTGTTGGTGTAGTAGGAGATCGTGTCGGCGCTGGCGGCGGCCGCGGTCGCGGTGGCGAGCGCGGCCGCGGCGGCGAGCGTGACGGCGAGGTGGGCGAGAGTTTTCATGGTCGGGATCCTCACGAGATAGTGCAGGTGGCTTGCAGGGTCCAGATCGCGCCGCTGGCCTTGGTGCCGAGCGAGGCGACTTTGTGGTTGAACATCAGTGGCGAGGTGCCGACCGAGGCGAAGGTGCCGCCCGGGGTGATGGTGCCGGTAGCAATGCCGAGCATCCACTCATTCCACGCGAAATTGGCGTTGCCCGTGGCGAAGGTGGCGTTGCAGTTGATGACGCCGCCCGACTGTGTCGGGTAGCCCACGTCCGCGCCCTGGTAGTAGGCCGAGGTCGTCGAGCCGTTGCCGCCGAGTGCGGTGTCGCCGACCGCGGCGGCCGTCGTGCTCGACCCGACGCCGACGATGGCGTCCGCGTTGTTGAATACCGCACCGCCCGCACCCTCGAACAGGCTGGTCAACCTGTTGAGTCCGGCGGTGGTGAGCAGGTTGCCGATCTCGTGATGGATGTCGTCGGGCGTGAAGACACCGCGGTGCATGAGATCGGCGATCTCGTGACCGACTGGTTCGCGGCCGACGTGCCGGATCATGTCGAGCACGGTGGCGGGCGCGAATTTGACGACGCGGCACTCTGCGTGCCAGCGGAGAACGTCGTCGGGCATGGGTAGCTCCTTATTCCTGTGTGATGGTGACCGTGAACGACTGATCTGCCTGCCGTCCAAGCGATGTGGCGACACGGTTTGTCACGAGGTAGGTGACGCCGAGCGTCCCGCCCGCGACGAGCACACTCGTGATCGCGCCGGTGAGGGTCTGGCCGGACAGCGTCAGCCCGGCCGTGGTGAGGTACTGGCTCGAGGCGACGGTTTCGCCGGATTCGAGGTACGGCGACCAATCGAATTGCCAGCGGTCGATATCGGTCGGCGACTTCTCGAAACCGTCGAATTGCTCCTGTGTTTCGACGATCGCGGGCGCGCCGAGCGGCAGCCGCCAGCCGTACGCCTGATAGTTCGCCAGATCGGCCGAGTCGATGAATATGCCCTCGGCGGACATGCGGGAGCCGTCCGCGGCGAGTACGTCGCGGACGATGAGGATCGAAGTCATGAGCAGCCGAGATCGCGGTCGATCTGGCGCAAGACTTGATACGCCTGCACCTGCTGGGCCCGCTGTTCCTCGGTGTAGGTCGGGTTGCTGATCGTCCTGGGCTCGAACTGGAGGAACAACGTAATCACCGCGCACAACGCGGTTTTCGTGCGCTCGGTCTCGATTTGCACGGTCGATTGCAGCGTGGTGATCCTGTCCTGATTGTCGTTGACGCCGACGAGCCCCCAGCCCACGAGGGCAGTCAGCGTCAGGTCAAGCACAACGCTGAACAGCGCCAATCGGGCGGTTCGTTTCGTGCGGCGCAACGTGTGCTCGTCGAGGTCGACCTTTTTCGACAGTTTCTCGATTGCGGTTTGTGCTTGGGCCAATGCGGTTTGTAGAGCTGGAATCCGTTCGGGCATTGGCTACACCTCCTCCTGGTATGGATTCCGCCGGACCTCCGCCTCGAGTTCGTCGAGTTCGACTCGGAATGCCGTCAGCAGTCGACGCAGATCGCCGATTGCGATACGAGCGTCGTCAATGATTGCTTTGTCAGGGCTGCTGTTGCGTGAACCCTTTCGACGCCAGCTCACAACCACCTTTTCCTCCGTGCACCCTGGCGCCGGGTTTCCTGTTCGATGTCGTCGAGCACTTCCGAGAACCGGGCGAGCAGATCTTCGAACGTATCCAGCGCACGCCTCGTCTTCTCGATCGCGTCGAGCCGTGAATCACGCTGTTCAGCCGCGGCCATCATCGATCGCCCCGCTGCCTGTACGATTCGGCGACTTCGCGCATAACTTCGGTGGCTCGCACCAATTCGCCGCTCAGTTTGGAGCCAACCAATTCGTAGAAGTCGAGCAGTTGTTTCTCCAGCCGGTCGGCGCGCTGGCGTTCGGCGTCGTTGATGCGCTCGAGTCGACGCCAGAGCACCCACACGACCGCGAGTTCCACGAGCGCGAACACGCCGACAGCGCCGTACTGAACGAGCGTGCCACTGACCGGCTCGACGACCTGCTGCTGTGCGAGCAGGACTTGACCCACCGCCTACCCACGATCGTCGGATTCGCCGAGCGCCGAGCCGCTCGGCGCTGTCGTAGCCGGTTCGGCCGCCAGCCACGGAACCCACAGGGTAAGCGCGTCATTGACGGCCGGTATCGCCATGAATCGGGTGATCGCCGCCGACACCGCCAGGGCGCCGACGACGCCGGCGGACATGGGCAGGTGCGCGGCGCCCACGAGTGTGGGCATCGCGGCCGCAACGCCGACGATGAGCTGAAACCCGGTGCGGCCGACGGTGCGCCACGGGTGGCGCACTTGGCTCGGTTCCTGCAGCTCGTGTCGTCCCATCACTTCACCACCCCGGGCGGTACCTCCCCGGCGGCGCCGGTCACCTTGGCGGCGAGCCCCTCGACCGTGGCCTTGAGCCCGTCGACGGTGCCCTTGAGTTCGCCGATCTCGGCCAGCGCGGCGGCGAGCCCGTCGACGAGGGTCCGGTTGGAGCCGTCCGGGTTCTGGCCGAGCTGCAGCCATCCCGGGTAGCCCTCCTCGCGGGCACCGAGGCCTGCGAGCTGCTCGCGGATGTCGCGAATGATGTCGGCGTCCATGGTGTTCTCCTCCGTGTCGTACGAGACGAGTTCGATGCCTCCCGACCACTGGCCGTAGTCGTCGGTCAGCGCTTCGTTGACGTCACAGGGCACGCCGTCGACGCGGACCTGCTGAATGCGCTGATGGATGTTGATGCGCGGGTCACGCTGACCGCCGGACCACGCATCGGTTTGCCACGCCCAGCGCGCGACACCGGCGTCGAGGGCGCGGCTGACCGACCAGAAACCGCCGTAGATGCCGACGTTCTCGACGCCGAGCACCGCCGCGGCGCCGCGCAGGTAGTCGTTGATCAGTGCTTGTTCTTCTTCGGTCGTGTCCCAGTCGGCCGAGAAGTAGATCGGCCGGTCGTCGCGGCCGCCGCAGGCGCGCACCTGCGCCAGCGCGAGCGTGGCGTCGTACTCGCCCGCGGCGTAGCCGCCGCGCATCCGATCCGCATACGTCTCCCAGTTGGAGACGATCTCGATGCCCGCGGCGCGCAACGCGTCGGCTTCCCACGGCAACAATTGCTTGCCGGGCAGGCTCGGGCCGCCA
>NZ_JBITBU010000061.1:0-4536 GCF_044452545.1 Nocardia sp. NPDC051900 | reverse complement strand
CATCGACGCCGAATTCGGCGACCAGGGCGACGGCACGTTCGAGTGTCTCGGCACCTGCGGTGATTACGGCGTCTATCTCTGGTACATGGCCGACCGGGCCAGGTGGGAACAGGGCATGTCCGACAGGCGGGCGCGACTCGCCGGAACGGATGGCGCGGCGTGAACCACCTATGCCATCATCTGGCTCAATCGCTCGGCTCGATCGGCCGATCGGGGGGACCCATGTACGGCGTGTTTCACGCTGCGTCTGCTCGGCCGTATGCTACTGCGAGGCAGAATGTTTGCCGTCAGTTTGCAGCAGTTGTACATGGCAGGGTATTGCCTCTCTTTACGTCTTACAAATTCGCCCATTTCGAGGCCAGCGCCCCGATTTGCCTGCCGCAAACCGGCATTCAGATTAGGGGTCGAAAGTGAGACAAAGAAAGCGTCCCATTCGTGAGAATCGAGGGATGAAACTTCACATACCTACGAGTTGGATTGTCCCGCTTCAGAATTACGAGGTGAACCTGCGTGCCGCCGGTCTCTCGGAGACAACGATCCAGCGCCGCACCAGCGACATGGAACAGATCGCCCGCGAGGTCGGCCCCGGCGGACCCGACACGATAACTGGCGAAAAACTGGTGCAATGGATGGGCGATCAGGTATGGGCGATCGAGACCCGGCGCGGCAGACGCAACAGCGCGCGCTCGTTCTGGAAATGGGCGGTAGCTGCCGGGGTGGTCACGGAGAACGCCGCCGAGGCGTTGCCGAAGATCGCGGCCGCCAAACCTAGCCCGCGCCCGGCGCCGGACCGGATCTATCGAGGCGCGCTGCAAGTCGCGTCGCCGCGGGTCCGGTTGATGCTCCGGCTCGCGGCCGAGATCGGTCTGCGCCGGGCCGAGATCGCCGTCGTGCACGTGGGCAACGATCTCATCGAGGGCGACGAGGGATACAGCCTCGTCGTGCACGGTAAGGGGAACAAGAAGGCGACGATGCCTGTGCCGGACGACCTCGGCAACCTGATCGCCGCGGGCGCACCGGCGCACTCGCCGGGCGAGGGACACCCTCGACGCGGGTATCTGTTCCCAGGTGCCGAAGATGGGCACCTCTCCCCGAGGTGGGTCGGCCGACTATGCGCCGAGGCGCTGGCGGCGGCCGCGTACGAGGGCGAGGCGCCTTGGACCGTGCACAAGCTCAGGCACCGGTTCGGTACTCGCGCGCTCAAAGCGACGCGCGACATCCTCGCCGTGCGCGATGCCATGCGGCACAGTAGCGTCGCAACGACGCAGGCCTACTGCGCCGTCGAGCAGGACGCGGTTCGGGCGGCGGTGAACGCCGCAGCGTGATCACGCGTCCCAACAGGGAACGCCCCGGCCAGGTGGTGACTGGCCGGGGCGTTCTTTTTCAGCCTCGATCACATCGAGGCGTCCCACAGTGTAGACATTCGGACAAACGACCAGGCTGAAACCACGCGCCCGTGTCCGGCCAGTGGGGTTGACGCGTTTGCGCAGCTACGCGGATACGTCGAAAAATGCCGCGTGCTGGGCGTAGGCGGAATCCGGCGTGCGCGGCGCCGCGAGAGTAGTGCGGTACTCGTCTTCGACTGCGTCCCATAGTGCGCCGTACTCCGGCAGCAACTCGCGCGCCTTCGCGATGCTCGGGTACGCCTCGGGGTCGAACGCGATGTGTCCGGGCCGGAAATCCATCCGTTCGTCCGGCCAGCGCCGCGCCGGCCTATCGGAACTCGTGTCGTCGATGAACATGACGACAGCGCGGTTCCCCCCCTCGCGCCGCCACGTCGCCGAGGCGGTGCCGCTGGTCGTGAGGTAGCCGACGTGTCCCGTGTCGAACTGCCGTCCGGTGCGCATATCAGTCCTCTCTCGGCCACTCGGTGAGCGGCCCATCGTGGGCGAGTACGGAATTCATCAAGCGGCCCGCGCGGTCCTCATCGCTGGCGAGAACGCCGTAGCCGTCGCCGAGCGGACCATCGGCCCATGTGCCCGTCCAACGACCGATGACGGCGCTCCAATCGGCGGCGATCAGCGGGAAATACAACACACCTCGGTAGAAGTGATCACGCTCGGTCGACAGATACGAGCCCATGAGCGAATGGTCGACGATGCGCAGAACACCCGACCATAGATAATCGCCCTCGGCGGCGAATGTGACCTCTCCCCCGGTGTGGCGCGCGGTGATCGTGTGCCGGTCGACGACGGGCATTCCGTTGCGACTGGTCTCCCAGGCCGCAAACCGGAGTATCGAGAGGTCGAGGCCGATCGGCACGAGGCCGAGCAACTCGTCGAGCGTGAGAATCAACGCGCGCGCCAAGCGGCGAATATTCTCCGGCCCGGGTTTCTGCGTGTTCTTTTCCCATCGAGAAATCTGCTTCTCGGTGACACCGACGCGGTCGGCGAGCTGCATCAGGTTGAGACCGAGCGCTTCGCGCCGTCGCTCGATGATCGGCCCGATAAGCGGCTCGTCCTCTGCCATGTTCGCCCCTGGTCCTCTCGCCGGTCCTGTCGATCATCAGCGACTTTACGCGGATTGCGTGTGCGAGAACAGCATGTCGGAGTATAGTCCGGTGACCGGACTAGGGGGCTGGTCCGGGTACCGGACTAGGAGGGCCGGACCCATGCACGTGAAGATCACCGAATCTCAAGGCGCAGTGCTCGCCGTACTCGAGCCGGGCGGAATGCTCACAATCGACCAGATCGCGCGGGCCGCGCAGCTGACGACGTACCGAACGCGATCGGCCGTTTCGGCGCTCAAGTCGCGCGGACTGATCTGCTCCGGCTCGGCGAGGATGGGCCGCTACCAGATCACCGACAGCGGGCACCGCGCGTACGCAGCACACGGGCGGGTGGCGCGATGACAACGCACCGCATCGAATCCGTACTCCTGTCCCAGTGCGGAGCATGGACAACGACCGACGGCACGACACACGGCCCGCTCGCTGAGGTGCGATGCCCCGACGTCGCCGCCGAGCGTTGCACCGGCCTCGCGCCCTACACGAGCACCGGTCGAATCGGTGACCACATCCACACCGGGCCCGGGCGCTGCCGCTGGGTCGGGAGCCCGGTGCTCGACGACCGGCACACGACCGCGCGCAGGCGGCTGCGCGTCGTCGACGGCGTGATCGAACTCGACGCCGAGGCGGTGAACCATGCGTAGCGTCGCCGAGCTGCTCGCCATATTCGGCGCCGACGACGACGCGAAACGTGCGCTCGCGCGGCCGGATACCGAACCCACGTACCTCGACCGGGCCGACGGCATCGTTGCGATCAGTGACGAGGGGTACCTCGACGAGGACGCGCAGCGCGGACCGGCCCACGGCCCCAGGCACAATCGCCGCCTCGCGCGACAGCTGTCGTTGAGTCACCGTATCGAGGCGGATCGATGGTGACCGATTGGGGGCACTTCGCGGTCGCCGCATGCCTGATCACCAGCGGCTTACTGGCCCTGCCCTTCGTCGTGTGGCTCTGGCCGCAGCGAATACCGCGCGGTTACAGCGTCGGCGAGATCCGCGCTCGCGTGCTCGCCGAGAGCGCAGCGCCGATGCATTCGTGCCACTCGGCGCCACGGCACCGGCTCGGCGAGCTCGAGGCGTACCGGACGCTCGGCGGGCACCGGCACTGCACTCCGGGTGATGGCGCAACCGTGCAGCGATGCGGCCGAAAGGCCGCTGCGCTGCACGTTCTACCCCGCGTGCCCGATGTAGTTTCCACTGAGCCAGAATCGGGCGATCCTTTCATTCAGAACAAACCGACGCATTGAGCCGCGCCGGATCGGCGGGGGCGGCTCAACCCTTGGACGATGACGGCACTAGTCGGCGCGCGGTCGCGACCATCCGCACGGATCTCGCGGGCGCGCGCCAGTGGCGATATGAACTGAATATGCAAGGCCTCGCACGGCGACACCGGCTCGATATCGTCGAGATCGTGCGCACCACCGCAGAGACCGACTGGCCGACAGTCGAGATCGTCTCCGCGATTCTCAGGAACGACGCATCCGCCGTGATCGCGCCCAGTGTGGCGCACATCGCGAATCCTCGCGTCGTGACCGAGTTCGCCGACCTGTACGTGGTCGGCCGGTCGAGGATCTATCGGCGCGGGCGTCGGTGGTCGTAGAAGTTCCGCCGCCGGAATGTGATTGAGCGGCGAATGCGCCCCGATCCGTGACAGGATCGGGGCGCATTCGTACGTACAGCCTCACTTCAGGGGGATCTCATGCGCCGCACCGTGCCCGCCGTCGCCGTCCTCGCCGCCGTGCTCGCGCTATCGGCGTGCGGCAGCGACTCTCGCACCGACGCACCGGCGACGGCGAGCACGGCGGCGACGGTGGCCGATCCGCTCGGCCCGGACGCTCCGGCACCGGTGGGCTTGTCGTGCGCGCAGATCGGCGGGACGTTCGAGGCGCACGGCACCGACGGCCGCGGTACCTGCGTTCCGGCGGATCCGCGCGCGCACTGCCACGTGCCCCCCGTCGCGCAGGATGAGCACTACGTGCCCGAGTTCGTGCTGACGCCACCTTTTCCCACTGGCACGGTCGCCCGCGCCG
>NZ_JBITBU010000060.1:0-4578 GCF_044452545.1 Nocardia sp. NPDC051900 | reverse complement strand
ACGTCTCCCAGTTGGAGACGATCTCGATGCCCGCGGCGCGCAACGCGTCGGCTTCCCACGGCAACAATTGCTTGCCGGGCAGGCTCGGGCCGCCACTGGACAGGTAGCGGACAACGAACCGGTAGCCGTTGGCCTTGATGGCGTCCGGATCCGGGCGTCCGCCTGCGTAGTCGAGTCCGAGAGTCATGTCATATCACCTGGTTTCGTTGTGCTGAGATCGGTCGAGAGGCTCGGCACGCGCGGGTTGTGTCCGACGTCGGCGTGCACGGCGTGTCCGCGCTGGTGCCCGTCGATGTAGCCGCGTGTCCATGTGGAGCTGCCCGCGTCGTCGGGGTCGTAGGTGATGGCTGTCTCGCAGTCGGGGCACTGCCAGGTTTCCGACATTCGGCTCCTGTTCTCAGCTGAAATGTGTGGTGATCGCGAGTTGCGGGCCGCCGCCGTTGCCGCCGTTGCCGTTCTGGGCGAACGTGTTGAAGCCGCCGCCGCCCCCGCCCCCGCCGCCGGGAAATCCGCCGTCGCCGCCGCGGCCGCCGTTGGTGCCGGCGGTCTGCCCGCACGCGCCGCCCCCGCCGCCGGATGCGGGCCCGCGCAGCGGTGAAGCGGGCGAGGTGCCCGCCGCACCGGCGTTGCCCGATGACGCACCGCCCGCACCGCCCGCTGTCCAATGCCCGCCGCCGCCCGCTAGACCGGGAATCGCGCCGGTATTCCAGCCGCCCGCGCCGCCGTGGGCGTCGTTGAGTTCGGTACCGAATCCGTTCGCACCGTTGGCGCCGTAACCGGATCCGCCGCTGGGCAATCCGCCGAAGCCGCCGCCCCAGCTGAACAGGGTGGTACCGCCACAGGTGATCGTGCAGGTGCCACCGTTGCCCCCGACCGTGTTGTCGGTGGTCGCTCCCGCACCGGCGGCGGCGAGCGTGATAGTCAGCGTCGTCGAGGGCAGGTCGGCGACGCGCATCGTGACGCGGGTGTAACCGCCTGCGCCGCCGCCGCCCGCGCCGTTGCCCGATCCGCCATTGACGAGCCCGCGGCCGCCGCCGCCGCCCGGACCGACGCACTCGAAGTCGACGGTCTTGCCGTTGGTCGGGATGGTGAAGTTGTAGGTGCCCGCCCCGTTGAACAGGTTCAATGCCGGTGCGCCGCCGAGCGTCTGCACCTGCGTGTTGAGCTGCGAGACCGCGGGCGCGACGTCGGCGGGGTTGGTGCTGGCGGATCCGGTGATCGGGCCGGTGACACCCGAGGCGACCGTGTGCACGCCACTGTTGGCGGTATCCGCCGCCACCTGCGCGGAAGCGGCGTCAGCGATCGCCTGGTTCGCTTGCGCGACGAGATCCTCGCCCCATTGCTGCAGGAACCCGAACGGCCTGATCTCGATACCGAAAATGTTGATGTCGACATTCGCCAGCGCCGCGCACACGTTCGCCAGCAGCAGATCTTTCATGGCCTCGCCGACGCCGGCCATGAATTGCTTGCTCAGCGCCAACTAACAGCACCCTTTGATCAACAGGGCGCCGTTCGTCTTCAACTAGACCGCGTCCAGGGTGATGCGTAGTTCGCCGAGCTGCTGCGATGTCGTCCAGGCGGCCGACCCGTACTGCCGCACCGCGCTCAACACGATGCGCTGCGCGGGCGCGCCCGCGACGACGGATGCGGGTGGCGAGGTGTCCGACGGCGACATTGCTGTCGCCCCACCGAAATACGGTGTGATGTTCAGGTGCACGCTGGCTGCGGACTCTTGGCCGCGGCCATAGCCGATCAGCACACCCGAAGTCGAGATCGTCGCGTCCGGAGTGGTGAGCGGACCTATCCGCACCTCGGCGTCGATGCGCATACCAGCCGCGCCGGTCACCTCCAGATCACCCGAGATGCGCGGGCGGTACCGATAGGTCTGCGACGGGATGGTAATCGCGGCGACGATGTCGCGTGCGCCCGACGAGGATTCGTTGAGCGCAGCGAACGACGTGCCCGGAAGCACGTAGTAGGGCGTCACCGGGTGGTACGTCACCCACGCGACGAGACCGCTGGATCCGCTGTAGACCGGGATCTGTCCATCCGCAGGACTATTCGAGAAATCGGAGCTGCCGAGAATGTGGCCGGCCGCACCGATCGTGCCGGGCTGTCCCTGCGGCAGTGACAGTGCCATTGTGTAGTGTGCGGCCTCGCCCGGGCCGCCCGGATCGACCAGCGTCAGCGTGGCCGATGCCGGGGCGCCGGGGTCCAGCGTCGCCACCGTGACCGAGTCGATGACGGCGGGTAGACCCGGGTCGCCCTGGGCGAGGACGGGGAAGTTGCCCCAGCCACCGGCGGGTGTGAGCGTCAGCGTGGCGACACCGGTGCTCATGACGTCGTTGATGTTCGGGAACCAGATTGTGCCGGTCCACGTCGCCGAACCGTCCGGGTTCAAAACCAGTGTGGGCGAGGGCAATGCAACTCCTAGTTCTGCGCCAGACTGGCGGCCTTGACGATGTCGAACAGGCTCGAGATGCGGCGCATCATGCGCGCGGCGGGTGCCTCGAGGGCGGACTGGTCGCCGACCTTGGCGATGATCTGAATCCGATGCGTCCGGTCGTCGGTGATGGTCGCCTCGGTGCAATAGTCGGTGTAGATACGGTTCTTCCGGATCCAGCTCACGGGATGGCCGATGCCGTAGTCGCCGAACATGCGTCCGAACAAATTGCCGCCGAAGTTGTACGGGTATCCGTCCTGCATGACGAGCTGGAAACTGTGGTATCCGCGCGTATCCCACAGCGCCGATTCCAGGATCACCAGCGCATCGAGCGTGTAGGCCGCCGATCCGGCTTGCGCGAAATAGTCGGGGTAACCGAATTTGTCGAGCCGGATCCGCCGTAGCTCGTCCTCGATCTGCTGGTAGGCGAGAAAGACGTTGTCGAGTAGCCCGTCGAGGAGGGTCGGTGCGATACCGGATGCGCCGAACGCCGCCAGCAGCATGCTGAGCATCCACTCCAACATGAGGTCAATACCTTTGTTGACCCAATCCGGCGATTTCCCGCCTGTGAGTACGCGGTAGGCGAGCGGATGGTGCGCGACGACGTGACTCTCTTTGATGCCCGAGCGTGGGCCGTCCTCGAGCACCACCCACGGCGGTTTCGCGTCCAGGCCGAGCAGGTGCGCGAGGATCCCGGACCCGTACGGGTTGGTGGCGTCGGTGGAGTCGCTGTCGGCGACGTCGGCGCCGGAGACGAGCAGCAGGATCTCGCCGAGGATGGTGTCGATGAGGTCGACGGCGAGACCGATCAGGCCATCGAGCGCCGTGCCGGTCAGGCCGGTCACGTTCGTCATGTCCTTGACGTCGACGACGATGCACGACTCGGTGAGCGTCATGCCCCACTCGGCGAGCCCGAGCGGTTGCGGGTCGCCGGGCTTCCACAGGTCCGCGGTCAGCATCAGACCGCAGTCTTTTAGCGTCTGCTCGACGGCCGCGGCGACGGTCGTCATCTTGCAGACGATCGCTGTCCACTTCGAGGTGTCGGTGATCGGATTGGTCGGTACGACGACGATCGGCAGCGCCAATGGACCGAGGTCGAGCAGTGAGCCGATGTAGGCGGCCGGATTCAGGATGTTGTTGGCGAATTCGAGGATCGCGCCGAGCAGCCCGGATTGCCGCAGCACGCACTCGGCGACCATTTCCTTGATGTTGGTGACCGCGGGCCCGATGAACACGGCTTCTTTCGGTATCTGCGCCTCGATTGGCATCCACCACGCCGGGAAAACGATGAGTTTGTTGAACCAATTCCAGTCGCCCAACAATTGCAGCGTGACTGTGGCGACGCCGTCGACATAATCGTCGGCACAGGTGTCGACGCGCCCGGACCACCGCCATCCGTTCGGCAGCCCGATCGTCACGGGAACGACCGTGTAATAGCAGCGGGAGGCGATCTCGACGTAGGGATCGTCACCTTTCAGCACGATCGTCGCCGGAGACACCCCGTTGCGTTTCGGGGTGACGACGCACGAGATGTAGTCGCCGCACTCGCCCAGCGGCGCGGCTTTCGGATCATGGAATGTGACGATGAGTTGCGCGCGGCCTTCGGGCTGCTCCTGCACGGCGGCGCGCTCGTTCGCGAGAGTGAATGCCTGCCAGTCCGGGACCTGCGTGAGGTCCATCGGCGGGGCAGTCACTCAGGCCACCGCCGCCAGGGGGTGAGCGAGCTGATCGCCGAGGTGACACCTGCGACGGCGCCCGTGACGGTTACCGGGATCCGCACCACCGCCCCGGCCGCGACCGGTGTCGAGAACCGGCCCGACAGCCGGGGGTAGATGTTCGCGCCGGTGTTGAGCTCGACGACGCTGCGGCGGTTCGGAATCGTCCTCACGCGAGCCACCTCGCCGACATTGAGCGGCAGCGTGATTCGGCGCGGCCCACCGTTGTCGCCGATCACGAATGTGCCCGGGCCCTGTAGCAGATGCACCGGCCAGCCGTCTTGATCACCGCGGTTCCATACCTGCGTGAAGTTGGGCGGCGCCTTGCCTGCCGGGTCGGCGAGCGTGGTCGCGTTCGAAGCGACCAGTTTCGTCGAGATCGAATCGAACGACACCCAGAACGGGAAGTCGGCGCGCGCC
>NZ_JBITBU010000059.1:0-4930 GCF_044452545.1 Nocardia sp. NPDC051900 | reverse complement strand
CTGGCGATCACCCGCCGAGTTCGAAGCCAGTTACCATCACCCGGTTCCGGCTGGAACCTGATAACCCCGCCCTCCAACAATGCGGGGGAACCTCAGAACACATCATCAAATATGTATTGTTGACCATGCTGGCAAGCTGATCGTTCAGAAGCGGGTCAGACACGACCTCGGCGGGTTCGCCGAACTCGACGACCTACTCGACCTTCCCGGCATCCGGATCGCGATCGAACGCGGTGAGGGGCTGCTGGTCGAGCACCTGCAGCTCCGTGGCCTTCCGGTTTACTGTGTGTCGCCGAAGATTTCAGCCCGAGCCCGCGAACGCTATCGGCTGTCGGCGACCAAATCCGACAGCTTCGACGCGTTCGTTCTGGCCGACACCCTCCGTCATGAGTACACGCATTGGCGCCCGTTGCCGCTGCTGTCGCGAGACACCGCGGAACTCAAGGCGGTGATCCGTGACCGAGAGCGGATCATCTTGTCTCAGCGCAGTGTCGAGTCACAGCTGCGTGCTGTTCTCGACACGTATCATCCTGCGCCGCTGCACCTGTTCTCGACGCTCGACCGGGATATCACCCTGGACTTCCTCGCCGATTATCCGACACCCGCGCAGGCCGCTCGCGTCGGAGACAAGCGGATGGACGCGTTCTGCCGCCGACACGGCTACACGGGTCGAGTTCCAGCCGACCAGCTCGTGGAACGGCTCCAGCCGCACCTGCTGGCGGCGTCGGAGGGTACTACCGCGGGCAAGCAGTTCACCGCGCAACTGTTCGCCTCGCAGCTGCGGTTGCTGAACCAGCACATTCGGGCCTGCAATAAACGGATCGATCAACTTCTCGATGTTCACCCGGATGCGCCGATTTTCCTCAGCTTCCCGGGCATCGGGCCGGTCGTCGCGGCCACATTGATCGCCGAGATGGGTGACGACCGCTCCCACTACCCAGACGCGCGGGTCCTGCTCGCCGAGGCCGGCCTGGCGCCGGTCACGCGCGCCTCTGGGCGCATGCATCAGGTCCGGTTCCGTTACGCCTGCAACCATCGAATGCGTCACGCCATCGACTGGTGGGCTTTCGTCTCCACCCGCGAGACCGACTGGGCCGCCAACGCCTATGAGCAAGCTCGAGCCCGTGGCCACGGCAAATACCGCGCTTTGCGTGGTGTCGGAGCCCGCTGGGGGCGGGTTCTCTGGCGCTGCTGGCAGGACAACACCATCTACAACCCGGAAAAGCACTCCAGCGCCGCAGCGGCCTGACCGCTACTTTCAGCAACCCGCGTGTCCACGACGCCACGCGGGCCGCAGTCATGCCATCAGAACCAACCCTCTCCGACCTCGCTGACAGCCTGCCAGTTGACAGCGGGAGTCTGCATCGTCCACCGGAGTCGTAAAGATTCAACTTGGCGATTTGTGGTCGGTGTCCGAGGCGATCAGGTCGAGGACTTCAGCGGCAGTGGTGAACTGGTGTATTGCGGGTGCAGGGGTGATGCGGTGTTGCTGGAGCAGCGGCAGGACGTCGTCGACGGCGTTGCGGATGGTGCCTCTGCTGACGCCGAACAGCTCTGCGAGGGTTTGTTGGTCGCATAGCTGGCGTTGGGCCAGCACGGTGGCCAGGATTCGGTCGGCGTCGGTGATCTTCTGGCGGAACAGTCCGCCCCGGGTGCCGGGGCGGCGTTCACCGCCGCGTTGGCGGTGGAGTCGTTGTTCGATCGAGGCGCGGTAGGAAACCGATATCCGGTCGACGAGGGCCTGGAAATCGTCACGGGTCATGCCGGTGAGGTCGGGGTGAGTCAACGCTCGAGCGGCTTCGATCCTTGTTGTGGTGGTGTCGTTGTCGAGCCAGTTGCGCAGCTCGTCGATGTCGGAGAAGTAGTGCGATGTCTGGGAAAACTCGATCTGATGCTCTTCGATCAGGGTGCGGGTTTCCCTGATCGCCCGGCCGATGGTGTTGGGGTTGATCCCCAGCAGTTCCACCAGGACTTTCTGGGGGCATACCCGCCGCAGGTAGACCGCGGTTATCAGCACTTTGTCGGCCGGTGTCAGCAACGGACGGCCGTGGTCGCCGCGTTCTTTTCGGCGTGGTCCGCCGCGTTGCAGGTACTGGCGCTGCTCGGCGATCGCTGCTTGCGCCGGCGCCAGCAGCGTGCAGAGCTGCTGCAGTTCGTGGGCGGGTAAGCCGGTCACCTTCGGGTCGGCGAGCGCCGCCAGGGCGTGCGCTCTGGCCGCGTTGCGGCCTTCGGTAGTGGTGACGGTGTGTAGGGTCTCAAAAGTCGTGGCCAAATCTCAGAATGTTTGGCCATCGCGTGGCCAGTTGGCCATGATTTTGAGATTCGGCTCCCTGCTCCGGCTGACTGGTGGATGATCTTCGCCAGTTGTGTTCCGGGGCAGGAGGGTTCGAGTTGGCGGGTGGAGCGTTGCTGTCGTTGTCGAGATTGGCGCGATCGGTCGATGTGGATGCTGTTGTGGTGGCGTTCCGCTGCGCTGACGATGGTTCCGATGAGGTCGGGTCGTTCGCGGCGGTGAGCGCCGAAGCGATGGGACGGGCGGCTCCGTGGCGGAGGTTCCGCTGGCATCACGGGCAGAAACACTTCTCTGGCACGTATTGGTCTGGCACCGAGGTCGATGTGAAACCTGCTGCGCGGCTACAGGATCCGAAGGTCGCCTTCACCTTCGCATGGACCGATCAGGTGGTGAGGGCACGCGGCTGGCGATACGAGATCTGGAGCGAACCGGATCCGGTCGAGCTGGCAAATGTTCGATTCCTCGCAGGCTACCGCCGCGGCTGGCTGTTCGACCCTGGTGTCGTCGAGGTGGTGCGGGACTCGATGGTAAGCGGGATGAGCATCGGCGAAGCTCTCGGCTGCGTATCCGGGTTTCCGCCCGCGACGGTCCGTGCGGCGCTGTTGCACCTGCTGTGGCGGCAGGAGTTCACGGTCGACATGTCGGCACAGTTGCGGTCGGCGACCACTTTGCGGGCGGTGTGATGGGCAGGGCAGGCACCCGCTTGGGTGTGGGGACGCGGCTGATCTATGACGGCGAGACCGTCGAGATCGTAGAGATGATCGCCACCTCCGCCGGCAATGAGGTTGTCCTTCGGTCGCAGTCGGCGGGGTAGCCGGTTCGTCGTGTCTGGGTTCGCGAATTGCTCACCACCGACAGTGTCCGGGTGATCCCGGCCGAGGACGGCCCGGCAGGCACCGACGACGAGGCATTGGCCGGTGCCGTCCTGGACGACCTGAACGACGCACAGCGCCGGGGATTGCTCGAGCGCGCCGAGCATGTCCGGGAAGTTCTCACCGGCTATAAGTCCGGTTCGGCCGAACTTGCCGCTGCGGGGGAACCACGCACCGGATACGATCCGGCGCTGCCGCTGAACGCCCGGTATGAGGCGAAGGCCGCCGAGCTGGGGGTGGGTGTCCGGACGGTGCGGCGCTGGGTCGGCGACTACCGCAGGGCCGGGGAGGCGGGTCTGGAGCCGACTCGAACAGTTCGCCGCCGCCAGTCACCACCCCACCCTCGCCAGCGCCGCGGAGAACCTCGGCATCCACGCCGACGTTCTCCGGCGCCGAATCCGCGAACTCGAACTCGACCTGGGCGGCGAACTCCTCAACCGCGCCCACGCACAACGCCCCATGACCCTCACACCACTCGGACAAGCCGTCCTCGACGCGCTCGACCAGACCCAGCCGAATCCGCAGCGAGACAGCCCGATGCCGCGCATTGCGGGCTGACCCGAAATGCGACTGATCGAGTCGGTGTGTGGCTCAGCAGATCGAGTCCCAGCTCGGGAAAAATTCAGTGGCAGCCCGCCCCAGCCGACCATCACGATGGCTACATGACGCCACAACCGGGCACCGGCATCGACACGTTCATCGAGGCGAATCGGCAGAACTGGAACGATCGAACCCGGCTGCACGCGCGGTCGGCGTTCTACGATCTCGACGGCTTTCTCGCCGGCAGAAGCAGCATCGGCACCCACGAACACGCCGAAGTCGGGCCCGTCCACGGAAAACGACTGCTTCACATGCAATGCCACTTCGGGATGGACACCCTCAGCTGGGCACGACTGGGAGCGACCGTGACCGGCGTCGACATCGCCGACGAAGCCATCACCCTCGCACAATCACTTGCCTGCCAACTGGATCTACCAGCCCGGTTCCTGCGAACCAACATCTACGACCTACCCCAGGTCCTCGACGAATCCTTCGACATCGTCTACGCAACCTACGGAGTGCTGTGCTGGATCCCCGACATCACACAATGGGCCCAGATCGCAGCACGGCACCTCGACTCCGGCGGCGTGTTCTACCTCGCCGACGGACATCCACTCACCGGCATCCTCCGCGACGACCAGCCCGAACTCGACACCGGAATCAGCTACTTCCACCGCCAAGAACCGATGCGGTTCGAACAGCACGGCTCCTACACCGGAGACACCGACACCTTGAACCAACCCGTCTGCTACGAGTGGCAGCACTCCCTCAGCGAGATCATCACCGCAGTCCTCGCCGCCGGACTACGCATCGACTTCGTGCACGAGTTCGACTGGGCAACATACCAGCGGCTACCACAAATGCAACAAGAACCCGACGGACGCTGGCGGCTCCCGGGAAACCCTCTCCCACTGACCTTCTCGATCCGGGCAACCAAACCCTGAACCCCATCCAGCACACAAGAAATGCCATCGAACTGAGACAACCGGCGCTGGCCACGGCGTGAGACAAACCAAAAACAACCAGGTCAACCGACTGGCAGATGCCACGAATTTTGAGACCCTAGGGACTGCCCTCGGTTTGGTTGACTCCTGACCTGTGAGGATTGCTCCTCGCTGGAAGGATGTCCACCATGCCGAAGCCGTATCCCGAAGAGTTCCGCCGCGATGTCGTCGCGGTCGCCCGCAAGGGCGAGATCTCGTTGACGCAGGTCGCGAGAGACTTC
>NZ_JBITBU010000058.1:0-5338 GCF_044452545.1 Nocardia sp. NPDC051900 | reverse complement strand
CCCCGTGTGGAGGGTCGGGCATTTTTAGTCAGCTAATTTCCGGCTGGCGATTGTTTTGCTGGGTTTTCGGACTCTAGTTTAGATATTTCTGATTCACCTTCGGGTGTTTCGTGAGTCTTCAACGGAGAGTTTGATCCTGGCTCAGGACGAACGCTGGCGGCGTGCTTAACACATGCAAGTCGAGCGGTAAGGCCCTTCGGGGTACACGAGCGGCGAACGGGTGAGTAACACGTGGGTGATCTGCCTCGCACTTCGGGATAAGCCTGGGAAACTGGGTCTAATACCGGATATGACCTCTTGTCGCATGGCTTGGGGTGGAAAGATTTATCGGTGCGAGATGGGCCCGCGGCCTATCAGCTTGTTGGTGGGGTAATGGCCTACCAAGGCGACGACGGGTAGCCGGCCTGAGAGGGCGACCGGCCACACTGGGACTGAGACACGGCCCAGACTCCTACGGGAGGCAGCAGTGGGGAATATTGCACAATGGGCGAAAGCCTGATGCAGCGACGCCGCGTGAGGGATGACGGCCTTCGGGTTGTAAACCTCTTTCGACAGGGACGAAGCGCAAGTGACGGTACCTGTAGAAGAAGCACCGGCCAACTACGTGCCAGCAGCCGCGGTAATACGTAGGGTGCGAGCGTTGTCCGGAATTACTGGGCGTAAAGAGCTTGTAGGCGGTTTGTCGCGTCGTCTGTGAAAACTCACAGCTCAACTGTGAGCTTGCAGGCGATACGGGCAGACTTGAGTACTGCAGGGGAGACTGGAATTCCTGGTGTAGCGGTGAAATGCGCAGATATCAGGAGGAACACCGGTGGCGAAGGCGGGTCTCTGGGCAGTAACTGACGCTGAGAAGCGAAAGCGTGGGTAGCGAACAGGATTAGATACCCTGGTAGTCCACGCCGTAAACGGTGGGCGCTAGGTGTGGGTTTCCTTCCACGGGATCCGTGCCGTAGCTAACGCATTAAGCGCCCCGCCTGGGGAGTACGGCCGCAAGGCTAAAACTCAAAGGAATTGACGGGGGCCCGCACAAGCGGCGGAGCATGTGGATTAATTCGATGCAACGCGAAGAACCTTACCTGGGTTTGACATACACCGGAAACCTGCAGAGATGTAGGCCCCCTTGTGGTCGGTGTACAGGTGGTGCATGGCTGTCGTCAGCTCGTGTCGTGAGATGTTGGGTTAAGTCCCGCAACGAGCGCAACCCTTGTCCTGTGTTGCCAGCACGTAATGGTGGGGACTCGCAGGAGACTGCCGGGGTCAACTCGGAGGAAGGTGGGGACGACGTCAAGTCATCATGCCCCTTATGTCCAGGGCTTCACACATGCTACAATGGCCGGTACAGAGGGCTGCGATACCGTGAGGTGGAGCGAATCCCTTAAAGCCGGTCTCAGTTCGGATCGGGGTCTGCAACTCGACCCCGTGAAGTTGGAGTCGCTAGTAATCGCAGATCAGCAACGCTGCGGTGAATACGTTCCCGGGCCTTGTACACACCGCCCGTCACGTCATGAAAGTCGGTAACACCCGAAGCCGGTGGCCTAACCCCTTGTGGGAGGGAGCCGTCGAAGGTGGGATCGGCGATTGGGACGAAGTCGTAACAAGGTAGCCGTACCGGAAGGTGCGGCTGGATCACCTCCTTTCTAAGGAGCATTCTCCAGTCGATGTCCCGAACAGTCGGGATCGTCGCTGGCAGAGCCACTACGGACTCGTACGAAGTTCGGTGGAGCTCATGGGTGGAACGCTGACAACTTCTTCCGCGTAGGGTCGGAGCCGAGTCTTCGGCTGTGGTTGATATATCGACACACTGTTGGGTCCTGAAAGAACAGACGTTCTTTCCAGGCAAAAGATACGATCCGCTCGGGTCTGCTTGATACCGCTTCTCTTCGGGGTTGGCTGGTCTTGCGTTGGGGTTCGAGTGGGTGTGTTGTTTGAGAACTGCACAGTGGACGCGAGCATCTTTGTTTGTAAGTGTTGAAGAGCGTTCGGTGGATGCCTTGGCACCAGGAGCCGATGAAGGACGTAGGAGGCTGCGATAAGCCTCGGGGAGCTGTCAACCGAGCTGAGATCCGAGGATTTCCGAATGGGGAAACCCGGCACGAGTGATGTCGTGTCACCCTCCGTTGAATATATAGGCGGTTGGGAGGGAACGTGGGGAAGTGAAACATCTCAGTACCCACAGGAAGAGAAAACAATTGTGATTCCGTGAGTAGTGGCGAGCGAAAGCGGATGAGGCTAAACCATGCGTGTGTGATAGCCGGCAGGTGTTGCACGTGTGGGGTAGTGGGGCTCACTTTCCTATCACTGCCGTGGTAGGCAACAGTCAGAAAAGTGCGTGTTAGTCGAAGTGGTCTGGAACGGCCTGTCGTAGAGGGTGAGAATCCCGTAGGCGAAAATGCGTGCTCTGTTGTAGTGGGTGCCCGAGTAGCAGCGGGCCCGTGAAATCTGCTGTGAATCTGCCGGGACCACCCGGTAAGCCTGAATACTCCCTGGTGACCGATAGCGGACTAGTACCGTGAGGGAAAGGTGAAAAGTACCCCGGGAGGGGAGTGAAATAGTACCTGAAACCGGACGCTTACAATCCGTCAGAGCCTTCCCTTTTGTGGTGGGGTGATGGCGTGCCTTTTGAAGAATGAGCCTGCGAGTCATCGGTGTGTGGCGAGGTTAACCCGTGTGGGGTAGCCGTAGCGAAAGCGAGTCCGAATAGGGCGCCCAGAGTCGCATGTCATGGACCCGAAGCGGAGTGATCTACCCATGGCCAGGGTGAAGCGACGGTAAGACGTCGTGGAGGCCCGAACCCACTTAGGTTGAAAACTGAGGGGATGAGCTGTGGGTAGGGGTGAAAGGCCAATCAAACTCCGTGATAGCTGGTTCTCCCCGAAATGCATTTAGGTGCAGCGTCACGTGTTTCACATCGGAGGTAGAGCTACTGGATGGCCTAGGGGGCCCACAAGCTTACCGAAGTCAGCCAAACTCCGAATGCCGGTGTGTGAGAGCGTGGCAGTGAGACTGCGGGGGATAAGCTTCGTAGTCGAGAGGGAAACAGCCCAGATCGCCGGCTAAGGCCCCTAAGCGTGTACTAAGTGGAAAAGGATGTGGGGTCGCGAAGACAACCAGGAGGTTGGCTTAGAAGCAGCCACCCTTGAAAGAGTGCGTAATAGCTCACTGGTCAAGTGATCCTGCGCCGACAATGTAGCGGGGCTCAAGTACACCGCCGAAGCCGCGGCATTCCAGCATTATTCTGCTTTCGAGCCAGGAGCTGGGATGGGTAGGGGAGCGTCGTGCAGCCGTGGAAGCAGCGGGGTGACCTAGTTGTGGAGGCTGTGCGAGTGAGAATGCAGGCATGAGTAGCGAAAGACGAGTGAGAAACTCGTCCGCCGAATGACCAAGGGTTCCTGGGCCAGGTTAATCCGCCCAGGGTGAGTCGGGACCTAAGGCGAGGCCGACAGGCGTAGTCGATGGACAACGGGTTGATATTCCCGTACCCGTGTATCCGCGCCCAATGGCGAATCAGTGGTGCTAAGTGCCCAAATGTGGATGGACTTCCTTCGGGAAGCTTGAAGCGGCTGCGCACGACCCCTGCTGTAGTAGTCAAGCGATGGGGTGACGCAGGAAGGTAGCTGGGCCAGGTGGTGGATTACCTGGTGTAAGCCGGTAGGGCGTTGTGTAGGCAAATCCGCACAACATGTGCCTGAGAGGTGATGCGTAGCCGATTGAGGCGAATTCAGTGATCCTATGCTGCCGAGAAAAGCCTCTAGTGAGTTGGTACACGGCCCGTACCCCAAACCGACACAGGTGGTCAGGTAGAGAATACCGAGGCGATCGAGAGAACTGTGGTTAAGGAACTCGGCAAAATGCCCCCGTAACTTCGGGAGAAGGGGGACCACGTCTGGTGACGATCTTTACGGTCCGAGCTGGGTGTGGTCGCAGAGACCAGAGAGAAGCGACTGTTTACTAAAAACACAGGTCCGTGCGAAGTCGTAAGACGATGTATACGGACTGACGCCTGCCCGGTGCCGGAAGGTTAAGAGGACCGGTTAGCGCTTTCGGGCGCGAAGCTGAGAATTTAAGCCCCGGTAAACGGCGGTGGTAACTATAACCATCCTAAGGTAGCGAAATTCCTTGTCGGGTAAGTTCCGACCTGCACGAATGGCGTAACGACTTCTCTGCTGTCTCAACCACAGACTCGGCGAAATTGCATTACGAGTAAAGATGCTCGTTACGCGCGGCAGGACGAAAAGACCCCGGGACCTTCACTATAGCTTGGTATTGGTGTTCGGTACGGTTTGTGTAGGATAGGTGGGAGACTGTGAAGCGGGCACGCCAGTGTTCGTGGAGTCGTCGTTGAAATACCACTCTGGTCGTATTGGACTTCTAACCTCGGACCCTGATCGGGTTCAGGGACAGTGCCTGGTGGGTAGTTTAACTGGGGCGGTTGCCTCCTAAAATGTAACGGAGGCGCCCAAAGGTTCCCTCAGCCTGGTTGGCAATCAGGTGTCGAGTGCAAGTGCACAAGGGAGCTTGACTGTGAGACTGACGGGTCGAGCAGGGACGAAAGTCGGGACTAGTGATCCGGCACCGGCATGTGGAAGCGGTGTCGCTCAACGGATAAAAGGTACCCCGGGGATAACAGGCTGATCTTCCCCAAGAGTCCATATCGACGGGATGGTTTGGCACCTCGATGTCGGCTCGTCGCATCCTGGGGCTGGAGTAGGTCCCAAGGGTTGGGCTGTTCGCCCATTAAAGCGGCACGCGAGCTGGGTTTAGAACGTCGTGAGACAGTTCGGTCTCTATCCGCCGCGCGCGTCAGAAACTTGAGGAAGGCTGTCCCTAGTACGAGAGGACCGGGACGGACGAACCTCTGGTGTGCCAGTTGTCCTGCCAAGGGCACTGCTGGTTGGCTACGTTCGGAAGGGATAACCGCTGAAAGCATCTAAGCGGGAAGCCTGTTCCAAGATGAGGTTTCTCACCACCTCGAGTGGTTAAGGCCCCCCACAGACCATGGGGTTGATAGGCCGGAACTGGAAGCACGGTAACGTGTGGAGGTGACCGGTACTAATCGGCCGAGGACTTACCAACAAAGGTTGCTACGCGTCCACTGTGCGGTATCTGAAACAACACACAGATACCCGGAACACACTCTCCGTTCCATCCACCATGCTCTTGGTGGATGCGGCCGGGAGTGTGGGAGGGGTGTGGATAGTTTCATAGAGTTACGGCGGCCATAGCGGTGGGGAAACGCCCGGTCCCATTCCGAACCCGGAAGCTAAGCCTGCCAGCGCCGATGGTACTGCACTCGACAGGGTGTGGGAGAGTAGGACACCGCCGGAACATCCTTTCACGA
>NZ_JBITBU010000057.1:0-5377 GCF_044452545.1 Nocardia sp. NPDC051900 | reverse complement strand
AACTCCTCGGGATAGGGCTTGGGCATGGTGGTCATCCTTCCACCGCGAGGACGCATCCTCACAGATCAGGAGTCAACCAAACCGGGGGCAGTCCCTATTGTCGAGTTGTGTAACCCGATCCCGGATGATCTGGGCCTTATCGGCGATGAACCGCGAGGCATCGCGCAGGCGATCGACCTCGACCTGGAGCTCATCGGACATGCCATCTCCCCTCGTACCGACATCTGCAGATCGCCTCTGGACTATAGGACGCACGACGCCCGCGGCTGGTTCCATCCCCACGCAGCACTCAGAATCGGGTAGAACCTCGAGCTGCTGTGGGTCGGCCGAGTGGTCGCTGGCTGTTAGTCGCCCGCCCTCCTGCAGGAGGGTCGCCCGTGCAATTACCGGAGGACTTCGGCGCGCTGGCCGCTCACCATGCCTACGTGAACCTGATGCGGATAACACCGTCCAGCCGTTTGCCTCCGGTGTCACGCTGCCGCCCCCGCCGGAAACCAGCGACCTGAACGAAATCCGCCGCCTGGCTCGCCAGCGTTACGGCCAGCCGCTGGACGAGATAGAGGCCGGATTCGCCGAACTGCTTGATCAGGTCAGCGGCGACACGCGTTGTTTTGGAGGGCGTCCAGCATCGGCGGGGGCTCTGCTTCTGGTACTGGTGCGCCAAGTGGAACCCGGCGCGCGGGCTCCGCGCGGTGGCGAGCGCGTCGCCGAGGTCGGTCGGCAGCCCAGGTAGTCCTGCACCTCGTCGATGTAGACCATGACCGGGTGCGGGTGTCCTCCGGCGTCCCGGACCGTTCCCGGATCCCACCCACAACTCAGCGAGCACGATCGCGCCGAGTAACTGCGCCGGCTCGGGCCCGATGACGCCCTTCGGCAAGGGCACCAGCAACACTTTGTTCTCGCGCAGCACAAGTTCCGACATGAGCTGGTTCGGGAACGACTGTGGAAACGTGAGTAGAGGCGGACAGTTGTCCAACGCGTGGTGAGCGGTGTCACCGGGATGGGGGCTACTGAACCCCTCCGCCTCCGCCTCCGCTTATAGCGCCTCCCACCGCCATGGCCGCGTTACCTCACCGCGCAGGCACTCAATCCGATGTTTTGCCTGTCGTGCAGCTGCTTCGCTTGCTCCGGCTTGTCCGATGGCAAAGCCCACCCACCGAAGCTCCTGGATGTCGGCGAAAAGGCGGAAGGACGACCATGTCGTGACGTCGTAGCCGCCATAGGCATTCACGAAAGAGAGGTAGTCAGCTTCGAGGACTCGCGCGAAGTCCGTGTAGTCGACGGCGAGTTGAATGAGATCCCATTCCGGTCGGCCAAGCGACACCTTGTCGAGATCCAGCACCGTCGGAATACCTGACGGCGGCACGACCAGGTTGCCTTGCCAGGCATCACCATGAATCACCGCGAGGCGTAGGGGATCCGGCAGATTGTCATATTGCTGGCGAAGCTCGTCGTAGCGCGTCAGCAGCCACGTTCGGTCACCGTCGTCCGCCGTGCCCGCAGTCGCCAACCGGGCGGGAAGGTCACCGAACGGGTTGTATCTCGGCAGGTCGGGATCGGCTGGCGGTGGCAGTGAATGGAGTGCTCGGAGCATGGCTCCGAGCTCGGCAGGCGTGGCTGGCCGATGGTCCGGGATGAGGCGCCACCAGGTGGCGGGTCGGTCGTCGACAACTATCGGCTGAGGCAGCTCCGATACCGCCTCCACCGTTGGAATGCCGGAACTGTTGAGCCACTGCGACACTCGCAGCTCCCGTTCGGCATCCTTCAGGCTGCCGCGCTTTCCGATCCGCGCGACGATGTCACCAACCCGGTACATGGCGTGGGATCCTTCGCGGATCGCCTCCGGGTGATGCAGCTCGAGCCCGGCTTGTTGGGCGGCCTTCGCCAGTACTTCCTTGGATGCCGTCGTGGCGGTCATAGTGCTGCCTTCGCAGCAGATCGGCGGGTGATGACCTCGCGTAGTTCGACGACGTCGCTCATTCGCCGATGAGGTGACGAAGCAGCGGCCAATCGCTGCAGCTCGTTGTGGATGCGATGGGAATCGAGCTGGTCGGCCTGCATGGCAGCACGGATTCCAAGGGCCACTGCTTCCTTCGGATCGCCGAGCTGCATAGTCAAGGTAGCCAGTCGCGTGAGCGAAAATGTTTGGGAACGAGGGTATTCCGCAGCCTGAAGTTCGACGGCTTGACGAATCCTGGGTGCTGCCAATTCGATTCGGTGCCGAGTTTGTGCAATCGGGATCAGGGCTTTGCCGGTGCTGCCGAGGTGCTCGGCCTCCTCGTAGAAGCACAGCCAGGGTGCGTCGGTGGTGGGGCTGCGCTGGGCAAAGTATTCGTCGGCGCGTGCTACCTCGGAGAGTGCTTCGTCGGGTCGTTTCATGGCGGCCAAGTATTGGGCGCGCAGGGCGCTGAGCATGGCGCGGGTTGTGGCGGATAGCCGATCGGATCGCACTTGGGCCAGCTCGATAAGCGACAATCCGCCATCAGTGTTGCCGATATATGCCATCTTGCGTGCCATGTCGGCGAGTGTGCTGGCGCGCAGCTCCCAGGATCCGGCGGTGTCCGCGCACCATAATGCGAGCCGGAACCTCCGCTCAGCCGCCGTGTGGTCACCGATGTCGAACGCGGCATATCCGGCGACGCTGCCGAAGTTGCCGATCGCTTCGAGTAGGGCCCGGCGGGTGCCTGGCGATGCCTTTCCGTCAAGTAGCCGGATGAAGCGGCCAAGTTGCCTGCCCGCGACAAGGCTGATCGAGCCGCCACCACGAAGGTTCTCCGCCGACGCGATGGTGCGCGTCGCTGTTTGGATGTCGAAGACCTCGGTCATGCCGACACGGCCAATCGGCTTGGCGTCGGAGTACTGGCCGAAAAGGTCGGCTGGACCGATGTCGGGGGAGAATGGGCTGAACAGGTTTATCGCGAGCATGCTGTCGGGCTGCGCCGCCGCTTCGCGGCGCCTACGATTCGGCACGAAGCCCAGTTCACTGTCAGTGGCCTGCAGGATGGTGCGGAACGCTTCCCGGTAGAGCTTGTTGGGCCAGCGGACGGTGCCGCGCTCGTAGCGGGCGATGGTGTGGGCATCGAGTTCGCGCCGCTGGCCGTGCTGGCGCCAGATGTAGGCGTTGACGGCCTCGGCCAGCTCGGCGCGGCCCATTGGCTGACCAGGTGTCACCCGCGACGGTGTGGCTTCCCGTCGCTGCTGGAGTTGCACGTTCGGTTGCATGCGTCCCCTCGCCGATATCGGTCGGTTCAGTCTATCCAGCAGCACCGGCGCTGGGTCGGGGCAGACTATCTGCCCCGTAACTTGCCCTCTTCTGGAAGTGCCGCGTGCGTGAGTCTGGGACGACGGCTCCGATATGCAGGGCCCGTCTGCACAACGATCAGTTGGGGGATCGAATGAGACCATGTGAATCGGTCCGAGGCGCGCTCGGTGCAGCACCGCTGTCGCGCATCGCCCGCCCGGACATTGAACCCGGGTGGCGCACCTCGCGCCGTGTCGCTGACCGCAGCACAACACTGCGCGCCGGTGTCGTGGGCCTCGGGCGCCAAGCAATCAACGATCACCTACCAGCACTCGTAGCCTCGCACCACGTCGAGCTGGCCGCCGTCTGTGATGAGGACGCGAGTGTCGTGCGGGAGCAGGAAACAGTGCATCAGGTGCCTGGCTTCGCCGATTACCGCGAAATGTTCGAAGCCGAGGCCCTTGACCTTGTAGTGGTCTGCGTGCCGCACGATGTTGGCCGGGCGGTGATCGAGTCAGCCGCGGAGAATAAGGTCCACGTCCTCAAGGAGAAGCCGTTCGCCACTGATCTTATCGAGGCCATCGAACTGGCGAAGTTATGCGAACGATCCAGCATCAAGCTGATGGTCACGCTGCAACGGCGATTCAATCCGATCTATACGAGCTTCCCCCAGCTCGCTGATCAGATCGGCATCCCGTTTCTGATCGACGCCCGCTACACCGTGCATGTCGATGACCCGTCCGAGGGCTGGCGCGGGCAGACAGCCAAGGCGGGCGGTGGCTGCGTGATCGACATGGGCTACCACCTCGTCGACCTGCTCCTGTGGTACTTCGGATTGCCCGACAGCATCACAGCCGAGCTGTCGGTCGGTGCGCGGCCGGACCGGCGGTACGACGCCGAAGACACCGCGCTCATACACTTTTCGTACGAGAGCGGCCTCTATGGCTCCTTGCTGCTCTCGCGGTTCATCGGGCCGAAGACCGAAGAGATCCGGCTCGTCGGGTCTGACGGCGTCGTGCATCTGGAACGTGGCCGCATCCGCCGGCTGACCAACAGCGGCGAGGTTATCGAGTCGCTGCATCGTGAGCAAGCCTGGCCCTCAGCCGCGGCCTGCCAGATCGACTACTTCCACCGCGTCATCGACGGCGCCCGACCGAACCTCAGCGGTCCCGCCGAAAACCTCGCTCACATGGCCTTCGTCGCCGCCTGTTACGAGGCCGCGCGTTCCCATACCCACGTCAATCCCAAGGAGCTGTTGTGACCTCACCACTGGCGCTGCTCGGCGGTCCACCCGTCATAGCTGAGGCAGCGCCGCATTTTTCATGGCCGCCACTGACCGAGGCCACCAGCATCGCGATCCTGGATCAGCTCGATGAGGGCATCTCGATCTACGACCGCTCCGGTGTCATCGCTCGACTCGAAGACGCGCTCCAGCACTACTTCGGTGCCCGCTATGCCATCGTCACCAGCTCAGGGACCGCTGCGCTGTATTCGATGTACGCCGCGTGCGGTATCGGGCCGGGTGACGAGGTGATTGTGCCCGCCTACACCTTCTTTGCCACTGCCACACCACTGCTGCACCTGGGCGCGACCCCCGTCCTAGGCGATTGCGACACCAGCGGCAACCTCGATCCGGCCGACGTGCCGCGACGTCTCACCGAGCGCACCAAAGCGATTGTGGTAACGCATATGTGGGGGATACCAGCTCAGATTCGACGCCTGAAAGCCGTGGCGGATGCCCATGGCGTGCTGCTGCTCGAAGACGCTTCCCATGCTCACGGGGCAAGCATCGGTGAGCAGAAGCTCGGCACGTTCGGGCGGGCCGCCGCTTTCAGCATGAACGGGCCGAAACCGCTGTCGGCAGGGGAGGGCGGCTTCATTATCACCGATGACGAGGAGGTATACCACCGCGTCTTGCTACACGGCCAGTACAACAAGCGCTGCCGAAACGAAATCCCAGCGCATTTTAGCCTCAGTCGCTACGCAGTGACTGGTATGGGACTCAAACATCGCATCCACCCGCTGGCCGCAGCCCTCGCACTGAGGTTCCCCCGCTTCCTTGGAGGGCTCTGAGCATGGTCCGATAGGACCGGGAAGGAGCCCCGCGTGGCAGCACCGAAGAAATACCCGGACGAG
>NZ_JBITBU010000056.1:0-5405 GCF_044452545.1 Nocardia sp. NPDC051900 | reverse complement strand
ACCAGCGGTGAACAACCCCGAAAACACCACAGCAGCAGCCACATTCACCTCGCACACCACGACATCGTGCCGTCACGGCAGCGTCACCACCGAAATGGGGACAGAGCCGGAACTTCGGTGGGTCTGACTCGGTTCGATGAGCCGAGCCTGATGGTTCGGCAGGAAGGACCCACTGATGTCGGAGACACTCGAGACCGTGGCGAACAAGGACGCGGCGGAGACGAAGAAGCTGGCCGAGCAACTGCTGGCCCAAGCCAAAGAGCAGGGTATCGATCTGGTCGGCCCAGGCGGGCTGCTCAACCAGCTGACCAAAACCGTGCTGGAAACCACTCTGGGAGCGGAGATGACCGAGCACGTCGGACATGAGAAAACACGATCCCGCCGACCGCGGAACCGGGAACTCTCGCATGTTGTTCCTGGTCGTAGCGGCGGGGTTCAGGTGGTCGTGGTGGTGGCCTGCCAGAGTCGTCGCCAGGCCCCCGCCCAGGGCCAGTGCGTCGGAAGCTGCAGCACGGGTTTGCGCTGTGTACGGGCCAAACGTGCCGGAACGGCAATGATCTTGCGACGCAGGGTGGCCCCGCGAGCTTTGCCCAGGGCAGGGTCGGCGAGCGCGCCGGCAGCGCGCCGAGATTGTGCGCGATCGCTGCGCACAAGACCCACGCGGAATTCGCGTCTGGCCTCATTCGACGAGGCGTATCCCGAGCATCGAGCGATCGCGCACATCCTTGGCGAGGCCGACGACCTGCTGATTGTTTCGCCATTCATCGTCGCCGAAGCCGACTACATACTGTCGTCGCGGCTTGCAGCCGATGCCGCGCGCGCATTCCAGCTCTACGATCAGCAGGCCAACGTTCCGCTCGGCATCGTCCCATTACTGCAAGTCGACATGTGGGAGCACGCCTACTACTTGCAGCACAAGAACGTCAAGGCTGACTACGTTAAGGCGTTCTGGAATGTTGTCAACTGGGCTGACGTGCTGGACAGATTCGCCCATGCCACCGCGAACATAAAGGCCATCAATGCTGGCTTTAGACCCGAGTATTCGGAAACCAATGGAGGTAGGTAATATGAATAACGCAGAACTTGCTGCAAAGATTTTGCATGCGGCTGTCGGGGATAGGGATTTCTTTTGGGCCAATGCGCATCCCGATCTTGTATTTGAGTTTCCCTACGCGCCTTGGCTCGGTACGCCGGAGCGCGTGGCGGGGGCCGAGGACACGAAAGCGTACATCGACCAACTCAACCAGATTCTGCCGGGCATGACCTTCACCAACGTCAAGGTGATGCCGCTGATGGAGGAAGGGGCGTACTTGCTCGAGTATGATGGCGCGTGCCCGAAGCTGAATAATTACACCAACAAGTACATAAGCATTTTTAAGTTTAAAGACGGTAAGCTGATCCTGTTCCACGAATATTGGAACACGACTGCAGTCACGCGCGCGTTCAATGAAGGCGATCTGGCGTCGCTGGAGTCCTGAGCCTGAATCCACCGGTCGAATTGCGGCGCGGCACTGTGTTGTAACGAAGGAAGTGCCTTCCGAGCTGGGAGGATGGGAGTTCTCTACGCTTCCACCTCCCAGTCCGGAAAGGCACTTCGCGAGTGCGATTGCTGCATGGGCCGACGCGTACGTCGGTGAGATTCGATGATCGAAATCTGGTGTCGCGGGCTGGGTTGGTGCCGCCGATGCGGCTGGCCGAGGACGCCGGGTTGACCGACCTGGTCACCGAGGGTTGAGGGTCGCGGCCGAGACCAACTCCATGGCGCTGCAGAAAAAACTGGTGATGTCCGGTCGCGGCTGGACGGTGCTGCCTGCCACCGGCGTGGCCGCGGACGTGGCCGCCGGACGGCTCAGCGGCGCCCCGCTGAGCGAACCGGAGATCGCCAGGACCGTCGTGCTCGGGCTGCAACGCGGCACCTGGACCCCGCCACCGGTGCAGGCAGTAACAGTGGAGCTGCTGCGGCTGGTCCGAACAGCCGTCACTTCCGGCGCCTGGCCGTCGGCCACGCTGCTCAGCGAAGACTTCGACGACCTCCCCGTGCACTGAGTCTCGGGAACATCCATACACATCCCACATCTCAGCATCAAAAATCGCTATTCGACGCAAGGCGACATCAGACCCCATGATGATGTGGTCGCAGTCCACCCAACACGGAGCGAACGGACGCATGAATACGTTGAATAGCGCGCCTGCCTGGCAGGAGGGGGTATTTCGTACCCTGAAGACGGGTGAAGTATCCCAGATAGCCTACGTGCCGGACGCCGGTCACTCATATGCCATCCGGCAAGTCGAGGCAGATCCGACCATCCACGATGTCGTTCTCACCACCGAGGAGGAGGGCGTCGCCGTCGTCGCGGGCGCCTGGCTCGGTGGGCAGCGGGCGGTGCTGCTCATGCAGAGCAGCGGCGTCGGCAACTGCGTCAACATGTTCTCCCTACTGTCGAACTGCCGGTTCCCATTCCTGACGCTGGTGACCATGCGCGGCGAGTACGCCGAGTTCAACCCGTGGCAGAGCGCCATGGGCCGCGGCACACAGGCGGCACTGGAGCTGATGGGCATCACAGTCCTGAGGGCCGACGAGCCCGACGAGGTCGAACCCGCAGTCACCGCTGGCCTCGAGTCCGCTTTCGACGCGGGCGAACGGGTCGCGGTGCTACTCGGGCAGAAGCTGCTCGGGCGCAAGAAGTGGGTGCGGAACTGATGACGGTGCAGACAGGCACGCAGGAACAGCGTGTTTCCCGGCGGGAATTCGTCACGGCGCTGATGCGGGAGATCCCGGACGCGCTCGTAGTCACGGGACTCGGCTCGGCCAGCTACGACGTGTTCTCCACGGGCGCCCGCGACCAGAACTTCTACCTATGGGGCGCGATGGGTGCCGCTGCGCCGCTCTCGCTCGGACTCGCCCTGGCCCAGCCTGACCGGTCGGTCGTGGCGATCACCGGCGACGGCGAGCAGTTGATGGGTATCGGTGCGCTGGGCACGATCGGCGCGCTGCTGCCGCCGAACCTCACCCTCGTCGTGCTGGACAACGGCCACTTCGGGGAGACCGGAATGCAACGCAGTCACACCAGCCTCGGCACCGACCTGGCCGCGGTCGCCCGCGGATTCGGCATCCGCGACGCCGACCAGGTGCATGATCTGAGCGCGGCCGAGGACATCGGCCGGGCGGTGCGCGCCCGCGCAGGAACCCGATTCATACAGGTGCTCATCGAAGCCGACGAACCACCGCGCGCCCTGCCGCCCCGGGACGGCGTCGCGAACAAGAACGCCTTCCGCGCGTCGCTGGGCTTTCCCACCTTCTGACCGGAGATCGCCATGACAACACCAGAGGTTCACGACTGGCAGATGTTCGTCGACGGCGCGGCCCGCCCGGCCGCGTCTGGCGCGACGTACATCACCACCGATCCTTATACCGGCGCAGCCTGGGCCCGAGTACCGGACGGGGATGCCAGTGACGTCGACGCGGCGGTGACCGCTGCGCAGGCGGCCATGGACGGCCCGTGGGGCGCGATGCAGGGCACCGAACGAGCGCGGCTGCTGCGCCGCCTGGCCGAGTTGATTACCCGGGATGCCGACCGGCTCGCCGATCTGGAATCCCGCGATAACGGCAAATTGCTCCGCGAGATGTCCGGCCAGCTGAAGGCGTTGCCGGAGTGGTATCACTTCTTCGCCGGGCACGCGGACAAGCTCGGCGGCGAGGTGATCCCGACCGGGCGGTCGAACTATCTGTGCTACACCCAGCGCGAACCCGTCGGCGTGGTCGGCGCGATCGTGCCGTGGAACTCACCGCTGTTGTTGTTGACGTGGAAGGCGGCGCCTGCGCTGGCCGTCGGATGCACGCTGGTGGTGAAGCCGTCGGACTATACCCCAGTCTCCACGCTGGCTTTCGCCGATCTCGTCCGCGAGGCCGGCTTCCCGCCCGGCGTGTTCAACGTCGTAACCGGGCGGGGGGCCGAAGTAGGGAAAGCGCTGTCCTCGCACCCCGGAATCAGCAAGATCGCGTTCACCGGTTCCACCGAGGTAGGCCGGGAAGTCGCGGTGGCCGCCGCCCGCAACCTCAACGGGGCGTTGCTGGAACTCGGCGGCAAGTCGGCACAGATCGTGTTCGCCGACGCCGATCTCGAACTCGCCGCCAACGGCGTGATCGCCGGCATCTTCGCCGCCACTGGTCAGACGTGTATAGCCGGTTCCCGCATCCTGGTGCAGGCCGAAGTGCACGACGAACTCGTCGATCGGGTCGTCGAGCGTGCGCGGCGGATCAAGATGGGCGACCCGCGCGACCCCGCGACGGAGATGGGCCCGGTATCCAACGCCGCGCAGTTCGACCGCATCCTTGCTTTTCTCGCCTCAGCAGAGAAAGAGGGCGCCACAATCGCGTATGGCGGCCGCGCCGCGCCGGACCTTGGCGGGCTGTTCGTCGAACCGACAGTCCTCACCGGCACCCGGCCCGGGATGCGTGTGGTCGAGGAGGAAATCTTCGGCCCAGTCGCTGCTTTCATGCCTTTCACCGATGAAGCCGAAGCGGTCAAGCTCGCCAACGACTCCGATTTCGGGCTGGCGGGTGCGGTGTGGACCCAGAACGTACAGAAGGCCCACCGCGTAGCGGCCAAGATCCAGGCGGGCTCAGTCTGGATCAACGCCTACCGCACCGTCGCACCCGGCGCCCCGTTCGGCGGCTACAAGTCCAGTGGCCTAGGCCGGGAGAACGGCCTGGCGACGATGCTCGAGTACACCGAAACCAAGACAGTGTGGGTTGAACTCACCGGTGTGCCCCGCGACCCGTTCACACTGGGATAGCGGCGGGCGAACTCGATAGGAGCTTCTACTTCGCACATCCAGTACTCGCTGGGGTTCACCCTGACCGATACCATCGTCGAAGTGGTCAACGAGATCCCGGCCGATGTCTGGACGCTGGCCTACGACGCCGACGGCGAAGTCCGCAAGGGTGCCTGGGTCGCCGAGGTCACCGGCCTGCTCGACCTCGACGGCTGGCCCGCTGATAAGCGGCTTATCGTGCGGAAAGAGCGCCCGCACCCGGGCGCGCAACTGCGGTTCACCGACGTCGACGGCCTCCGGCTGACCGCGTTCGTCACCAACACCCGCAAGGGTCAGTTGCCTGACCTGGAACTACGACACCGACGTCGCGCCCGCAGCGAAGACCGCATCCGCTGCGCGAAAGACACTGGGCTACGCAATCTACTGGGCTGACGCCAGGCGACGGGCTCGAGCGGCTTCGGGCTCTTGGCTACGCTATCGCGATTCGCCTGGCTGCTCCTATCGTCGCGGTTGCCAAGACGATGATCAACCAATAGGGACTGCCCCGAGTTTGGTTGACTCGTGGGTTTGGTCTTTCAGGCCGCGACTGCGGGCCGGTTTATTGTCTCAAACTCGATCGGGGTGAGCCG
>NZ_JBITBU010000055.1:2116-7001 GCF_044452545.1 Nocardia sp. NPDC051900 | reverse complement strand
CCGGCGGCGTGCGCCGGCGCATCGAACCCGAAATTGTGCCCACTTAGAACCCCACTGCCGCGAGATCGGATGTTTCGCCGCGGAATCGGCGCGACGGCGTCGCCGCAGTCGTCGCCCGGTGCACGATCGACTGAACCGGCGCGGTCTGCGCGCCGAAGGTCACCAGCCCCCAGGTCGACAGCGATCCGGCGACGAGCGGGGAAATGTCGTCGAGTGCGCGTTTGCGGTCCCATGCCCAGCCGCCGCCCGGCAGATCGCGTTTGACCGCGCCCTCGACAGCGTCGGCGAGCTCGGGATCGCCGGTGTGGTTGAGCAGCGCGCCGTCCGATCGGTCGTAGAAATCGCCGGTCGCCTTCGCCATCTCGCTGGTGTTGGTCGTGTAGACCGTCAGCCCCGCGGCCTCGAGATCGGCGACCATCGACGCCGCCGGACTCTGGTCGTCGATCACCAGCACGCACGGATCCAGCCGCGACACCGTGCTCACGATGTAGGGCACGGTCTGCGCCGAGCGCGGCCCGTGGTAGCCCAGATCGATGTGGATGCGGCCCTCGGTGGTCCACTGCGAGGCGGTGATCGAGACCGTCTTGCGATCCGGTGTCATATCGACCGCCATCGCCTTCGGTCCGACCAGCGTCGCGGCCGGATTCTTCATCCGGTTCCACACGTCCGCGGGAATCAATGCGGGTCGGTCCTCGTCGCGCACCGGCCAGATACCGCGGCCGAGGCCTTCGACGCCGAAAATCGCGATGCCGGCCTTGGTCGTGGCCTTGCGCAGTTCCTTGCGCATCTTCGCCGCGGTCTGGATGACACCGTACGACGGATTACCGGCCTTCCAAGTCTCCTCGGCGTCGTACGGCATCGGCTCGGGTGCCATGTATTCGGCCAGATAGAGGCCCGGTGACTGCCGCAGACCGGCGGCGCGCATATCGGTGAGCAGGAACCCCTTGGGATGGATGTGCGCGTTCACGGCCGAGCTGGTGTAGATGGTCTGCGGATCGTGCGCAGCCATCTGCGCCCAACCGACGGCCGCCGAGGCGGACTCGTCCAGGTTGTAGGACTCGTCATAGATCAGCAGATCGAGTTTCGTTACGCCGCGGCCCATGTCGGCCGAGCGCGTCGAGAAAATCAGGTGCCCGCCGTTGGTGAACTTGACCTCACCGCGCCCCTGCGACAGCGTCGGCTTTTTCGCGAGCCGCCGTTTCAGCCACGGCCGCGAGTTGATCATCTGCACGAGTCGGTCGTGCAGATCCTTGCCGGTGTCCCAACGCTGCACCGTGTAGAGGATCTTCTCGCCCAGCACCGCGAGGCCGAAAAGGCAACGGAGCAAAAGGATTTCGCTCTTTCCGTTTTGACGCGGCACGATGAGCACGGCGTCCGAGTGCGTCCACGTGCCATCAGGGTTGCGCCGCAGCAGACACCGCAGATTGCCCGACTGCCACGGCATGACCGGCGGAATCGGCAGCCGCCCGGCGAGCTTGATCGCCTTGTGGCCGTCGGTGTCATCGCCCGGCGACGCCCAGAAGTGATGCGGCGTCTGCCGACCGGTGAGCGTCGGGAAGACAGCCGGATCCGGCGCTGGGAATAGCTCGCGCTTCATGACAGCGAGGTCAGAGATCGGCGAGCCCATCGTCGTCGGGTGCCTCGGGCTCGTCGCGCAGACGCCGAATCGTCCCGATCAGCTGCCGCAGCGTGCCCGCCTGCTGGCGCGCCTCCTGTAGTACATTGTCGACACGGATTTCGAGGTCGCCCTCACGTCCGTTCGTCAATCGGGCCCAGATTTCGCCCTCACCAGTAAGAATGCTGTTCAGTTGCTCTAGCCGATCCCCCACTCGCGCCGCTTCGAGGATCAACACGGTGATTTCGAACGAATCCGTGGGCGATTCGAGTGCGGCACGCAGCTTTTCGCCGACTTCCCCGAGCTCAGAGGCCATTGCATGCACCGTTTTTCGCCCGGTCAATAAAAATCCCGACTAAGAGACGGGGGTCAGCCGGGAGGGGGGTCCGGATTTTTCCGGCAAATCGGACGAACGAGACGGGCCGGTCTGCCGCTGGTCGGCGCGCGGATCCGGCCACGTTCACCAGCTCATCAGGCACCAGCGCGCCCGATCCTCGGTCTCATCGGCCGCATTCACCGGTTGCCCGGTGAGTGCTGGCCGCAGGTGGTCGCGGCTGCCGTCGCCGCGCTCGGCGTTGCACTTCGCGTGCAGCAGACGGTCGGTCAGCACGCCGCCCATTGCTCGCGCCTTCGAGTGGTCGCCCTGCAGCTGCCGCCGGTCGAAGTTGCGACCGGCGTCGCGGTACATGGGCCGGGTGCACCACCAGCAGGGCGAGCCGTCCTCGAGCGCGCGAAGTAGGCCCGCGACGCGCTGCTGATGGACATGACCGAGGCCGCGCTGCGTCGTTGTGCGCCGCGCGGCCCGGGTCGGCATGACCGGCAGGACCTACAGTCCGAACCCGGTGGTGCCAGTGGCCGAGCTGTCGCCCTCGTCGGCGGTGGCAGTGGGCTCGCTGGTCTGCTCGGTGGCGCTGTCCTCGGCCGGTGCGGTGGCCGTGGTGTCGGTGGCCGTGTCGTCAGCGCCGCTCACCTTGGCGGCATCGCTGCCGTCGCTGGTGATGGGCTGCTGCACGGGCACATCGACCGGGGCAGCGGCATCGGTGGCCGGTGCGGTCTCGACGGGCTGCGAGGTGATGGGCTGCTGCGGTTCCACGCTCTGACCGGCCGCCGGGCTGGTAGCGCTGGCACCTGCGGTGTCCGCCGTGCTGGCTGCGGTGGCGGCGATCTTGGCCGTGATGTCGTCCAGTGCGGCGACGTCCTCGGCAGTGATGGTGCCGCCGGCGTCGATCTGCGACTTCAGCGCGGCGACCTGGCCCTGCAGATCACCGATCTGCTGAACCTGCGCAGCGGACAGCGCCACGATCTTCGTGTTGGAATCGACCAGCGAGGCAATATCGGCCTTCAGCTGCGCTTCGATGTTTGGCATGAACTTCTCCAGGATCTCGAGAATTCGAGCGTTCTGCTCGATGATGAATCCGGCCCATATCGGGATCGGGCCGGTGTGAACGGTCGCGACGTCGCCGCCGGTGAGGAAATCGACGAAATCACGAATCAGGAAGCGGCGGCGCGACATGCTCAGACTCTCGGCGGCCAGTTCCAGTGACCGGGCGTCGGTTCGGGCGCCCACGGCACGAGCGACTTGTTCGACGTGCCGTTCGGGTAGATGACGTACAGGTCGGCCGCATTGCCGGGATGCGACCCGGTGACGATCGCGGCGACCGGTTCGGGCTCGTGTTCGCCGCCCGGCGTGCCGTAGGTCTGATAGTGGACGATTCGGCCGATGGTCGCGATCGGTGCGCCGATGCCCTCGGACATCAGACCAGCACGCCCAGGATCGCCAGAGCGAGACGGCCGAGCAGCGCCCACGGAACATGTGACGCTTCGGCGGACAGAGTTGCGAACATGGATCTCTCCTGAAACTGCGAAACCCGGACCGCGCAGGCGGATCCGGGTTGTGGTGACTGGTGACCGTTGCGGCCGTAGCGCGGGCCGGATTTGAACCGGCGACCTTCGGATTATGAGACCGACGAGCTGACCGAGCTGCTCTACCGCGCGTCGAGTGCGGGGCATGAAAAAACCCGGTCCAGCAGGGGGCCGGGACCGGGCTTCGGGGACAGATGTCCCGCTGCAAGAAAGTCTGACAGTGAGCGGCGATCTTGTCCAGCTACCGCGCGGCGCGCTGACCTATGTTGCCCATTCCTGCTGGTAGTCGGGATGATCGCGCCACACTGCGGCGACTGCGGTCCGATCGCCGGGCATGAGCTCGCTCGCGCGCACAGGCTCGGCGACCATCCGCCGCGCCATGTCTTCCGATCGCGACATGACGCTGCCGAAACTCGCGCAGCCGGGCCCGTTCCCGCGCCGGTCCATCTCGGCGTTGAACAAGGCGGACCTGATGGCCTCGACGCCGGATGCGCGCTCGACGAGACGCGCCTCGATGAACTCCTCGATCCTCACAGCCCGAACATCTTCCGTGCGTCTCTCTCGGACATTGTCGCCGACGCCGCCCGCCGTATGGCGGCCTCGCGGGCATTGGCGGCCTGCGCCATGCGCAGCTCTGCGGCCTCCTCGGTCGGTGCGCCGTAGAGCACGCCCCGCACGATGCGCTCGGCCGTCTCGTCGGGAACGCCTTCGTCCTCGAGCACGATGCCGAGGCGGTGCACCATGTTGCGCATGAAACGTATCTGCGCGCTGTACGTGGCATCCTCGCGCAGCGCGGCTTTCGATGGGCCAAGGCGCAAGAAATGCAGCTTGATTACCTGATCGACGTCGATCATGAGTGCGGTCCTCTCAGGTCGTTGCGTTCCAGGCTGAAAAACAGCACGTTCGGCATTGGATGCGCCGGAATGCCCGCCATCTCGGCCGCCATGGCGACGATTTCGGCGAATGCCTGCCTGCGCGTGCCCGTGCCTTCGAAATCGCCGGTGCCGTCGAACGTCTGCGTGTGCTCGCCGTCGGGTGCCAACCATCGCAATGTCAGTATCCAATGCAGTTGCCTCATGCTGTGCGTCCTCTCGCGTTGGTGGCGCGCAGCTTGCGCACGGCGCCGAGTCGGTACAGGGGTTTGTCGGTGTCGGATTTGCGTACCGGCACGACGGCGCCGTCGTGCCGGTACGCGCACGGCACGAGCTTGCCGCGTCGAATCCATTGGTCGACCGTGTTTCGCAGTACGGGCTCGCCGAGCTCGCGCAGGATCCGCACGAGCGCGACGACGTCGAACGCGAGATTGTCGCTGCGCGACAGCAGCCGCGCCTCGAGCCGCGCGGTGTCGTGCAGCACGCCGCACCGCGGGCACGTGACGAACGCGGCCGGTGACTGCCGGTCGAACGT
>NZ_JBITBU010000055.1:0-2025 GCF_044452545.1 Nocardia sp. NPDC051900 | reverse complement strand
TCCCGCGGCCGGGCGTTGATCAGCGCCAGGGCGGCGGCGACGGCGCGCGTGATGTCGCGGTGCAGCTCACCCGCGGCCTCGTCCAGGCGGACCGCGGTGATGTGCTCGGCGAGCCATTCGGCGGCCGCAGCGTCCTCGCTCGCGCGCAGCCGCACGCCGCGCGTTTCGGCGATGTGCCGCGCCCACGTGGTGACGCTGTTCGCCAGCGCGCGCCGCAGGTCGCTGGACTTCGGGTCGAACAGCAGCGGCGAGCGCGGCGCGCGCCCGGTGCGCAGTCCGCGCGAGACCCGGTCTTGCCGCAACTCGGTGACGGCGAGCTCCTCGAGCAGCCACGGCACCCGGTCGAGGGCGTCGACGAGCTGCTCGGCGCACTCGCTGCACAGGAATTCGTTGCATGAGCGTCGGCAGTGCGGATTGCGGCACTCGCTCACTGATCGGCCTGCGGCCGCGGGATCGTCACGACGAGCGAGCCGTCCGCCTTCGCGAGTATGTGCATACCGGGATACAGGTTGTCGCGCAGCTGCACGAGCAGGCGGCCGATCATGTCGAACCGCTGCTGGTGTGACAGGCGGTCGCGGATGAATCCGATGCGGTGCAGCAGATCGGATTGCACGTCGCCGGGTTGGCCGCCGGGTTGGCCGATGGGGACGGGCAGGCTCACAGTAGGCCCCTTTCGGTAAGCATGGTGATGATGCTTTCGGCGACGAGCGGCGCCGACGAGTTCGCGCGGACATGCTGGCCCGCGTCCTGCGACAGCAGGAACCGCGCCATCGCGGCGATGTCCGGGCCCGCGGCCGCGAGGTGCGCGGTGATCGCCTTCGCGTAGGCGGCGGCCGCGACGGCCGATCCGCCGAGCAGGTTCACGCCCCGGTGCACGAGCTCGCCGTCGCGGTACAGGTCGGCTTTCTGGAACCAGTCGAGCAGCGCGGCCTCGACCGGATCCTTTTCGGGTAGCTGCAGCTCGATCATGAGCGCCCTTTCTTGTCGCGCGGCCGGGAGCGGCACAGGGATCGGGGTTCGTTGCGGTCGGGCCACCACACGACCGGACAGTGCTTGCACGGCAGCACCGGTACGCCTTTGCGGGGCACGGGTTCGCCCCATTCGTGGCGTCCGCTGACAACCGTCACGCCCTGCTCGGCGAGGTACCGGCGGACCAATTCGTTCAAGCGGACCAATTCGTTCAACTTGATGCGGCCGCGTCTGGTCGGCTGCGACATGACGAGCTGGCGGCCCTCTCGCCGCGCTTTCACCACCTGTTCGAAGAGATACGCCTGCCACGGCTGCGCGTCCGGGAATTGGGCGGCGAACCATGCGCGTACGTCTTGTTCGGACTCGGCCACAGTTCACCCCTGCCAGGTCAGTTCGAGCCACATCGCACCGGGCTTGCCACGCTCGGCGCGGTGAATGACCGACTCGGGTGTGGACACGTGACGTGTCGAGTCGTCGGGTACGAATCCGTAGCCCGCGTGCACGTTGAAACCCCGTTTGGTCGGCACGACCTTTTGCGGCGTCAGCCCATCGACGAGCGCTTTGACGGTGGGCGCGAGGTTCACGGTGTCGCGTGGCGTGTTGTCGCGCGGCCGATAGTGCAGCGTGATCGTCGCGTATCGAACACCTTTCGGCAGACCGGCCTTGCGTGCGAGCGTGACCATGTCGCGCCGAATGTCGGCGATCTTGCGGGCCCGCGCGAACCGTGCGCCCCGGGTGGCGCCGTTGTCGTTCATCGAGAGGGGCGGGCGCGACCAGGGAAGTCCGATAATCGTCTGCCCTCCGCTCGCCGATGCCTCCTGCAGACGTGCCGGTAGATCCTTTCCGCGGCAGTGCGCGCACATGCTGGCGGGCAGCTTCGTAAGCGGGCATGCAGGCTCGGCCATGAATTCGGGCGCCCACGGATCGAACGCGACCCGCCGCTTTCCGTCCGGCGTCGGGACCTGCACGGCCGGGCGGGCGTCGCCGACGAGATCCCTGATAGCTCGGGCGCGTTCGGCGGGAAACCATTCGTCCGTCGGCCGCGGCGGTGACGGC
>NZ_JBITBU010000054.1:0-7760 GCF_044452545.1 Nocardia sp. NPDC051900 | reverse complement strand
TGGAACAACGGATGACGCGCCGTCGACCGCGGCGGATTCAACACCTCCACCAACCGCTCGAACGGCACATCCGCATGCGCGAACGCAGCCAGATCGACATCCCGCTGACGCGCGAGCACACCCGCGAACGACTCACCGCCATCTATCCGCGACCGGAACACCACGGTATTGACGAACATACCGATCAGATCATCCAGCTCCCGCTCACCACGACCCGCCACCGGAGTACCAACGGCGATATCATCCGAACCCGACAACCGAGCCAGCAACACCGCAAACGCCGTATGCACCACCATGAACAACGTCGCCCCATGCGCACGAGCCAAATCCACGAGCCCCGCATGCGTCGCCGCATCGATCTCGATATCCACTCGCGCACCCGCCAGCGACGCCACCGCAGGCCGCGGACGATCCGTCGGCAACTCCAGCAAATCAGGAAGACCAGCCAACTGCTCCCGCCAGAAACCGATCTGCCGAGCCGCAATCGAACCCGGATCCGACTCCTCCCCCAACACCGCACGCTGCCACAACGCGTAATCCGCATACTGCACCCGCAACGACGACCACCCCGGAACCTCACCCGAAGTACGCGCCGCATACGCCACCATCACATCCCGCACCAACGGACCCATCGACGACGCATCCGCCGCGATGTGATGCACCACCACCGCCAACACATGTTCCTGCGGCGCGTCCGCGATCCGCAGCAGCCGCACCCGCACCGGCACTTCGGCGGTCACGTCGAACGGAGTCGCAGCGAGCGTGTACACCTCGCTCGCGACCTCGTCCGCGCCGATCGCATGCGCGTCCACATCCAGCGCCACCTGCCCGGCGGCCAGCACCACCTGCACCGGACCATCCGCGGTCTCCGGATACACCGTGCGCAGCACCTCATGGCGCGCCACCACGTCGTGCAGCGCCGCACCCAGCGCGGCGACATCCAGTTCGCCGGTCAACCGCAATGCGAAGGGCAGATTGTAGGCCGCGGAACCGGCCGTGGCGGCAGCGCCGTCCACGTGGTCGAACCGGTTGAGGAACCACATCCGCCGCTGCGCCAACGACAACGGCAACCGCTCCGGCCGGGCGATGCTCCCCAGCTCCACACCACGCTCACCGTGCGTGTGCGACTCCAGCGCCGCCGCCAACCCCGCCACCGTCGGAGTCTCGAACAGCGTCCGCACCGGCACGCGAGCATCGACCGCCGCACCCAAGCGCGCCGCCGCCTGCGTGGCGACCAGCGAATTGCCGCCGAGCGCGAAGAAGTCGTCATCCGCGCCGACCCGGGTCACACCGAGCACCTCGCCGAACACACCCGCCACGATCTCCTCGACCGCGCTCGAGGGCGCACGGAACTCACGCGCGGTGAAGGCAGGTTCGGGAAGCGCCTTACGATCGAGCTTGCCGCTGGAATTCAGCGGCAACGCATCCAGCGCGACTATGGCGGCCGGAACCATGTAGGCGGGCAGCGTTTCCCCGATTGCCGCGAGCAACTCGCCTTGCTCGATCGAGTACCCCGGCATGGGGACCGTGTAGGCGACGAGCTGGTCCCCGAGCGACGAAGGCGCGACCGAGGCCACCGCCTGGCTCACCGAAGGCTGCGCCAGCAGCGCCGTCTCGATCTCGCCCAGCTCGATCCGCTGACCACGGAACTTCACCTGGAAATCGGTCCGGCCGAGGTAGTCCAGCCGATGCGGCAGCGCTTCGGTCGGGGCGCGCCAGACCACCAGGTCACCGGTACGGTACATCCGCTCGCCGTTGCCGAACGGGTTGGCGACGAACCGGTCCGCGGTGAGATCGGGACGCCGCACATAACCGCGGGCCAGCTGATCACCGGCCAAGTACAACTCACCGGGCACACCCACCGGCACCGGCCGCAACCACGAATCCAGGACGTACACCCGCGTGTTCCACTGCGGCACGCCGATCGGCACGGAACGCTCGTCCGCGGCCGTCGCGGGCCAGTAGGTCACCGACACCGCCGCCTCGGTCGGGCCGGAGAGATTGTGCACGGCCGCGTCGGTCACCGTGCGCACCGCGGCGACGGTCTCCGGCGGCAGCGCTTCGCCGATCACGAAGATGTCGCGCAAAGTGGGGCACGACCCGGGAGCGGTGTGCGCGGCGAAGACCGTCAGCATGGACGGCACGAAATCCGTCACCGTCACACCCTGTGCCGCAATCGTTTCCGCGACATACACCGGATCGCGGTGCCCGTCGTGGGCGGCGACGACCAGCTTCGCGCCCACGCGCAGCGGCAGGAAGTATCCCCATAGCGAGACGTCGAAGGTCGTCGCCGTCTTCTGTAGGTACACGTCGTCGGCGTCCAGCGGATAGGCAGCGAGCATCCAGCTGATCTGGTTCTGGATCGCGAAGTGCGAGATCGCCACGCCTTTGGGCCTGCCGGTCGACCCGGAAGTGAAGATGACGTACGCCGGATGGTGCGGCGACACCGGGCGCACGAGTTCTTCCGCGCGAACCGGGCTGTCGTCGAATCGGTTCGGATCCAGCGCGTCCAGCAGCAGGACCGCGGTGCCTTCCGGCACGTCGACCGCGTCGGCGGAGGTCGTGAGGACGCAGACCGGCTGCGCCGTGTCGAGGATGTGCGCGATGCGTTCGGCCGGATGATCCGGATCCAACGGCACATACGCCCCACCCGACGCCACCACCGCATACATCCCCACCACCAGATCCAACGACCGCCGAACCGCCAACCCCACCAACGACTCCGCACCCACACCCTGCGAAATCAACAAACGCGCCAGCCGATTCACCCGCGCATCGAACTCACGATAAGTCAGCTCGGCGCCCTCGTGCACCAAGGCCACCTCGTCCGCGTACGCCTCCGCGGCGCGCCGGTAACCGTCCAGCAGCAACTCGGCGGACACCGGGTACCTGGTGCTGTTCCACTCGAGCAGGATGCGTTCGCGCTCGGCGGGAGCCAGCAGGTCGATCGCGCCGATCGGCCGATCCGGCTCGGCCGCGACGGCGGTCAGCAACAGATCCAGCCGCCAGGCGAACTCGGCGATCGTCCGCTCGTCGAACAGGTCGGTGGCGTAGGTGAACATCGCCGTGAACCCGGTGGCCTGTCCATCGGCGGCGGGCACCACGGTCAATTGCAGATCGAATTTCGCCATCGCGCTGTCGAACTCGACCACCTGAGCGGACAGTCCGGGCAGTACTATCTCGGGCATGCTGAGGTTCTGGTAGAACAGCGCCACTTGGAACAACGGATGATGCGCCTGCGAGCGCACCGGGTCCAGCACCTCGACCAGCCGCTCGAACGGCAACTCGGCGTGCGAGAACGCGCCGAGATCCGTTTCCTTCGTCTGTTCGAGCAGCGCACGGAACGACGCGCCGGGATCAATCCGGGTGCGCAGGACCAGCGTGTTGACGAACATGCCGATCAGCGGATCGAGTTCCCGCTCGCCCCGGCCCGCCACGGGCGTGCCGATGGTGATGTCGTCGGTGCCGGTGAGCCGGGCGAGCAGCACCGCCAGGGCGCTGTGCACCACCATGAACTCCGAGGCGCCCGCGCTCTGTGCCAGTTCGGCGAGACCTCGGTGCACGGAGGCGTCCACCACGAAGGTGTACTCCGCGCCCCGGCCGGAGGCGACGGCTGGGCGCGGCCGGTCCGCGGGTAGGTCGATCCGGTCCGAGATGCCCGCCAAGGCGTCGCGCCAATAGGCGATCTGGGCCGCGGCCACCGAATCCGGGTCGTCCTCGTCGCCGAGCATCGCGCGCTGCCACAGCGTGTAGTCCGCGTACTGCACGGGTAGCGGTTGCCACGACGGGCGCGCCCCGTTGCGCCGGGACAGGAACGCGCTGAGCAGGTCACGCAGGAACGGCGCGACCGAAGCGCCGTCGGCCGCGATGTGGTGCACCACTACAACGACCACGTGGTCACCGGGACCGATCTCGGCCAGTGCGATGCGCAGCGGCACCTCCGCCGCGACGTCGAAGCCGGTCAGCGCGAATCCGCGCAGCCAGTCCGGTAGCTCGTGCTCGGCGACCGGCTTCGGCGCGAGGTCGGGAACGGCCTGTGCGGCTGGCAGCACCACTTGATACCCGGTACCGTCCACCGCCGGATACACCGTCCGCAACGTCTCATGACGCCCGACCACATCCGCGACCGCCGCCTGCAACGCCGCCACATCCAACACACCCGACAACCGCACCGCGAACGGAATATTGTTCGCCGCGGACCCGGTATCGAACTGATTCAAAAACCACATCCGCCGCTGCGCGGGCGACAACGGCACCCGCTCCGGACGCTCCACCGCCACCAACGCGCGCCGGTCGCCCGCGCCCTTCAACGGCTCCAACCGCGCGGCGAGCGCGGCGACGGTGGGGCTTTCGAAGATCAGCCGCGCGGGCACCCGCGCCGCGATGGCGGCCCCCAACCGGGCCGCGACCTGCGTCGCGATCAGCGAGTTGCCGCCCAGCTCGAAGAAATCGTCGTCCGCGCCGACCGGCGCGCCGGGGCCGAGCAGTTCGGCGAACACCTCGCCGACCAACTCTTCGAGCGGGCCGACCGGCGCGCGGAACACCTTGGTCTGCAACCGCGGCGCGGGCAGCGCCTCGCGGTCCAATTTGCCCACCGGAGTCAGCGGGATCTCGTCCAGCACCATGACGACCGTCGGCACCATATGCGCGGGCAGGCTCTGCTCGGCGAGCGCGGCCAGTTCGGCCGCGTCGGCGTCCATCCCCGGCGTGGCGTGCACGTAGGAGACGAGAATGGTCGCGCCGCTGTCCAGGTGGTGGCCGACGGTGACGGCGAAATCGACCGTCTCGTGCGCCGCCAGCACCGCATCGATCTCACCGAGCTCGATACGGAAACCGCGAATCTTCACCTGGAAATCGTTGCGACCCAGATACTCCAACTCACCATCCGGCGTCCAACGCACCAGATCACCGGTGCGATAGAGGCGTGAACCATGCGCGTCGAACGGGTTCGCCACGAAGCGGGACGCGGTCAGTCCCCGCCGTTCGTGATAGCCGCGGGCCAGTTGCGCACCGGCGATGTACAGCTCCCCCACGACACCGCTGGGGACCGGGACCAACCGCTCGTCCAGCACGTATTCGGTGACGGCCCGGATCGGCGCGCCGATCGTCACCGGTTCCCCCGGCACCAGCGGCGCGCTGATGTTCGTCATGATCGTGGTCTCGGTCGGGCCGTACCCGTTGAAGAACTCACGGGTGCGCCCACCCGACACCGGTAGCACCCAGCGCCGCACCAGCTCCGCCGGGCACGCCTCGCCACCGGCCACCACCACACGCAACTCGTCCAACCCCGCCGGATCCACCGACGCCAGCGCGGCCGGCGTCACGAACGCGTGGGTCACGGCCTCCCGGCGGATGAGGGACGCGAATTCCTCGCCGCCGAACACCGTGGGGGACGCGACGACCATGGTGGCCGCGCCACCCAGCGCGAGCAGCAACTCCAGCACCGACGCGTCGAACGACGGCGACGCGAAATGCAACGTCCGCGACGCACTCGTCACCCGATACCGATCACGCTGCTCGGCACAGAAACTCGCCAACCCCGCCTGCGTGACGACCACACCCTTCGGCTTGCCCGTTGAGCCGGAGGTGTAGATGACGTAGGCGGGATGCTCCGCGCGCAGCGGACGAACCCGATCGGTGTAGGTCACCGGATCTGCCGGGAACTCCGCGAGCCGCCGGGCGCAGTCCGCGGTGTCGATGGCCAGCCACTCGACCCGGTCCGGTAGGTCACCGCGGAGTTCCTCCACGGTCAGCCCGAAGACCGCGCCCGAGTCGGCGACCATGTGCTCGACCCGGTCGATCGGATAGTTCGGATCCACCGGCACGAACCCCGCACCGGTCTTGGCCACCGCCCACACCGCGACCACCGACTCCACCGAACGCGGAACACCGACCGCGACCAGATCCTCCGGACCCACCCCACGATCGATCAACAAACGCGCCAAACGCGTGGACCGTTCGTCCAGCTCGGCATAGCTCAGCGCGGCCAGCGTGGCGGTCGCGTCGGCGAACACCACGGCCGCGCCGCTCGGGTTGGCCTCGACGGCGGTGGCCATCAATTGCGGCAGAGTGGTGACGCGGGGGCGGCGGGTCCGGGTCGGGCGCACACGCGCCGGGCGGGTCATACGCGCACCGCTTCCGCAGTCTCGTCACGCCGCTGCCCGACCGCCCGAACCATCGTGCTGCCTCACCCTGTCTATCGTCGCCGCACGCACGTCACCATGCTCCCCACCCTGGGATCATCGAACGTGCGCAGGTCGATCGTTACCTGACCACCGGCGCACGCCGAGCGCGACCGGCCTCGACCGTGGGGTTTCGGGTCGAAAACGGACGCACGTGACGAGTGCCGCGGTTGATTATTACCTGCCGACGCGCGATTGGGGTCGCGACGTCGGCAGGATGGTCAACGGCGAGCGTCGAGCAGAGCGGCCAGCTGCGGTCCGATCACCGCCAGCGCCTCCGGTGTGGCCATCCGAGCGTGGGTGACCTCGACCGGCCGGTCGACGACCATGCCTTGGACGTACGGCCACCAGTCGGCCGCGGCGGCGCGCAACTCGTCGGTGGGATCGGCGACCGCCGCGCTGAAGTACTGCACGGTGCCGCGGAATACTCCGGGCCGGTGCTCGGCGATCAACTCCGCCGAGCGGACCGCGGTGCGGTAGATCCGGCGCAGCCGCTCGGGAGTCACCGCGACCAGATCGGCCGGGATCATGGCGTGCAACGCGGCCAACGACTCGTCGTCTAGCTCGTAGACATCGCCGTCAGCGGTGACCGCCGTGCCGAGGCCGAGTTCGGCCAGGGCCCCGCGCACCGCCGCGCGGAATCCGACCACGTCCGGATTCGGATGGCTGTCCATCATGGCCAGCAACTCCACCTGCTCGCCCGCGTCCTGCAACCTGGTGGCGATGGCATGGGCGAGCACGCCGCCGAGGGACCAGCCGAGCAACCGGTACGGACCCTGCGGTTGTACCGCCCTGATCTCGGACAGGTAGCGCTCGGCCAGTTCGTCCAGCGAACCGGGCAGCTCGACGTCCTCCGACAGCGCGGGCGATTGCAGGCCGAAGATCGGCTGCTCGACGGGCAGGAACTGGGCCAGACCCGCGTACGACCAGGCCAAGCCGTACATCGGATGCAGGCAGAACAGCGGGGCCGCCGATCCGCTCGCCCGGATGGGCAGCAGCACGTCCAGCGCCGCGGTGGCGTCGGCGTCGCCCGCGTCGATGCGCGCGGCCAAGCCCGCCACCGTGGCGTCGGTGAAGAACCACTGCACCTGCACCGTCGCTCCGGTCGCGTCCCGCAGCCGTCCGGCCACCTGGGCCGCGAGCAGCGAGTTACCGCCGAGCCCGAAGAAATCGTCGTCCAGGCCGACGCGGTCGGCGCCGAGCAGTTCGGCGAACGCGGCGGCCACGGCCTGCTCGGTGACCGTCTGCGGCGCGCGGTAGGCGGCCGTGCTGACGATCTCCGGTGCGGGCAGCGCCCGGCGGTCCAGTTTCCCGTTCGCCGTCAACGGCAACACCTCGAGCACGACCACCGCATCCGGGACCATGTACCCGGTCAGGAAGTCGGCGACTTCGCCGCGCACCGCGGTCGGGTCGATGCTCGCGCCCGGGTCGGGCACGACGTAGCCGATCAAACGGTCACCGGCATGCTCGTCGGTACGGACCGCCGCGACCGCCTGCCCGACCCCGGCACACCGCAGCAGCGCCGCCTCGATCTCCCCGAGTTCGATGCGGAACCCACGCAACTGCACCTGCTGATCA
>NZ_JBITBU010000053.1:0-8107 GCF_044452545.1 Nocardia sp. NPDC051900 | reverse complement strand
AACTCGGCGTAGGACAGACTCGTCCCCTCGAACGTCACCGCGGGACTGTCCGGAGTGCGCGCGACCTGCGCCTCGAACAGCGAGACCAGGGTCGCCGCCGGCAACGGATGCTTGGTGTCGTTCCAATCTACCAGCACCCGACGGGATTCCTCGCTAGAAAGAATCTTCAGGTCCCAAATCGGCAAATCTGCGCGCGCAGAAAGAAACGCCTTGAAATACTTTAGAAAGCGCGAATGCTGCATTCGCGCCTCATCCTTGGTGTAGAGGTTGGGGTTGGTCTCGAAGTCGATGCGATACCGGACGCCACCTTCGGACTGATACAAGTTGACAGCGAGATCCGGAACGTTACCGGTGGAAAGTATCCTTACCTTACCCACAGCCTGTCCGAGAATCAGACGGTCGTGGATCAGCATGATGTTCACCGACGGACCGAATAGTTCGGTTCGAACAGCGCCGACCGCCGTGTCGCGGCGGATGTCCTCGTGTCGGTACCGCTGGTGACGCAGCGCGCCGACGACCTCAACTTGGACCTGCTTGAGGAGCCCCGACACCGTCGTGTCATGGCCGACGTGCAGCCGCAGCGGCACGATGTTCGACGACACGCCGCCGGAGCGGCGCATCGCCGCGGTGGTGCGCGCGGTCACCGGCAGGCTGAGAATGACGTCCTCGACGCCGTTCCACTGCGCCAGATACGCGGCGAAACCGGCCAGCAACAGACCGGCGGGCGAGGAATCGTGCCGCGCGACCGCCGCGTCCAGCAGAGTGTTCTGCTCCTCCGACAGCGCGGCGCTCACGATGCCGTTGATCGCCGCGCGCGGCGCGGAACCCCTCGCCAGGCTGGTGCCTTCCTCCAGCCCCGCCACCCGCTCGACCCAGTATTCCTTGTCGGCGACGAAGCGGGAGCTTTCCCGGTAGGCGATCTCCTGCCCGTAGATGGTATGCAGGTCGGTAGCCCTGGACGGGGTAACATCAGCGCCCTGCAGCAGCGCGGTGTAGATCTCCGCAAACCGCTTCAGCCAGGTCATCGCGCCGAAGCCGTCAAGCACAATGTGATGCACCCGCGTATACCAATACCAGTGTCGGTCCGCGAGTTGCAGGACCACACTCATTATCAGGCGGTCGTTAACCATGTACAGCGGACGGCTGTACTCGGCACGCATCCAGGCGGCAGCCGCGGCTGACGGGTCATCCTCGGCCCGCAGATCGACGTAGCCGATATCGTCGGAATCCGGAATCGAGTAGTCGACGTACTGGAGCGGTTCACCGTCACGTTCGATGATCCGCAGGAAGCCCGAGCCGAACTCGCGCGAGGCAATGATGCTGGCTTCCCGCAGCACTGGCCGATCAATATCGCCGTCTACGTCCACGTACTGCGCGATACTGATCGGAACTTGCGGATCCATATGCTGCGCGAACCAAATACCCAGTTGAGCAGGTGACAACGGGAAGGCGCCGGACAGGCTGGGTTCTACCCCAGAATCAGCGTCTAGCCGTTCGCCACCAGCTACGCTGTTTCCGCCGAAATCCAGCCGATCCAACTTCAATCCTCATTCTATATCACACCATCGGATGAACCATCCCGGCTTTCCCGGCATTCATGCCCTTAATTCGACGGACCACTGTTTCGAGTTCCGCGCTCGACTGTCGAACCGACACATTTGAGCTCACAAGGCGTCACCCCCTGGAGCGCGGCCACTTCTCGTCATGCCATCGCCAATATTTCATTTGCCGGCTAAATCCTCGCCGTAACCTTGTGAGCCTTCGTCGACCCCGGATGATGTAGTGTCCGGCACATCGAGTCAGTGCAATCTGCGTTCAGCTAGCACAACTCCTGTACGGCAACTTATTCAGCCACAGAACAGCACCCCTGACGCCATTCGGGGCATGGAATTGCATACCCACAATTCAGGGGAATACGAATTAGCCCCTTCCTACTCTGCTCCTATTTGCCCTACGGGCAGATTCATCTTCGGATTCAGCCAACTCGCAACAGCCCACCAATCCGCTGCAGTCATTCGAGCGTCCACTGGTCCCAATGACTCGTCGTACTCAATATGCAGACTTCGACAACGATCCGTTATCGGCGGCAGCTCTTTCCTGCAGACCTTGCAATGCATAGCCATAATATGTCGTCGCCTCCGGCCAATATTATCGGGCGAGTGTTATGCAGCTTTGCCATCACCTTCCGGCCAATAGTGTCTGTGAGTGCGACATTCACGCGCATCCAGAGAAGTGGTCGAGCCACGTACGTAGACCCTTCCATCGTGACGATGCGAGTGTGGAGTGCGGATAGGTCAACAGGGCTGCATAGTGCCACAATCGAATTAGTTTCGTCGGCTGGCAGGGTGTCAGCGACAATCCACCGCAGCTTGGCCAATCCAGGGGCGGCCGCGGCGGCCAACGCGCCGAGGATCGTCGTGCTGGTGAGTACTACCGACACCTTGGCTTCGGTCATAGCCTGCCGCAATGCCGCAGGTCAAAGACGAATTCGTGCGACCGCCGCCACGGCATCGGGACCGGTGCGATACCTGCGGTGAGACATCCGATAACTTCGGTGATGGAGCCAGTCCGGCCGGACACAGCAGCAGAGCGCGCCCATGGCGTGACCGGCGGCGGTCAGATCGGCTGGCTCGCCGCGTTCATGGTAGGTCAGTTCGGTGACGGGACCATCGACCTGACCGGTCTCGAGATGTCGATAGGCCGCAATCGTCCGGTTGGGTTGGGCATGTGCACGGAAGGGGCCAGGTCGAGTACCGAACGCTCCATTCCTCAATCATGACTTGGAGATTCGGCGGGTGATTCGAACGACCAACGCGATCGAGTCGATCAATGCGCGATAGTCGGAATGCCCGGCTTCCGCAGCTTTTCCGATCCACCCGGTTTCGGAATCCGCCGCTGCCGCACCGGGACCGACCGAAACGACCCGCCCTTCAACGACAACCGCATATCCTCCAGGAACCCATCGACACCGAAACCGTGCTCGACATCGTCGGTGGTGACACCGTCGATGCCAGGCGAGTTACGGCCCCGGTTGCCCGCGAGCCGGTGGAACGCCACTCGCAGCGTCGCCGGGTCGTGCACGAGATTGAACACATCATCGAACGGGCGACCGGGGTCGGCCACCGCCCAACGGTGCAGCTTGTCCTGCATCTCCGATACCCGCTGCCACGGCCCCTTCGGATCCGCGCAGCCGGCGCAGCCGTTCGGCGGCGCGTCTTTGGCAGCGTTGTCACCACATGCTTCGCCCCTTCCCATGGAACCGCGTAAACCATTGCGCGACAGCAGGCTAAGGAACTTTCGTGACCGGAATTGGTAGCCCCCTGCATGATTGCGCCGGCCCGGCGCCCGCATCGCGATGGCATTGCTCGAAGCGTCGACCCGCCGGCGAGGCCTTCATACGCGAGTCGATCTCTAGCCGGCAATTCTGTCGGAATAGCAGTCCTTGATCGCGCACAGATACAGCTCGCCCTCGCACCGCTTGGGTGCTTAGTGATATCGATGAGCCATCGCTGGTCCGGCGCGGTCGCGTGAACTCGCGCTGGACGAGGTCATCATGAACCGACGGTCCGGCCTTAGTACGGCAACGACACTTGGATGAGTCGGTGCTGGTAGATCTGTGGTGTGTTGTTGGATCATGCTGTGGTCGAGCTGGATTCGTTGATGAGCCGGGTCGGTGCCCGGTTCGCCCGGTCCGAGCCACGGGCTCGGGCCCGGGAGTATGCATCGGGGCTGGTAGCGGGGTTGGAACGTAAGAACGGGTGGACTCTGGCCGAGCATGCCGGTGAGTCGGGACCGCAAGGGATGCAGCGGTTGCTTCGGCGAGCGGACTGGGATGTCGACGGTATCCGTGACGACGTGCGCGTCTATGTCGTGGACCGGCTCGGTGATCCCGATGCAGTGCTGGCGGCTGATGAGACCGGATTCCTGAAGAAGGGAGTGCGGTCGGCCGGGGGTGCAGCGGCAATAACCGGGGAGCGGCAGGCCGGACGGAGAACTGCCAGATCGGAGTGTTTCTGGCGTATGCGTCGTCGCACGGGCACGCGCTGATCGACCGTGAACTCTATCTGCCCGAATCCTGGACCATCGACCGCGAGCGCTGCCGGGCCGCTGGGATCGACGACGAGGTCGGGTTCGCCACGAAACCACGGCAAGTGATCGCCATGCTGGAGCGGGCACTGGACGCCGGGGTGCCGTTCGCGTGGTTCACCGCTGATGAAGCCTACGGCCAAGCCGGCTACCTGCGTGAGTGGCTCGAATCGCGCGACGTGGCCTATGTGCTGGCTACCCGCTGTGACCAGCGGGTAGCCACCCCCGCCGACCGGATGGCCCGGGTTGACGAACTCGTCGCCGAGTTCGCGGCGGGCACCTGGCAACGTTTGTCGGTGGGCGCTGGCGCGCACGGGCCCCGCACCTACGACTGGGCGCGCCGCCAGATCGACGGCGCCTGGACTCGCGGACGCGGGCACTGGCTGCTGACGCGGCGCTCGATCAGCGACCCCACCCACATCGCCTACTACCTGTGCTACGGGCCGGTCCGGTCCCGGCTGGTCGATCTCGCTTTCACAGCCGGGTCACGGTGGCATGTCGAAGAAGCGTTCCAGCAGGCCAAAGGCGAAGCTGGTCTCGACCACTACCAAGTCCGCAGCTATCGGGCCTGGTACGCCCACATCACCTTGTCCATGCTCGCCCTTCGCCTGGCAATCGTCGTCGAAAGCGATTGCCGCAAACGGGGATTCGCCGAGGCCGACGAAGACATGATCGCTCTCACGCTACCGGAGATCCCTCGCCTGCTCGTCGCCCTGGTCCTGCCCCGCCACCACGACCCCGACCACGTCTGGGCCTGGTCACGATGGCGCCGCCGACGACAACACCAAGCCCGTCTATCCCACTACCGGCGACGAGGCTACCCACTCACCTGAGTGTCGCTGCAGTAGTAGGCGACCGCATGACCCATGACCTCGGCTTCCTGTTCGAGTTGCCGGATCCGTCCGCGGGCCTCGCCCAGCTCGGTGGACTCGTCCGAGGTGGCGCCCGACCGGGCCCCATCTCCGATGTCCGCTCGTTTCAGCCAGTTCTTCAGGCAACTCTGCGGATGCCGAAATCCTTGGCGACCTGAGCCAACGGCGCTGCACCCTTGCGGGCAACCGCGACTACATCGCGACGAAACACCTTGGGGAACGGCTTGGGCATGATGACGATCCTTCCACTGCGAGGACCGAAGTCATCACTGATCAGGAGTCAACCGAACCGGGGAGCCTCCAGTCACCGCCATCGCACTGCGCCTCGGATCGGTCGGCACCGATACCGACATCCTCGACGATCAACTGCTCGACTGGTGTCCCGCGCCGTGGATTCGTTGCGGACGGGGGGTGAGTCGTTCGACGCCTCCCGCTTCCTTCCCCTGGTAGATCCGCTGTGCGAGGTCGTGGCGTCCTTCGACGAGGTTGGCCTGGACCTTGCCTCCTCACCGGTAGGTTTCGTCGTCGGCCATGTGGTTCGTTTGCGGTCGAGCAATATTGAGGAAGATCTCGCCACGTATAAGGTGAGGAATCCACCGCCACCAACCGCTGCCACTAGATAAAAGTCGGAGCAGTTGATTCGACTCCCCCGTGTTGGTGGTTTCTCACAATGCCTGTGTGTGGGCGCTGTCGGGCATGCGGCCTGACTCGGATCGCGGGTGAAGCTGCTGTTCGAAGACCGCCTGACACCCGACCGGCACGGTAGTGCAGCGGCGCGTTGTCTTGCATCTGGCGACCGCTTCGCCGGATTGGGGTCCGCACCGTGATCACCGTCAAGCCGCCCGATGGATGTTCGCGCCGCTAATCATATGAGCCATCCTCTTGCTCGCCTATTGCACGCGACCGGCGGGCGAAGCGGAAGTACGCCTGTGTCTTCGACCGTAGTCATTGAGGAGAATTAAGTCGTACGTAGATTTTATAGACACACGTAGGTATTTCACTTCCCTGAGATATGGGCGGCGCCCCGCTCGAACCACTTCTGAAAAATCGATAGAGGACTTGCGCAATGGCAGATAAGCGGCTACGATCCTCATCGTCCGATCGTTTGAAAGTAGGTTTACGCTCTCAGGTGCAGTGCCAGCGATTGCGGTCGGGAGCGATTCCTCATTGTCGGTGCGCACGGCGCATATAGTTGAGCGTTCGGAATAGCAGTGCCATAGGTCGAGAGGGTGACCGACCTCCTGTGCCACCGCCGCGATCCCGCTGTTGGTGAGCGTGGAGCAAAAGCTGCAACTGTCGCCCGTTCCTAAATTTTGCAATCCTGCGAGCGTGGAAGGCCGGGTCCCATGGCACTCAAAGTGCTCCTTATCGATGACTTCGACAAGAAGTCGAAAGCCACGGAAAAGGTTACATTCGGTTTTGATGGAATTACATACGAGATGGACTTGTCGGAGGTTAATGCCGATCGGTTGCGCGGGATCTTTCACGAGTGGATTCCTTTCGCTCACAAGACCGGGGGAAAACGACGCGCTCGGAGGAGGAAGGGCTCCGACGAACTGAGCGACAAGAGGGTTTCGCAGATTCGCGCATGGGCTCGCCAAGAGGGCCATCCAGTATCCCGCCGAGGGCCTGTTTCGATAGAGATAATCAATGCCTACGAAGCAGCACGCACCTCTACGTCACCCCCTTTCCGGGAAATCCCCCGAATCATCGGCCCAACAGAGACACAAAAATAGACTCCTGAATCTGATCGAGACCGATCCTGCACGCTGGCACCCCGCTGAGAAGTTGTATCATGTCGATGCAATCCGTTGCTGGCGGGTCGAGACGGACTGTGTCACAGGACATTTGATCGTGTCAGATGAGTTGCCGAAGCGGTTGGTGCCCGACGAGTTGTGGGAGCCGGTGGAGCCGTTGCTGCCGGATTTCGTTCCGCGCACGCAGGGGTGGCGGTACCGCGCCGGTCGACCAGCCGGCGCTTTTCACCGCGGTGGTGTGCACATGCTCAGCGATTTGTGCGTGGCCGATGCTGCCACCTTTTTCGATCGCACCGCGCCGACGGCGCATCGCTGGTTCACTATCTGGACCGAGGCCGGTCTGTAGCGGCGTCTACATCGCGCCGTGCTCCATGAGCGGGGTATGGAAGGCTTGATCGACTGGTCGCAGGCGGTGATCGACGCGGCGTCGATGCGAGCCAAGGGGAGGTGATCGACCGCGCCGAGTCCGGTCGATCATGGCAAGTCTGGTTCGAAACTGCACGTCCTTCGGATCGGGCGAGAATTCCCTTGGCTGCAGGTAATCCTACTTCTGTGCCTTTTGACACTCGCCGTCGCTGACCTGCTTCAAGATACTGCCGGGCCCGGCACTGCGGCTCCGACCACTTGAACCGGCCACCGATCCTCGCTTGCCAACAAATAGACTGCGCCGCAACAACATTCATAACCACCTGAGCAAACCATCGGCACAACTGCCGTGCCAGCACTGAGCGCCGGATCCATCAGATGCTCCTCGCCCCGTTTCTGTCGACCGTCCAGTATATTGATGAAGGGTCAATTGAGCACTAAAAGCAGCCTCTATAACGTACGTAGGCCCCTCGAGCACGTACGCCTATCATTTTCGAGGTGATTAAGTGTACGGACAGATCTACCGGCCCGAGAACCGGGGCGGAGGACTTGCGCAATGGAGGATGCGGGGTTAATATTCTCGCCATCAGCTGACCTCCTCGGCAACGGCGGCGGATCCCAGAATCAATATCATCGACACGTTTCGAATCTCCTTTTCAATAATGGAGATTATGAGATGCGAAAGTTTCTCTCGATCACCCTGAAAGCGATGCGAGAAATTTCCGCAGTAGGTTACCTAGTTTCTGGATCTACCCGAGAAGGAGTTAGGCGGAGCCTCGTTTCAGGTGGAGTTCGCGGTTTCTTCTCTCCACTCGATCGACGGTCGGTCAGTAGATAGGTAGGCGTGGTCGAGTTGAATACTCGAGGAAGTCGATAGCGAGCGACAAGTGACTGATTCTGAGAGTGCGTCTGTCCCCGATATACGGACGTTCGAGGTCCGCACCTTCGGTTGCCAGATGAACGTGCACGATTCCGAACGCTTGTCGGGTTTGCTGGAGGACGCGGGCTACGTGAAGGCCGCGCCCG
>NZ_JBITBU010000052.1:0-8116 GCF_044452545.1 Nocardia sp. NPDC051900 | reverse complement strand
TCGTCGCACTCCCGCATCCGGCGTTCCAGATCGGGCGGGAAAGGATTTGTGTCCGGTTCGTTCTCGATCGAGGAGACGGGCGACACTGGATTCACTTGTTTTCTCCGGTCGGGCATAGGTGCTGCGATGAAACAGACGAATCGAGCAGAGAATTCGCACGAAAAGCACAACAGGGACCACGTCAAATTTCGGTGCCAATGCTTCCACGCAATTCCTCTTTAGTCGATCTTCAGCCCGTATTTTCTTGAATAAAACGGCGAGGCGCATCCCGATGCAGGCTAGACCTACGTAGGAGTACCGACTGCAGTTGGTTACCTGGGATTGTTCGAGCCGTCGGAGGAGTTGTGTCGCAAATTGTATGAGTGTGGTGGGGAAGCTTGGTTGATGTGTTGCGGCGGGGACGTTCCTATAGTGTTCGTCAAGCCGCTGAGGTCGTGGGTGATCGGTGGACTTCGCCGTGTTTGAGCATCGAGTAGAGGACGTCGCAGCGGCGTCGGGCCAGGCAGATGAGGGCGGCGTTTCGGTCTCTTTCGACCCCTGGCTCCAGGGAGACCTGCTCGCATGATCATCCTCGGTGTCGACTCGCACAAGGCGTCCCACACCGCCATCGAAAACGCCGAGGGGCTTGGTCATCACCTGGCGCAGTGGCTGATCGGTCGGGGTGGGACCGTGGTCGACATTCCCCCGACCGCCACCGCGAAGATCCGCACACTTTCCCGCGGGGGCCGCCGCAAGAGCGATCCGATCGATGCCGCCGCAGCGGCCTGCGTGGCAGCGATCCGCGGGGAGAGCCGACCGGTCGCCGTCGAGGACCACACCGGCGCCCTTGCGCTCCTGGACGAGCGGCGACACACCCTCAGTCGACATCGCGCCAGGCTGCTCAACCAGCTGCATGCCCTCTTGCGGGAACTGATCCCGGGCGGCATGAATCGCGCGCTGACAGCCACCGCCGCCGAGAAAGCCCTGCACACCGTCACCCCTGCCACTGCAACCGACCAGGTCCGCACACAACTCGTCGAAGACCTCATCGCCGATGTCCGACGCTGCGACCGCCAGCTCGCCGACAACACCGCCACCATGAAGCAGGTACTCGACGAGCACGCCACATCGCTCACCGACATCGTCGGGGTCGGCCCCGTCCTCGCCGCCCGGGTCCTTGCCGGCACCCGTGATCCGCGGCGGTTTCCCACCGCCGCGGCCTACGCGAACTACACCGGTACCGCACCGGTCCAAGTCGCCAGCGGCGACTACAACCGACATCGGCTTCTCGCTACGCGAATCGAGATCTCAACTCTGCGCTCCACTCCATCGCCGTCGTTCAGATCCGGACCCGCACAAGTTACGGCCGACGCTATTACGACCGCAAGATCGCCGAGGGAAACTAGCCGTCCACGAAACCGATACCGGAAATACAAGCCGGGAACCTCAGTCAGCGCGTCGTGGAAGCCACGTATTCGAAGACTGACCCGTCGGGATGGCGAGCGATCAACCGATCCCCATTGGGCGTCGGTGCAGGGCCTTCGAGTATTTCGCCCCCAGCTTGGTCGAGGGCGGCGATCACCGGAGCGAGCTGCTTAACCGCGAGAGTAGCGACGCGGTTTCGGTACGAAGAAGTATTGCCGCTGATCAGTAAGAACGGCCCCACGCTGGCCAATTCGACGTCACGGAATGCGAAGCGATGCACATCATCCGCATCGGCCAGATCTTGATAGAGCGGCAGTGCCTCATCAATATTCTCGACGATAACGCGCGCGATGATGGCCGTGATGTTCGACACGGAGAGTCTCCTTGCTACCAGGAAACAGGCAAGGCGAAAACCCCATGGGTAACGTTCGACTTGCGAATCGGAATGTACTCGAGAGGGACGTCGAGGCTTAGCGCCGGGAAGCGGCGAAGTAGCGCTGGGAATGCAATCTGCATTTCGAGTCGAGCCATAGGGGCAGCGATGCAATGGTGAATGCCGTGACCGAAAGCGAGCTGTGAACCTTTCGGCTCACGCGTGATATCGAAACGATGGGGATCTTCGTATCGCGTCTGGTCCCGGTTGACCAACGGGATCGACACCGCCACCGCGTCGCCTTTCTTAATCAGCTGACCACCGACTTCGACGTCCTCGGTGGCCGTTCGGATAGCGCCATGGTTCGCGATCGATGTGTAACGCAGTAACTCTTCGACAGCGGGCACCACCAACGACGGATCCTTACGCATCATATCCATCTGCACCGGATGCTGAAGGAGGACAAGCGTGCCGATTCCGAGCATCATGGCAGTCGTTTCGTGGCCAGCGATCAGTAGCAAGTTCCCTATTCCGACCAGCTCTTCATCGGTTATGCCCTTTCCGTGGTCGCGTACCAACCGTCCGAGCAAGTTATCCTTGGGATCCCTTCGGTGTTTCACCACGAGTTCGCGCATGTAGTTGCGCATCTCGTCGCGGGCGGTCAGCAACTTCTCGGGGGGCGCCATTGTGTCGGTCATAACAATGGTGTGACCGACGAAGTCGAATTCCCCTTCAAAGGGAACACCGAGTAGTTCGCAGATCACTTGCGAGGGCATGGGAAGCGCGAATTCCTGTACGAGGTCGACAGGCGGGCCTGCGGCTTCGGTCGCATCGAGGCATCGATCGACGATGGCTTCGATACGTGGCCGCAGTTTATGCATCGCTCCCGTAGTGAACTCACCAGCGATCAGCCCTCGCAGCCGCGTATGGTCCGGAGGGTCGTATTCGAGAAAGGTCCCGGGTTGCCGGGATTTCAGTTTTTGCTCAAGCGTCCGTTCTTCCGGTTTCGGTAACGCTGTACCTGGGGCGGTGAGATTGCTACTGAACCTGCTGTCGGAGAGTACGCACCGGGCGTCGTCGTAGCGGGCGATGAGCCATAAGGGAGTGCCGCTGGTGAGCTCTACTCTGGGAACTCGCTGTGCGGCACACAGTTCGAGCAGTTCGTCGGCCGGGTCCCATGGCCGGCGAGGATTGCGCCGATATGGCAGTGAAGGAAGCTCCATCTCACTCTCTGTTAATTATGCAACTGCTTCTAGGCGTGCAGGCCACCGAGATGCGATGACAGTGTGTCGGGGCGGCGGCATACCCACCGGCAGCTGCGGTGCCCTAGCTCATGCGATATGTCCATGCCCAGATTGGCGGCTGTGTGGTAGCGAAGATCGACGCAGAATTCACACGGAGTAGGGAGGGTCAACTCCACGCCTTGCGCTTGGGCTCGTTCACGATAATCGTATATTCCGCATTGGCGAACCTCCAGCAGGTAGATCCCGTCCTGCTCTGTGAGCGTCTTGTCGGAGCCGTAGACATCAAGCATCTTGGCCAGTGAGCCGAGCACGCTGCGTTCTCGGTCGACACGGTCCGGCAGTCGTCTCTCCGTAGCATCCGTATTCATTCGTGCGATGTGTTCGGTCCATTTCGGCAATCGATCTCGGCCCATGTACTTCTCGATTGCCGCTTGGGTGCGAAAGTAGACACCCAGCACAAATTCGAACTTCTCGCGGTCTGTCAATTCGGAGGCGATCCGCTCGTACTGACTCTCAGCCATCTAGGTTCTCTTGCCTAACTCATCGAACAGTGCTGCGGACAGTTGTCTTATCGGACGAGGAAGACGGTCCCAAGCCTTCGCGTCGTCGAGGTCGAGCACACGTGATAGCTTCCAACCGAGATCCCCGCTCAACGAGGCCAGAGGAGAAAGCGTTGGGACCGGTTGCACGAGGATTCGATGGGTAGGGAAAAACGGGGAGATTCGTCGCGCTGTTTCTGATGCCCATGTGTGGTTCGGCGGCTGATCGGTGGTCACCATGCACGTAATCATGGAGCCCCGGACGAGGAGCATGTAATTGAGCACTATCGGTCCGGGATCCATGTCCGACCAGAGAGCGGCTTCCAGGTCTTCCTGCCGCACCGTGCCGCCAGGCATGGCGAGCACATCTTGCATTCGACCTTGCGTGCGGACCACAGGCAGCGCCAGTCCACAGGCGCACGACTTGTCATCGATCTCCACCAGGTCGCCTGTCCGATAACGAAGGAGAGGACGACTTGGCAAGTCGAGGGTTGTGACAACCAGCTCGCCGTTGTCGGCGGAGCCGTCCACCAAGCGAGGGCCGCGCTCGTCGAGCAGTTCGAGAACGAAACTCTGCACCTGGAGATGGAGCTGATCGTGCTCGCAGGTCGCCGCGATCGTACCGGTTTCGGAGGAGCCGTAGCTGCCGACGTGCGCGCAAGCGCCGGTGAGCCGGCTCAGGTGACGGAGTTGAGCCGGACCGGTTTGCTCACCGATCAGGAACAGATGATCGAATTTCGGTCTCCTCCGGCCATGCTGGACTGCGAACTGGATCAAGGCCAGCAGTCGCGATGGCGCCCCGACGAAGACGTTCACCGAGAGTTTGTCGATGAGGTCCAAGACCTTTGTGTAGTCGCCGTCGATGTAGTCGACCCACGGCTTCAGCGACATAATGCCGAGATACTCGAACACCTTCTCGAACTGGTATGGGGCCGGACCCAGCGGAGCAGTGATCAAAATCAGAGCCACGTCGGTCGGCGTAAGAAGTCGCGCCCACATCTCGCCGACGTTCGTGGTGTTCACGATGAGGTCGTCCAGCGCTTTTGGCGCTGCCGAGGCCGGTCCGGTGGTGCCGGAGGTCTCGTAGTAATGCAGGAACTCATGTATCGGCTGCGCGAAAGCCGCATAGCTATGGTCACCCCAGTCCCGCTTTCCGAGCAGCGGGATACTTTTAAGTAAACTTTCCAGTGGGCGGTTCGCGATGCCCTGTTCGAGCAACATGGGCAGCCAGTCGGCATACAGCGGCACCTTCGCTGCGGCAGCCAAAGTATCTTCCAGTTTCCTGGCATGTAGCTCAAGTGGTGACAGCTTCCCGTCGAAAACTTCAGCGATGGTTTCGAGGTGCTGTTCGAACCGCGCCGCCGCGGCGATAAAAGATTTTCTGTCGCGTATCAATAGCATTGTTATAAGTTTTGACGGAGATGATGTACCAGCTGTCAGACTCTCTTGGTAAATTTCACCGGGAGGAATTCCGGACCGTGGATCATCGCGGTTGCTGGAGGCCAGCGGATTTCCCCTGTGACGGTTGGGGGGCAGAAACGGCGCGCGAGGGCAACAAGCCCTTCTGCCAGCTCGAGTCGGGCGACGCTCATACCGATACATACGTGGACCCCACCTCCAAAGACCAGTTGGGGGGCGCTCCTCGGTACCGTAATATCGAACACCTCTGGGTTCTCATAGACGCGAGGGTCGCGGTTGGCGGCAACGGTCGAGATCAGCAACATCGTATCGGCGGGAATTTCGAGGCCGTGCATGGTGACGTCCTCCGCGGCATAGCGGAAATTCACCCTTGCCTGCGGGCTCCATCGGCAGACTTCCTCAACGGCCTGTTCGGCCAACTCAGGGCGAGCCGCCAGGATGTCCCACTGTTCGACGTGTTCGCTGAACGCTGTGAGCGCCCGCCCAAACTGTTTGGTCGTCGTGTCCTGGCCAGCCCACAGAAGCAGCAGCACCATGTCGTGAAGCTCCTTCATCGTCAGCCTGTCGCCGGCCTCCTGACTCGTGATGAGAGACGAGAGGAGATCGTCGCCGAGGTTTTTCCGGCGCTGCTCGATCAGTTCGGTGACATACTCCGACATGCCAACTACCGCGGCCTCCGACCGGGCGCGCTCGCTTACCGTGTTGAACACCAACCCCAGGTCGTCCAGCCACATGGTGAACAGCTCGTAGTCCTCGATCGGGAACCCGAACATCTGGCACATGACCAATCCCGCCGTACGCTTGGCGAACGCGGCTATAAAGTCGCACTCCTCCTCGCCGTCGGCGATCTCTGTCGCCAGGCGCTCAGTTGTCGATCGGATGAACGGACGCAAGCCTTCGACGAAACGCCGACTGAAGACGTGATTGACCAGCCCACGCAGTCTTGTATGGTCGCCACCGTCCCGACTGTGCAGTGCTTCGGTGAACCAGTCATAGAGCGGACCCGCAACGATTCCCTGCTTATGCATGTACTGCCGACCGCCGCGAACAAAACGACGGTCACGGAGAACTTCGGCTGCCTGCTCGTAACGCAGAACCATCGGCCCGAACGGAGTCTGGGCATACCAGTTCGCTTCCCGCGCTTCGGCCACCTCGGCAGACTCGTAGTCGAACCCCGGGTCGAAAATACTAAGGAAGGGCGCTTCTGTTGTTTCAGCGCCTGCGCCCTTGAAGATTGTTTCAGAATGTGCCGTTGATTCCGTAGTAGGTTTGTTCAAATTTGGGTGCGCTTGGATTGCGGACCGGTATTCCATCTCATCTCATCTCATCGCATCAAAGCAAGCGGTGCTTACCCGATAATATCGATATACCAACATCGTCTTGAAATTAGGTCGGTATCGATAATCCGCACGGACACACCGATAGGTAGGAGGCCGAATTAGAATCTGTGTCGCTTTTCCGATCGAAACGGATCCTCGATTGAGCTGATTGCCGCATACATTTAAAGCATGAAATCGGAAGCATGTCAACCGGTTGGTCTCACTACTTCGGTGGTAGTGATTACGACGTTAACCAGGCGAGGATGGTCTAAGAAATCGCGACCACTCACATCCGCGAGTACGTTGAAGGTACGTACGTACGACTCGTCAGCACTTCGCGCACATGCTCAGACCAAATAGCGACCACGTAACCGCATCTCACTCCATTGGCTTGACGCTCCTCCGAAATGGAGTCGAGCATCACTCGACGAAGTTCGCGGTTACGTACGTATTTCTGAGAACGTCCACCGCACACCCCGATGTATGGACACAACCCGTCGGGCACCATCAGCGTGAAATGGTCACCGATGATCCCGGTGACCTTCTCTCGACGCGCGTAGCGGGCCTGGGTGTCGTAGGGAGAGACGATCGCCACAAATGAGGGCGGCAGACCGCCGTCATCGTCGGTGCGCCAGCGCAGACCCCCCTTTTCGCCGCGGCAGTAGTTCTGCAGAACGATCTGTCGCAGGACTTGGACCTGGGGGCCGGACAGGTAGTCGGGTCCGTGTTCTTTCAGGTGCTCAAGCAGCTTTGCCAGCGTCCTCGCCGACGGCGAGGATCTTGGACTTGGGCCGAGTTGGGTCTTGTCCAAGCGAAGTGGACGGCCGTAGCGACGTCCCCATTCTTCGTCGACCAGGCCGGCCAGCAGATGCGGAGCAATGCGGGCGAGTTCTTCGAGTGCGTCGCGGACGGCCTCGGTGATCAGCTCGAGCCGGGTCAGGTCGCGCAACCGCGTGAGCCGGTCACGGAATCGCTCAGCACGCTGTGATGGAAACCGGGGTCGTCCCAGCTCCAGACCGAGCGCATACTTGAAGTCGATGCGGCAGCGCACGGCCTCGGCCGCCTGCCGGTAGGACAGATCCAGCACATACTGCAGCACGCGCACGGTGGCCAGCTGCGCCGGGGACAGACCGGCCGCCCATCGCGCGGAGTTCCGGCGCTCTGGTATCGAAGCATTCAACAGCTCACGTGGTCCACGTCAGCACCCTTGCGGGTCCGGGCAACGCCCGTATCCGGCCACCTATCCCTAAGACACCGACGGAGGAGTCGGCTCGCGGTCTGGGGGTTTCCTGTCGCCCTTCGGCGCGCCGGCATTCGCTTGTTGGACCATCTTGTTCCCACTGAGGAATTGGACCATCCGTGCGGTCGGCTTATCGGGCCCCTGCGGGGATCCGGACCTCAGCCGGCGTTGCACGTTCCGCACGTGTGAGACACGACAGGGGTGAGCGCCCTCTTCATCCCGGGGACGGTGGTGCTCCCCCGCTCGGCCCCGAGCCTTCGCGGCACCGGCCGCTACCCCAGCGGCCAGTCCTGTTCCTCCGCTAGCGCATCCCGTCGGCGGAGGTGACGGTGACGAACCGTCATCCAGGATTCACTGCGCGTTCGCCCGTCCGGTCTTCTCCTGGCCTGTAGTCCCCGGATGGAACGAGAACCTTCGTGCCTTCACCCTGATGCTCCGCACTCCGCTCGGAGACAAGCCTTCGAGCACTGGCTTGGAACTAGATGTATGAGGCCATGACGTTGGTGACACCGGTGTGGAGGCGGCTGGCGGGCGGGCGGTTCCCGGCGGCGGTGTGCGGGCGATGGTAGTTGAAGTGG
>NZ_JBITBU010000051.1:0-10142 GCF_044452545.1 Nocardia sp. NPDC051900 | reverse complement strand
TGGAACAACGGATGACGCGCCGTCGACCGCGGCGGATTCAACACCTCCACCAACCGCTCGAACGGCACATCCGCATGCGCGAACGCAGCCAGATCCGACTCACGCTGCCTACCGAGCAAACCCGCGAACGACTCACCCGGCTCGAACCGCGTCCGGAACACCACGGTATTGACGAACATACCGATCAGATCATCCAGCTCCCGCTCACCACGACCCGCCACCGGAGTACCGATCGCGATATCCGAACTACCCGACAACCGAGCCAACAACACCGCGAACGCCGTATGCACCACCATGAACAACGTCGCCCCATGCGCACGAGCCAACTCCACGAGCCCCGCATGCGTCGCCGCATCGATCTCGATATCCACCCGCGCACCGGCCAGCGACGCCACCGCAGGCCGCGGACGATCCGTCGGCAACTCCAGCAAATCAGGAAGACCAGCCAACTGCTCCCGCCAGAAACCGATCTGCTGGGCCGCGACCGATGCCGGATCGTTCTCCTCCCCCAACACCGCACGCTGCCACAACGCGTAATCCGCATACTGCACCCGCAACGACGACCACCCCGGAACCTCACCCGAAGTACGCGCCGCATACGCCACCATCACATCCCGCACCAACGGACCCATCGACGACGCATCCGCAGCGATGTGATGCACCACCACCGCCAACACATACGTCTCGGGCGCTCCGTCGACCTGGATGAGGACGGCACGCAACGGCACCTCGGCCGTCACGTCGAACGGAGTCGCCGCCAAGGCGTACACGGCGCTCGCCACGTCCGACTCGGCCAGCACCCGCGGAGTGAGATCCAAGGCGACCTGCCCGGCGGGCAGCACCACCTGCACCGGGCCGTCGACCGTCTCCGGATACACCGTGCGCAGCACCTCATGGCGCACGACCACATCCTGTAGCGCCGCACCCAGCGCGGCGACATCCAACGCACCGGTCAACCGCAACGCGAACGGCAGGTTGTAGGCCGCCGAACCGATCTGCTCCGCGGCCTCATCGGACTGATCGAAGCGGTTGAGGAACCACATCCGCCGCTGCGCCAACGACAACGGCAACCGCTCCGGCCGGGCGATACTGCCCAACTCCACGCGCTCACCGTGCGTGTGCGACTCCAGCGCCGCCGCCAACCCCGCCACCGTCGGAGTCTCGAACAGCGCCCGCACCGGCACGCGGCCACCGACCGCCGCGCCGAGACGCGCCACGACTTGGGTGGCGACCAGCGAATTGCCGCCGAGCGCGAAGAAGTCGTCATCCGCGCCGACCCGGGTCACACCGAGCACCTCGCCGAACACACCCGCCACGATCTCCTCGACCGCGCTCGAGGGCGCACGGAAATGCTTGGTCTCGAAGGTGGGCTCCGGTAGCGCCTTACGGTCCAGCTTGCCGCTGGAATTCAGCGGGAACGCATCCAGCGCCACGATGGCGGCCGGAACCATGTAGGCGGGCAACGTCTCACCGATCGCGGAGCGCAGTGCTTGCGTGTCGATCCGGTCTCCCGGAGCGGGGACGACGTAGGCCACGAGTTGGTCGCCCAGCGATGAAGGCGACACGAGCGCCACCGCCTGGCTCACCGAAGGCTGCGCCAGCAGCGCCGTCTCGATCTCACCGAGCTCGATCCGCTGACCACGGAACTTCACCTGGAAATCGGTCCGGCCGAGGTAGTCGAGGACCGCGTCGTCGGCGTCCTTGCGCCATACGACGAGGTCACCGGTGCGGTACATCCGCTCGCCGTTGCCGAACGGGTTGGCGACGAACCGGTCCGCGGTGAGATCGGGACGCCGCACATAACCGCGGGCCAGCTGATCACCGGCCAAGTACAACTCACCGGGCACACCCACCGGCACCGGCCGCAACCACGAATCCAGGACGTACACCTGCGTGTTCCACTGCGGCAGACCGATCGGCACGCTGCGCTCGTCCGCCGACGCGGGCCAGTAGGTCACCGACACCGCCGCCTCGGTCGGGCCGTACAAGTTGTGCACGGCCGCGTCGGACACCGCGTGCATGGCTCCCACGGTCTCCGGGGGCAGCGCCTCGCCGATCACGAAGACGTGTTTCAGCGTCGGGCAGCTGCCGGGCGTGGTGTGCGCGGCGAACACGGTCAGCATGGACGGCACGAAGTCGGTTACCGTCACGCGCTGCCCGGCAATGGTTTCCGCGACGTAGGCGGGATCGCGGTGCCCGTCCGGCGTGGCGACGACGAGCTTCGCTCCCGCACGCAACGGCATGAAGTAGCCCCACAGCGAGACGTCGAACGTCGTCGCCGTCTTCTGCAGGTACACGTCGTCCGGGCCCAGCGGGTATTCCGCCAGCATCCACGCGATCTGGTTGTCGATCGCCGCATGGGACACCGCGACGCCCTTGGGCCTGCCGGTCGATCCCGACGTGAAGATCACGTACGCCGGGTGCTCCGGCAACACCGGACGCAGTAGTTCCTCCGGGCGAACCGGGCTGTCGTCGAAGCCGTCGAGATCCAGGGTGTCGACGGCGAGCGCCCGGACGTCCTCGGGCAGGGCCGCCGCGTCGGCACTGGTCGTCACGACACAGAGGGGGCGAGCGGTGTCGAGGATGTGCGCGATGCGTTCGGCCGGATGATCCGGATCCAACGGCACATACGCCCCACCCGACGCCACCACCGCATACATCCCCACCACAAGATCCAACGAACGCCGAACCGCCAACCCCACCAACGACTCCGCACCCACACCCTGCGAAATCAACAAACGCGCCAACCGATTCACCCGCGCATCGAACTCACGATAAGTCAGCTCGGCGCCCTCGTAAGCGACGGCGATCCGTTCCGGATTCGCTTCGACGGCACGGCGATATCCGTCGAGCAGCAATTCGGAGCGGACGGGGTAACGGGTGTCGTTCCACTCGTGCAGGATTCGGTCCCGCTCGACCACGCTGAGCAGGTCGATGCCGCCCAGTGCGCGATCGGGATCGGCCGCGACCGCGCGCAGCAACCGGTTCAGGCGCGCCGCGAATTCGGCGACCGAACCCTCATCGAAAAGGTCGGTGGCATAAGTGAACATGGCGGCCAGGCCCGCGTCCGGACCTTCCTGCGGCGTCACTGTCAGCTGCAGATCGAATTTGGCCACCGCGCCGTCGAGTTCGACCGCGCCGACCGACAGGCCGGGCAGCTCGAGCTCCGCTCGGTCCATGTTCTGGAAGAACAGCGCCACCTGGAACAGCGGATGATGCGCCTGCGAGCGGACCGGGTCCAGCACCTCGACCAGCCGCTCGAACGGCAACTCGGCATGTGAGAAGGCGGCGAGGTCACGTTCCTTGGTCACCGCCAGCAGTTCGGCGAACGAGGCCGCCGGATCCACCGCGGTCCGCAACACCAGCGTGTTGACGAACATGCCGACCAGATCGTCGAGTTCGGCCTCGCCGCGGCCCGCGACCGGCGTGCCGATGGTGATGTCGGCGGAGCCGGACAATCGGGCGAGCAACGCCGCGAAAGCGGTGTGCACGACCATGAACAACGAGGCGCCGTTCGCGTGCGCGAGCTCGTCGAGCCGGGCCCGGGTGGGTGCGTCGACGGTGAAGGTGAAGACGCCTCCGCTTCCGGATGCCGCGGCGGGACGCGGCCGATCCGTGGGGAGATCGATCCGGTCCGGAATGTCCGCGAGAGCCTCGCGCCAGAAGGCGATCTGCGTCGCGGCCACGGAACGGGGGTCGTTCTCCTCGCCCAGCACGGCGCGCTGCCACAGCGTGTAGTCCGCGTACTGCACCGGCAGCGGTTCCCAGCCGGGTGCGGTGCCGGCGCTGCGCGCGACGTAGGCGGTCATCAAGTCGCGCACCAGCGGCGCTATCGAGGTGCCATCGGCCGCGATGTGGTGCACGACGACGGCGAGGACGTAGTCGTCGGGACCGGTCCGCGCGAGCGAAAGCCGCAACGGCACCTCGGCCGCGACATCGAAACCGGTGGCGGCGAACGTACGCAGCCAGTCCGGGAGTTCCCCGGCGGGCAGGTCGTGCGGCGTCAGGTCCGGCGTCGCCTCCGCGGCGGGCAGTACCACCTGATACCCGGTACCGTCCACCGCCGGATACACCGTCCGCAACGTCTCATGACGCCCGACCACATCCGCGACAGCCGCCTGCAACGCCGCCACATCCAACACACCCGACAACCGCACCGCGAACGGAATATTGTTCGCCGCGGACCCGGTATCGAACTGATTCAAAAACCACATCCGCCGCTGCGCCAACGACAACGGCACCCGCTCCGGACGCTCCACCGCCACCAGTGCCGGACGCTGCGCGCCGGTGTCGAATTCGGCGAGCCGGGCGGCCAGCAGCGCGACCGTCGGCGCTTCGAACACCGTCCGCGCGGGCACCCGCGCGCCGATCGACGCCCCGAGCCGGGCCGCTACCTGCGTCGCGATCAGCGAATTGCCGCCCAGCTCGAAGAAATCGTCGTCCGCGCCGATCTCGTCACCGGCGCTGAGCAGTTCGCCGAACACACCCGCCACCAGTTGCTCCAGCGCACCCGACGGAGCGCGGAATTCCTTGGTCTGCAACTGCGGAGCGGGCAGGGCTCGACGATCCAGCTTGCCCACCGGGGTCAGCGGGATCTCGTCCAGCACGGTGAGGGAGGTCGGCACCATGTGCACCGGCAGGCTGCGCTCGGCGTGCGCGGTCAGCTCGTCGATGTCGATCGAGTGTCCGCTCGCCGCATGCACGTAGGAGGCGAGAATCGTCGCGCCGCTGTCCAATTGGTGCCCGACGGTGACCGCGAAATCCACCGTCTCGTGCGCCGCCAGCACCGCATCGATCTCGCCGAGCTCGATACGGAAACCGCGAATCTTCACCTGGAAGTCGTTGCGACCCAGATACTCCAACTCACCACTCGGCGTCCAGCGCACCAGATCACCGGTGCGATAGAGACGAGAGTGGTTCGGGTCGAAGGGGTTCGGGACGAAACGCACGGCGGTGAGGCCGGGGCGCAACTGGTAGCCCCGCGCCAACTGGGGCCCGCCGATGTACAACTCGCCGACCACGCCGATCGGGACCGGCACCAGTCGCTCGTCCAGCACGTACTCGGTGGTCGCCTGGATCGGCGCGCCGATCGTGACCGGCCGCCCCGGCACCAGCGGCGCGCTGATGTTCGTCATGATCGTGGTCTCGGTCGGGCCGTACCCGTTGTAGAACTCGCGATCACCGTCGGCGAGCGGGCGCACCCAGCGCCGCACCAGCTCCGGCGGGCACGCCTCGCCACCGGCCACCACCACACGCAACTCGTCCAACCCCGCCGGATCCACCGACGCCAGCGCGGCCGGGGTGATGAACGCGTGCGTGACGGCCTCCCTGCGCAGGAGCGCGGCCAGCTCGTCACCGCCGTACACCGTCGGCGCGACCACGACCATGGTGGCCGCGCCACCCAGCGCGAGCAGCAACTCCAGCACCGACGCGTCGAACGACGGCGACGCGAAATGCAACGTCCGCGACGCACTCGTCACCCGATACCGATCACGCTGCTCGGCACAGAAACTCGCCAACCCCGCCTGCGTGACGACCACACCCTTCGGCATGCCGGTCGATCCCGAGGTGTAGATGACGTAGGCAGGATGTTCGGCGCGCAATTGGCGCAGCCGATCCGCATAGGTGACCGGTTCGGTCGGGTAGTCCTCCAGCTGCCTGGCACAGGTGTCGGAATCGATCACCAGCCATTCGATTTCGTTGGGCAGGTCCTCCGCCACACGCGTGACGGTGAGTCCGAGCACGGCGCCGGAGTCCTTCACCATGTGCTCGACCCGGTCGGCCGGATAGTTCGGATCCACCGGCACGAACCCCGCACCGGTCTTGGCCACCGCCCACACCGCGACCACCGACTCCACCGAACGCGGAACACCGACCGCGACCAGATCCTCCGGACCCACCCCACGATCGATCAACAAACGCGCCAAACGCGTGGATTCGGCGTCGAGTTCCGCGTAGGTGAGTTGTCCGCGTGAGCTGACCGCGTCGGCGAACACGACCGCGGTACCGGTCGGATTCGCCTCGACGGCGGTTGCCATCAGTTGCGGAAGGGTAGTGACTCTAGGTCGCCGGGTGCGTGTGGGCCGCACCCGCGCGGGCCGCGTCACGCGAGCCCCGCTTCGTCCCTGGTCCCCCATCCCTGAGCCGGCAGACTATTCCCCGACAAGCGAAACATGAAAACTCTGCACATCCTGCCTGTAAGAACACGTCCATGACACATTTCCAGCGGACACCCTGATACTCCAAACCAACCAGCTGTGTCCATGGTCACACAACTGGCGGCTCGTGTCCGGCCGCGAATCGATTCACTCGCTACCGAGCAGCTCGGTGAACTCGACGATAGCGGCCACATCGGCCCACGGCCCCGCCGGTACGGCGCCGACACCATTGTCCAGCACCACAGCGTGCAAATCCTCCAGGGCCGTCGGGTCGAGGGCGTCCAGCCCGGTCCGATCGGTCACCAGATGGGTTACCCACTCGTCGGCCAGCGACTCCGTCAGCGCGCCGTCCGCGCCGACCAGCACCACCGACGCGCCCACCGATCCCGCGGCGACCACCTCGATCAGCGCGGCGGGCGACTGCGGACTGCCGTGCTGGAAGGTGCGCGATTCGAAGGTCAGCTCGGTGCGGGCGCGCAGCCGTCCGGCCGCCGTGGCCAAGTCGTCGTAGCTGATGGTCTGGTCCCCGACGAAGGCCGGGTCGGTGCCGGTCAGTGCCCGGGTGCGGTGTGCGTAGGTGACCGGGCGGGGTGATTCGGCGGCGATCTCGGCGATGACGGCGGGGTCGTCGAGGGCGAGCCAGTCGAGGGTGCCGGTGGGTGGATCGCCGAGGGTGAGGCCGACTTTGGTGTGGAGGTCGTCGGGCAGTGCGGTGTCGAGGGTGTCGACGGGGACAACGGCGGCGCCTGTTTTGAGGACGGCCCAGGTCGCGATGACCGCTTCCATGCCGCGATCCAAGCGCATTCCGACACCCGCGCCGGGACCGCAGCCCCGCGCGATGAGCACCCGCGCCAAACGCGAAGAGCGGGCGTCGAGATCTTGGTACGACAGCGCGTTCTCACCGGCGACCACGGCGGGCCCCTCCGGGTCGTCCTCGACCGCCGCCGCCAGCGCCTGGGTCAGCGCCGTGCCCGCCGTAGCCGTGGGCGGTTCGACGCTAACCGACTCCGCCGCGGCCGTCATCCGCTCCCGTTCGGTTGGGTCGAGGATGTCGATGTCGCCGATGGGGGTGTGGGGGTTGGTGGCGATGGTGGTGAGGATGCGTTCGAGTCGGTGGCCGAGGGTGTGGATGGTGGTTTCGTCGAAGAGGTCGGTGGCGTAGGTGAAGATGGTGTCGAGTTCGGCGGGGGTGCCGTCGTCGTGGTGGTGGGGGTTGATGTTGACTTGTAGGTCGAATTTGGCGGCGACGGTGTCGGTGTCCAGGGCGGTGACGGTGAGGCCGGGCAGCTGGAGGGTGGGTTGTTCGTTGTTCTGGAATGACAGCACGACCCCGAACAGGGGGTTGTGGGTGGTGGCGCGGCCGGGGGCGACGGTTTCGACGACGCGTTCGAAGGGGATGTCGGCGTTGGCGAAGGCGGCGAGGTCGGTTTCGCGGGCTTGGTCGATGAGTTCGGTGAAGCTCATGCCGGTTTCGACGCGGGTGCGCAGGGTGAGGGTGTTGACGAACATGCCGACGAGTTCGTCGAGGGCGCGTTGGCCGCGTCCGGCGATGGGGGTGCCGATCGCGACGTCGGGGTCGCCGGTGAGGCGGGCCAGCAGGACTGCCAGGGCGGCGTGTACGACCATGAACAGGGTGCAGTTGTGGGCGCGGGCCAGCTCGGTGAGGGCTTGGTGGATGTCGGGGGAGACCGCGAAGCCGGTGTTGGCGCCGCGCATGGACGGGATCGGGGGGCGGGGCCGGTCGGTGGGGAGTTCGGCTTCGCCGGTGAGCCCGGCGAGCTGGTGGCGCCAGTAGGCGAGTTGTCGTGCGGCGACGGAGGTTTCGTCGTCGTCGGTGCCGATGACGTGGCGTTGCCAGATGGCGTAGTCGGCGTATTGCACTTCCAGTGGCGCCCAGCGGGGGGAGTTGCCGCCGATGCGGGCGAGGTAGGCGGTGACCAGGTCGCGCGCCAGCGGGGCCATGGAGGCGCCGTCGGCGGCGATGTGGTGGGCCACGAACGCCAGTAGGTGTTCGTCGGGGCCGGATTCCAGCAGCAGGGCGCGGACGGGGACTTCGGTGGTGACGTCGAAGCCGGTGAGCATCAAGTCCATCACCTGGGTGGTGGGGTCGTCGGTGACCACGACCTCCAGTCCGGTGGGCAGGGCTTGGTCGACGGTGAGGATCTGCTGGAACGGGAGTGCGCCGGGGCCGCCGGCGGGGTAGCGGGTGCGTAGGGATTCGTGGCGTTCGAGGACGTCGGCCAGTGCGTAGCGCAGGGCGGAGACGTCCAGGGCGCCGTGCAGGCGGATGGCCATCGGGATGTTGTAGGCGGCGGAGGCGGGGTCGAATTGGTTGAGCACCCACATCCGTTGCTGGGCCAGCGACAACGGGATCGGTTCGGTGCGTTCGGTGCGTTCGAGCACGGTGCGGGCACCGCCGCCGGCGCCGGGCACCACCCGCGCGGCCAACGCGGCCACGGTCGGGGCTTCGAACAGTTCGCGTACCGCGACATCGGCGTCGAGGGCTTCGTTGATGCGTGCGACCACGCGGGTGGCCAGCAGCGAGTTGCCGCCCAGGGCGAAGAAGTCGTCGTCCAACCCGACCTCGCCGGCGCCCAGCAGCCCGGCGTATACCTCGGCCACCGCCTGCTCCACCGGCGAACTCGGCGCGCGGAACGCCACCGCCGACACCACCTGCGGCGCGGGCAGCGCCCGGCGGTCCAGTTTCCCGTTCGCCGTCAACGGCAACACCTCGAGCACGACCACCGCATCCGGCACCATGTACCCGGTCAAGAACTCCGAGACCTGGGTACGCAGCACCGACGCATCCAAGCTCGCCCCGGCGTCGGGCACGACGTACCCGATCAAACGGTCACCGGCATGCTCGTCGGCGCGGACCAGCACCACCGCCTGACTCACGCCCGGGCAGCGCAGCAGCGCCGCCTCGATCTCGCCGAGTTCGATGCGGAAGCCGCGCAACTGCACCTGCTGATCACCACGACCGGCGTACTCCAGGGTTGCTCGACCACCGAATCCGACCCACCGGCCGATGTCACCGCTGCGGTACATCCGCGAGCCCGGCGCACCGAACGGGTTGGCCACGAACCGTGTCGCGGCCAGACCGGGACGGCCGAGATACCCGCGGGACAGCTGCGCGCCCGCGACGTAGATCTCTCCGGCCACCCCGACCGGCGCCGGGTGCAACCGGTCATCGAGCACGTACGCGTCCAGACCCGGGAGCGCCCGCCCGATCACGCTGGCCGGGTTGTCGACCATCTGCTCGTCCAACGACAGGAACGACACGTGCACCGTGGTCTCGGTGATGCCGTACATGTTCACCAGCCACGGCGCGTCCACCGGATGGCGCTCGTACCAGCGCCGCAGCTGGCGCAGATCCAGTGCCTCACCGCCGAACACGATGTAGCGCAGCGCGAACTTGCCTTGGTCGTGGTGTGCTGCCCGGTCGGCCTCGGCGAGCTGGTAGAACGCCGACGGGGTCTGGTTGAGCACGGTGACCTGTTCGCGGATCAGCAGTTCGCGGAATTGCTCCGGTGAGCGGGAGGTCACGTAGTCGACCACGACCACGCTGCCGCCGTTGGCCAGCGCGCACCACAACTCCCACACCGAGAAATCGAACGCGAAGGAATGGAACAACGTCCACACATCGGTTTCGTCGAACTCGAACAGCAATTGGGTGTTGGCGAACAACTCGACCACGTTGCGGTGCGCCACACCCACACCCTTGGGCACCCCGGTCGAACCGGAGGTGTAGATGACATACGCCAGATTGTCCGGGCGCAGGGGCCGCACCCGCTCGCGGTTGCGGACGCGCGAATCGTCGTAGCCGGTGGTCTCCTCCAACAGGAGCGCCGGAATATTGCCCGCGGGCAGTGAGTCCAGCTCGGCGGCGGTGGTCAGCACGCACACCGGGGCGGCGTCTTCGAGCATGAACTCCAACCGCTGCACCGGATAACCGGTATCGATCGGCAGATACGCCGCCCCCGC
>NZ_JBITBU010000050.1:0-11979 GCF_044452545.1 Nocardia sp. NPDC051900 | reverse complement strand
CCGATGGTACTGCACTCGACAGGGTGTGGGAGAGTAGGACACCGCCGGAACATCCTTTCACGAAAGGCCCTCGACACCGTCGAGGGCCTTTCGTCATTTATGCCCAGAATTACTTTCCATGCCGACCGGCGGTGAGCGCGTTCGTCAATTCGGCTGCCGCGCTGCGGGTCGCATCGACGAATTCATCGCGTTCCACGCGCGTCGTCGCCACCTGCAATGGCCCCAGCTGAACTTCGTAGGCCGCGGTGCCGCTCGCATCGAAAACCGGGGCCGCGAGATAACTCAGCGGCAATAACTCATCCGAATCCAGCTCCGCCCGCGTGAAAGGCCGGGACGTGAGCGCGGCGAGCTGGCGTAGCGCGCGAGTGCGCAGATGCGGTCGCAGCAATTCGGATCCGACCGCGCCGAGCAGATCGGCGAGCAGGTCGACCAGGCCCGCATCGTCGGCGCGCGGCCGGAACACCGCGACCCCGCGTTCACGCACCAGTGCCAGCAGCGCGCCGACGATGCGTTGATCCGCCTCGTTGGCGGTGTTCAGCCACGTATTCTGCTCCTTTGCCGGACGCCACGGCATCACACTCGCGCCGGCCGGGAATTGGAGCGGAATGCGATGTCCCACCGGGATTCCCGGCACCACCCGGTCGACGCCGTGCCGGACGTCGAGCACGGTGAGCCGGTCCGGCTCGATGCGGCTGAACGTGGCGCCATAGCCGGTCCGGGCAGCGAGACCGGCGAGAAGCTCGCCCACGTCCTGTGGAAGCGCGGCGCCGTGCAATCCCACCAGCGCCGGGCCGATGCCGTAACCACGGGCCGGGTCGCGCACGACCCAACCGGCCGCGTCCAACTCGACCAGGATCGCGGTCGCGGTCGCGCGCGCGATGCCCAGCCGTTCGGCGATGCCCGCGATGCTGATCGGCTCCCCAGAGGTCGCCAGTAGCGACACGATGTCGACGACGCGCCGCGTGGGCGGCGACGCAGATCGGTCCGGCATGGCGGCAACCCCTTGTCCCGGCTCGGTGAGCGACTTACGATGACGAATATTAGATCACATGCTGTCGAATATTCGTCAGTCGCCGCTTAGGAGCGTGAATGATTCTGGAACGGTTCCGAATCGATGATCAGGTCGCGATAGTCACCGGCGCAGGACGTGGCCTGGGCGCGGCTATAGCGGTCGCGTTCGCGGAGGCGGGTGCGAATGTCGTCATCGCCGCACGAACCAAAAGCCAGCTCGACGAGGTAGCCGAGCGGGTTTCCGCCACCGGGCGACAGGCCCACGTTGTACCCGCGGATCTGAGCGACGCCGAGGCCACAGCGGCACTCGCCGAGACGGCGGTCGAACGCTTCGGGCGATTGGACATCGTGGTGAACAACGTGGGCGGCGCACTGCCGTGCCCGCTGCTGGACACGACGCCGCAGGCACTGCGGGACGCCTTCGACTTCAACGTCTCGAACGCGCACGCCTTGGTCCGCGCCGCGGTGCCGCGCATGCTCGAAACAGCGGGCGGCGGCTCGATTCTCAACATCACGTCCACGATGGGGCGGCTCCCCGGACGTGCGTTCGCGGCATACGGCACCGCCAAGGCGGCTCTGGCCCATTACACCAAGCTCGCCGCTCTCGACCTCAATCCGCGTATCCGGGTCAACGCCATCGCGCCGGGCTCGATCCTGACCTCCGCACTGGAAGTAGTCGCCGGAAACGACGCCATGCGTACCGAATTGGAGTCGAAGACACCGCTGCATCGCATCGGCGAACCGGAGGACATCGCCGCGGCCGCGCTCTATCTGGTGTCCCCCGCGGGGAAGTATCTCACCGGCAAGATTCTCGAACCCGACGGCGGCTTGATCGTTCCCAACCTCGACCTTCCGATCCCGGACCTGTGACATGACATATCGCGTAGTGCAATGGGGCACCGGCAATGTGGGCAAGCATGCCTTGGCCGGCGTAATCGCCCATCCTGAGCTGGAATTGACCGGCGTGTGGGTGTCCGGTGCCAAGAGCGGAGCGGACGCGGGGACGCTCGCGGGGCTCGATCAGCCCGTCGGCGTCGCCGCGACGACCGACGCGGAGGCATTGCTCGCGTCGCGTCCGGACTGCGTCGTCTACTGCTGCATGACCGACAACCGGCTGTTCGAAGCCGTACAGGATCTGCAACGCATCCTGGCCGCCGGGATCAATGTCGTCGCGTGCGCACCCGTGTTCTTCCAGTACCCCTACGGCGTGCTGCCCGACGAGTTGCTGAAGCCGGTGCAGGAGGCGGCCGCGCAGGGCAATTCGTCGCTGTGGGTGAACGGCATCGACCCCGGTTTCGCCAACGACCTGCTGCCGCTCGCGCTCGCGGGAACCTGTCTGCGCATCGATCAACTGCGCTGTCTGGAGATCGTGGACTACGCCAGCTACGACAACCGCGCGGTCATGTTCGACATCATGGGCTTCGGCAAGCCACTCGACGAGATCCCCATGCTGTTGCAGCCCGGCGTGCTGTCGCTCGCCTGGGGCGGCACGGTTCGCCAGCTCGCGGCCGGGATCGGGGTCACCCTCGACGCCGTCACGCAATCCTACGAGCGGATCGCGGCGCCGGAGTCGTTCGACATCGCGACCGGGCACATCGCCGAAGGAACCGCGGCGGCACTGCGTTTCGAAGTGCGGGGCATGGTCGGAGACGTGCCCGTCACGGTCCTCGAGCACGTGACCAGGCTGCGCCCCGACCTGTGCCCGGACTGGCCACAACCGGCGGACCCGGAGGGCTCCTACCGGGTCGAGATCACCGGCGAGCCCAATTACGCGTTGGACTTGGTGACCTCGAGCCGCAACGGGGATCACAACTACGCGACCGTGCTGGCGACCGGCCTGCGCATCGTCAACGCGATTCCAGCCGTGGTCGCGGCGCCCGCCGGAATTCTCACCGCGCTCGATCTCCCGCTGATCACCGCTCCCGCGCAGCGTCCCGGTCGCTGACCCACCACGGCCTGCGGAGCTACTGGCCGATCGCACGGCGGCCCCGGCCGGGGCTATTCGGCGTACCGCGCGGACTGTGCGCGGTCGAGGTCATCGATGAGCTCCGGCTTGCCGACCGGGCGACCGGCCTATCGACCGACCGGCTGCACGGCGTGCCGGTCGGTCGGCGACAGCGTGTCACGCTATCGGCCCCGCCCGGTCGTGTGACCGGCTCGGTAGCACGGGGAGCTACCCGGCCCGCAGGCGACAGTGCCCTGTCGTCGCGAACTCGGACGCAGGAAGCCGACCGGAAGTGTTGGCGCTGTTGCTCGGCCACGCTTCGGGGCTCGCCCGTTTCGACCGGTCGGGCAGGTAGGCGGCCGCGGCGGGGACTACCGGGCTCGCGGCGCGGACAGTGCCCGCTCGATGTCGTCGGCGCGGTTGCTCGGCCAACACTTTGGGCTCGCCCGTTTCGACTGGTCGGGCAGGTAGGCGGCCGCGGCGGGGACTACCCGGCTCGCAGCGCGGACAGTGCCCGCTCGATGTCCTCGGCGCTGTTGTAGAGGTGGAAGGCGAATCGCAAGCCGCCGCCTCGCGCTGAGGCGACCACCTCGGCCTGCTCGAGCCGGGCCGCGAGGTCGCCAGCGCCAGGGACGGAGACGATCGGCGAGGGCGCCTCGACGGGCTCGAAACCCAATTCGCGCAGTCCGGCCCGGAAATGGCCGGCGAGTTCGAGGTCGTGCGCGCCGATCTTGTCGACGGTGAGTTCCTCGATCAGCGACAGTCCCGCCAGCGCCGCCACGACGCCGAGCCAATCGGGCGTCGTGTCGAATCGCCGTGCCGTCGCGGGCAGCGCGGCCGGGCGGTACAGCTCCGCCCAGCGGTCCTCGGCGGCGTACCAACTGGCGCCGATCGGACGCAGCTGCGGGACGAACTCGGGCGGCGTGGCGAGGAACGCGACGCTGCGCGCGCCGATCAGCCATTTGAAGCTGGCGCAGACCCAGTAGTCCGCGTCGGCGAAGCGCAGCGGCAGCCAGCCCGCGGCCTGGGTGGCGTCCACGAGCAAACGCGCGTTGTTGGCCCGGGTGACCGCCCGCAGCTCGGGGAGATCGGCGACGCGGCCGTCCGCGGATTGGACCACGCTCACCGCCACCAACTCCGTCTCCGGACGGACCTGCGCGGCCAGCTCCGCCAAAGGGACGAAGCGCACGACGAGATCGTCCCGGTACACGAAAGGCATCGAGACCGAGGCGAATTCGCCTTCCGGCAGGAGGACCTCCGCGCCCGGCGGCAGTGCGGCGGCCACGGGTGCGATCAGGCCCGCGACACCGCTGCCGAGCGCTATGTCATCGGCGGTGGCACCGTCGAGCAGCCGGGCGAAGCCCGCGCGCAGGTCGGGTACCAGGAGGTCCACTTGGGATGTCGGGCCACTGCGGCCGGTGGCCCAGCTCGTGCTCGCCTCGCGCACCGCGGCCAGGGCGCGGGCGGACGGCAGACCGAAGGAGGCGGTGTTCAGGTAGGTGATCTCGGGAGTGAACTCGTCAGGCGCTAGCGAGGGCATGTTCGCAGCATCCGCCGGGCGGCGCGGGACCGTCCAGCGCCACCGGGCGGATAGTGGACCGTTTTCCCGCCCGTCACTTACCGGGCGTCCACATGTTGGACAGCAACTGGAAGCTGGGTGTGTCCGACAGCGACTGCATGGATTCGTAGATGCGCCGGTAGGCCGTGGAGGTGATGCGCCACTTGCCGTCGTCGTCGCGGCGGTAGGTGTCGGTGTAGTAGCCGGCTCCTCGGATCAGCACCCCGTACTCGGTGGCGAGCACGGTGTCCTCGAAGGCCCAGGATCCCGTGGCCGTCGCGCCGTCGACGCCGATCTCCGGGTGGTTGGCGATGTGGACGGTGACCACCGAGGGGCCGAGATTCTCCCGCATGAACGCGGTGATGGCGTCCCGGCCGTCGAGGTTCAGCGGCTCGCCCATGGCGTGGGTGCCGTAGCGCCCTTTCGCGTCGACCGCGAGGGTGTCGGCGAACTCGTCCCACTCTTTGAGGTCGAGGGTACGGAAGTAGCGGTACTTCAACTGGCGGACGGCTTCGATGGCGTCGAGATCCATCTGTCGAGCCTGGCACGCGCGGCCCCCGCAGACAAGAACGTGTTCTATTTTGGTGCGAGTCGGCGTCGCGAAGGGACGGATCGAGATCCGCGAGGATCAACTGTGTCGTCGGGAGCGGAGGCCGGATCGGGGACCTCAGCCGCAGGCGAGGGTGTCGAACCGGCCGGGGGCGGGTACCCATATGACGGGCGTTATCGTGCGCCACGACAGCGTCCTGGGTACCGATCCGTCACGACCAGGGGAATCTTGCGATGACCGACCGCCATGCCACCCACGACTCGAACCAGCAGACCCCTCTCGACCAAGAACTCGCCCTCGAGGCGGCCGCGCGGCGCCTGGAGAACGAATTCGACGGCGTCGCCAGCGAAGCCGCGATCGAGGACCATCTCCAGGCCTCCTACGACCATGTCGCCCACCACGCCACCATCGTCAACTTCTTGCCGCTGCTGGCCGAACGGTACACCCGCGAGTGGCTGCTCGCCCTCGAGGATTCCGCGCACGGGTCCGCTTAGCGGCCTCTAAGCTCTACGCGAGCGCGCGTGGAGGTTGGCAATGACGGTCGAGGTGATGACCGATTCCGAGACGGGGGATTTGCCGACCGAATCCGGACAGGCAGCACGACCGAGCCAGCCCCCGGTATCGATGATCGAGCGGATGACGCTGATATTGGAGGCGTTCGACGGCGCGACGCCGACGCTCACCCTCGTCGAACTGGCCGAGCGCACCGGACTGCCGCGCTCCACGGTGCATCGCATCCTCGACCAGCTGATCCGGCTGCGCTGGCTGGCGCACGCGCCCGGCGGCTATCGACTCGGCTTGCGCACTCTGGAGTTGGGTGGCCTGGCCGCCGACCAAAACGAGATCCGCGATGTGGTGAGCCCACTGCTGCACGACGTCTGCCAGCAGACCGGAATGGTGGGCCATCTCGGCGTTCTGGACGGGCGCGATGTGTTGTACCTGGACAAGGTCGGCGGCCGGATCGCCGCCAGTGTGCCCACCCGGCTCGGCGGCCGGATGCCCGCGCACAGCACCGCACTCGGCAAGGCGCTGCTGGCGACGCTGGACCCGAGCATCGTAGAGGCGTCCTTCCGGGATCGCCTGCCGCAACTGACCGCTCGCACCCTCGCCGACCGCGCCGAACTGCATCGCGAACTCGGCCGCATCCGCAACCGTCAGGGTGTCGCCGTCGACAACGAGGAGTCCGTGCCCGGAATCACGTGCGTGGCAGTGCCGATTCGCGGTCGCGGCGCGGCGGTGGCCGCGGTGTCGCTGTCGGGCCTGATCGGTGCCGACGCGGTGGCGCCGGACACCGCCCGGCTGGCCATGGCGCTGGCCGAGATCGCCCGTGAGGCGGGGCGAACCCTGTGTCCTCGGCACGCGCGTAGGCTCTAGCTGCACCGCGCGGCCCGGCACCGGTGCGCCCGGCTCCGCCGGATCATTTCCGATCGGCCGCGGTCGTCCCCGGGCGGAATGGCCGAAATTAGCGGCGCGCTTGCTGAATTGCCCGCCTTTCACTGTGAAGAATTTTCGTTCGCTGTGCGCGCGAGCGGCCGGGCTGCTTTCCTGGTGGAGTCAGGATGGACAGTCCGTGAGGAGCCGAGCCGGAGTCGGGGAAGCGATGCACCGGGTACCGATCCAAGAGCGGCCATTCCGTTCCGAATGGCTATGGTTTGCGGCGGGCGCGCTGGCCACCGTCGCGGTGGTCGTCTGGCTGGTACGGCCGTCGGCGCCGACCTGCGCCGCGGCGCATCCGCTCGACGAGGTGTCCTCGCCGTCCCGATTTCCCGTGTCCGCCGTGACTTTCGCGCCGATCGGGCCGGACATGTCCGCCGAGGTGCGCTACTACGTCTTCGGCACGCGGACATCGTGTTCCTTCCGCGAGCTGCCGCCGGGCGGCTACTATGCCGGGCTGTCGACCCCCGACTACGGGCGCGCCGATCTCTGCGGGGCATTCCTGGACATCGCGGGCCCACGGGGGTCGGTCCGCGCGCTGGTGGTCGACCACTGCCCGGCATGCGCTCCGGGACAATTGGATCTCAGCGCCGCGGCGTTCGAACGGATCGCCGATCCCCGCGACGGAGTGGCGCGGGTCGGCTACCGCCTGGTCCGCGATCCGCAACCGGCGCAGGAGCTGACCTACGAGGTGAAGCAGGATTCGTCCGCGGCCTGGTTCGGCATCCTGTTCGGCGGCACCGGAAACCCATTGCGCGAGGCGGCTGTTCGTCCGGCGGAAGGTGGGCCGTGGCGACAGCTCAGCCGACGGGCCGACAACTACTGGACCCTTTCCGGCGCCGGGCTGGGCCCGTTCACCGCGCGCGTGACGGACGTCTTCGGCAACGAGGCCGAGATCACCGATGTGCTGGTGGAACCGGGGCGATACTCGGCGGGCACCCGGCTCTATTCCGGCGCGCCGTCGTTCACGTCGTCGCCGTCGCTGGCGACCGCGACAGGGCCCGTCACGGTCGCGTCCGGCTGTCGACGGTAGCGCTCAGGTGAGCCTCGCGGCCAGCGCACGCCCAGCGGCCCGGCCGGAGAAGATGCACCCGCCGAGGAAAGTGCCCTCGAGCGCGTTGTAGCCGTGCACACCGCCGCCGCCGAATCCGGCGACCTCACCCGCGGCGTACAGACCCGGGAACGCCGTGCCGTCCGGCCTGATCACCTGGGAACTCAGGTCGGTCTGCAGACCGCCCAAGGTCTTCCGGGTGAGGATGTTGAGGCGGACGGCGATCAGCGGGCCCGCGGCGGGATCGAGGATCCGGTGGGGTTTGGCGACCCGGCCCGCCTTGTCGCCGAAGTAGCGGCGCGCGTTGGCGATCGCCATCAGCTGGCTGTCTTTGCCGTACTTGTTCGCCAGTTCCCGGTCGCGCGCGACGATCTGGCGTTCCAGGTCGTCGTAATCCAACTGGGGGCCGCGCGCGATCTTGTTCATGCCCTCGACCAGCTCGCGCAGCGTGTCCGCGACGACGAAATCGACGCCGTGCTGCTTGAACGCCTCGACCGGGCCCGGCGCGCCCTTGGCCACGCGGCTCTTCAAAGTGAGTTTGAGGTCTTTGCCGGTGATGTCCGGGTTCTGCTCGGAGCCCGACAGCGCGAACTCCTTCTCGATGATCGACTGGGTGAGCACGAACCAGGAGTAGTCGTAGCCGGTCTTCAGGATCTCCTTCATCGTCGTGTTCGTATCGAATCCGGGGAAACACGGTGCGGGCAGCCGCTTTCCGTTGGCGTCGAACCACAGCGAGGACGGCCCCGGAATGATCCGGATGGCGTGGTCGGGCCAGATCGGGTCCCAGTTGACGATGCCCTCGGTGTAATGCCACATGCGGTCGCGGTTGACGATGGCGCCGCCCGCTGTCTCGGTGATGGCCAGCATTCGGCCGTCGACGTGCGCGGGCACGCCGGAGATCATGGTCTCCGGACACGGGCCCAGTCGTTCGGTGGGCCAGTTGCGCCGGATCAGCTCGTGGTTGTGGCCGATCCCGCCGGAAGCCACGATCACGGCCTTGGCGCGCAGTTCGAACCCGCCGACTTCGGTGCGGGACGAGGCGCGACCGCGCTCCAGATCGGTGTCCTCGAGCACGGCGCCACGCACACCGACCACCGCGCCGTCCTCCACGATCAATTCGTCCACCCGGTGACGGAAGCCGAAGCGGACCAGCCCGCGCCGCTCGCCTTCGAGCACGGGCTCGGCGAAGACCCGGACCACTTCGGGGCCCGTGCCCCAGGTGAGGTGGAAGCGCGGCACCGAGTTGCCGTGCCCGTCAGCGGTGGCGCCGCCACGTTCGGCCCAGCCGACCAGCGGCGTCACGCGCAGGCCGAGGTCGCGCAGGTAGTCCCGCTTCTCGGTGGCCGCGAACCGCACGTACGCCTGCGCCCACTGCCTGGCCCATTTGTCCTCGTCGTCGCGGTCGAACCCGGCCGAGCCGAGCCAGTCCTGCAGGGCCAGATCGTAGGAGTCCTCGATGCCGAGACGCCGCTGCTCCGGGCTGTCGACGAAGAAGAGCCCGCCCAGCGACCAGAACGCCTGGCCGCCGAGGTTGTTGCGGTTCTCCTGATCGAGCACGTGCACCGTGCGACCGGCCTTGACCAGTTCGTGCGTGGCGACCAGGCCGGCCAGCCCGGCGCCGACGACGAGGACGTCCGCCTCGGGGCTGCTGTGGGACATGTTCATCCTTCGGTTGCGGTGCTGTAGGCCAGCACGACGTGGTGGAAGAGTTCGGTGCGGCGCTCGCGCACGGCGCGGCTGTCCGGCTCCATCAGTACCTGCACGCTGGTGCCGTCGTGGACGGCGATGAGCGCTTGCCCGAACGCCTCCGGATCGGGCACGGTGCGGCCGCCGCGGGCGAGCGCCGCGACGATCGTGGGCATGAGCGCCGCGACGATGGCCTCCTCACGAGCGGCCATCACCCGGCGCAGCGCGGGGGTGCGCAGGGCGTGCGCGGTGAATTCGGCGGTGATCCGGTACCAGCCCTCCTCGACCGGGACCGCCCGTTCCAGTCGCTGGACGGCGGCGCGTACGTCATCGGTGCCCTCGGCCGCGATCTCGTCCAGGATGGCGCTCGCCTCGGTGAGCATCGCCGTGGAGCGCTGCTCCCACATGGCCAGGAAGAGCTCGTCCAGCGAGCTGAAGTTCGAGTAGAACGCCCCGCGGGTGAATCCGGCGCGCTCGCAGACCCGCTCCACGGTGGCGCGGCCGAAACCCTCCTCGGCGAACGCCTCGTAGGCGGCGGTCAGCAGCCGGTTCCTGGTTTCGGCGCGGCGGCGGGTGACCCGGGCGGGCGCGGCCTGCACGGCATCGGACGTCATCGGGCACCTCCTCGGTCGAGGCGTTGGATACAGGAATGTACTCGATACAGAAACGTATCAGAATTCGCCGGGCCGCGTGGCCGTATTCGCCGAGTAGGGTGATTCCGGCCCGGCCGACGCGGTCGGGGTGCCCATCCGTGTCGATCCGATCGGTGCGAGGTGATCCGATGAGCGAGGTTCGCAGCGGTACGTCCGCGATGCGTTGCTGGCGGGTGCGCAGGCCGGGTCCGATCGAGAGCGGACCGTTGGACGCGGAGCGAACACCCGTTCCCGAACCCGGTCCCGGCGAACTGCTGGTGCGTGTGCTGGCCTGCGGCGTGTGCCGGACCGACTTGCACGTGGCCGAAGGCGACCTTCCGGTGCACCGCGCGGGGGTGGTGCCGGGGCACGAGGTCGTCGGCGAGGTCGTCGCGGTCGGCAGGGCCGCGGAGGGTTTCGCGGTGGGGGACCGGGTGGGCATCGCCTGGCTGCGGCACACGTGCGGCGAGTGCAAGTTCTGCCTGCGCGGTGCGGAGAACCTCTGTCCGCATTCGGCCTACACCGGCTGGGACGCCGACGGCGGCTACGCCGAATTCGCCTGTGTGCCCTCGACTTACGCGCTGCGCCTGCCCCCGGGCTACTCCGATGCCGATACCGCCCCGCTGTTGTGCGCCGGCATCATCGGGTACCGAGCGCTGCTGCGGGCCGCCGTGCCGCAGGGCGGGCGGCTGGGGATCTACGGTTTCGGCGGCAGCGCCCACATCGCCGCTCAGGTAGCCGCCGCGCGCGGAGCGGAGGTGCACGTGATGACGCGGGATCCGGCGGCGCGGGAGCTCGCCGCCGCGCTGGGCGCCGCCTCGGTGCAGGGCGCGGCGGATCCGCCTCCGGTGCTGCTGGATTCGGCGATCCTGTTCGCCCCCGTCGGTGAGCTGGTGCCGCCCGCGCTGGCGGCGCTCGATCGCGGCGGGATCCTCGCCGTCGCCGGTATTCATCTCAGCGACATTCCCGCCTTGAACTACCAACGGCATCTGTTCCAGGAACGAGAGATTCGCTCGGTGACCGCGAACACCCGCGCGGATGCCCGCGAATTCCTGGCTTTCGCCGGCGAACACCGGATACATCTGACCACGCACGGGTATTCCCTGGACATGGCGGATCGGGCGCTGGCCGATCTCGCGCACGGACGATTTGCCGGTGCGGCGGTTCTCCTGCCGTAGAACACGATTCGGCGCTGACTCCGTATCGGTCGGATGGAGTTCCTTGACGGCCTCCTGAGCCGTTCTTACCTTCGCGGATATAGCCGAGTAATTGTCACTGACAAGTGTCGATCGGCTGTCTCACAACGGCGTGAGTAGGTGAGTACGATGGCCAACCGGAAGGTAATCCAGTTCGAGAAGTGGCGTGTAGTAAGGGCATTCGCCGTGCTACTGATCGTCGCGGGTTTCGGGGCTGCGACGGGAATGCACGCATGGGCCGCGTCCTGTGCGGCGGTCGACGTCGTCGTCGCCAGAGGCACCCATGAACCCGGGTATCTGGGTTCGGTGGTGGGCGATCCGCTGTACGACGCACTGTGGCAAGCGCTTCCGGTCGATTCGCAGGCCTATCGGGTGGACTACCCCGCCGACCTGCTCGATCCGTCCTCGATCAGCCGCGGCACGCAGGACATGACCGCGCACCTGATGTGGCAAGCGGCGAAGTGCCCGGACCAGCGGTTCATCCTGGTCGGCTTCTCGCAAGGAGCCGTCGTCACCCACGGGGTGCTCGGCACCGGCATCGTCACCGTGCTCGGTGGCATCTACTCGCTGCCCGGAGATCTGGAATCCCGGGTGGCGGCGGTGCTGCTGTTCGGCGACCCGATCCGGCTGATCGGCTGGAACGTGCCGGACCGATACGCCGGGCGGACCGGAAACTACTGCGCGAGCGGTGATCCGGTGTGCGAAGGCGGCATCCGTCCGGCCGCGCACACGGACTACCGGTGGGCCATGTGGCCCGCCGTGGAGTTCGCGGTAGACCGGATGTGACATCCCGAGACGGGAAATCCGCGGGGGGGGGGGGGGGGGGGGGGGGGGGGGGGGGGCCCCCCCCCCCGCCCCCCCCCCCCGCGCGAGGAGGAGAAGTGGAGGGGGGGGGGGGGGGGGGGAGAGAGGCGAG
>NZ_JBITBU010000049.1:10005-12197 GCF_044452545.1 Nocardia sp. NPDC051900 | reverse complement strand
CGAGCCCGAGCCGGTGCGCGGCTTGGCTGCAACGGATTCGCAGACGGCAATCGCCGCGTTCGTCGAGTTCGACGCTCTGCACACGGATGTAACTGCCTCGGTATTCCACCCAGACAGTCAGATGCTCCGCCAGCCCGAGCAGGGAGCGGCCGACGTCCTCGGCGTCGGATCCGGCGGCGGTGACGGTGCCGGCGAGATAGGTCCGGCTGCCGCTGGTCAGCGTCTCGATCTCGGGACGGGCGTCGTCGAGTGTCGCGATCCACACGGGCCCGAGATGATGCGGTTCCTCTATCGCGATATGCACTACTTCAGTCATCGGCGCTGGCCTCCTGCTGGCGCACGGCGGCCCGGATCCGCTTCGGGTGCGCCAGGCGCGTCTCGTAGCGGGTGCCGTCGACCGCGGTCCGCATGCACGGCTCGCCGATCGCGGCGCCGCAGCCGCCCTCGTCGGGTGGCGGGCACGGCGCGGTCGCGTAGGCGTGCTGCTGCTCGGCGGCCTCGTTCTGGCCGAGACGCCGCTCCCCCGGGCGTAGTCGGATGATCTGCGTCGGCTGCGGGTCAGTCACCGGCGCGCACCTCCTGAGCCGAATCCCAGTTTTGCACGACGTTGTCGGCGATCAGGGTCACGGTCACGAGCACGACGTACGGCGAGCCGCCCGGGGCGCGGCGAGCGGTCCCGATCCGCGGCCCGTCGATCCGCGGCCCGTCGTCGGTGATGTACCAGGGGAACGCGCGGTCGTCGATGGTGAGCGTTGCCCGGTGGGCGTCGACGGCGGCCGATCCGGCGATCAGAGTCAGGGTGACGCGCACTGACGTCAGGTGGTGCGGGTCGCGTTCGACGTACACGCTGCCGCGGTCGACTTTCCACGGCTGCCGGACGCCGTCGATGGTGAGCGTGCCCTCCGTGTGGTCGATGGCGACCTGCTCGGCGAGTCGACGCTCGGGGCGGGGTGTACCGATGCGGAACGGTTCGCCGTCGGTGACCTCGATCTGGTGCTCGGGCATGCTCACGCACCCCACGGCAGCACGAGGATCGGCGTCCGGAACACGAGCGGCAGCGTGGCGATCGGGTGGTGCAACAGCGCGTGCACGTAGTCGAAAATGCAGGTGAACATGGGTTTTACTCCTCGGTGGCGGTTGAGTTGATGACGTTTGCGATGAGTGCGCGCCAGCTGGCGGGCAGGGTGTCGAAGTGGTCGCATCGCACGACCGGGGGGTCGAGGGCTTCGAGCTCGGGCGGCGGGATGCGCCAGCCCTCGGAGTCGCACAGCGGCGGGAGCCCGGCGGCGGCACGGCGGTCGGCGCATGTGGCGATTCCGGCGCGACGGGCGTCGCCGAGGTCGCGCAGGCGGCGCTTGCGTTCGGCGTCCCAGGCTTCGGCGATGTGGCGGGCGTCGCGGCACTTGCCGCAGTTCGGCGCGTTCGGGTTTTCGAGATGCTGGTAGCAGCGCTGGGCCGGGCGCACGCCGAGACCGCCTGCGCTGGCTCGGATCTCGGCGGCGCGTTCGCGTTTCCACGCGATGTACGCCTCGGACAGTGCGTTGCACTCGGCGCAGTCTCCGAACCACTGGTCGTCATGCCCTGCGTGGAATTTTGGGGGTTCGTTGCTCGACGCTCGCGCGTCAACTAAGTGACGTTCCCCCATAACGTCACCAGAGATATCTATGTCTTTGTCTTTGTCTGGTTCGTTTGAGTTCGCGGTTTGGTTCAGCATTTGGTGAAGCACATCCGAAGCAATTGCTTCGCTGTTCTGAGCCGTTTCCGCAGGTGAGAGCATTTCGACGCTGTCAGAAACGGTCGGAATCGAGGTCGCATCCGTGCTGCCGGTCTGCGTGCTCCACTCCGATGAAAATTCGAGCGACGTTACCGGTTTGTGACCGGTTCCGGTCGAAGCATTTGCTTCGGCATTTGCTTCGCTCATGCTTGCCGGTTTGCTTCGACCCGAACGCGTCTCGCCGGACCGCTTGCCGCCCTTGCGACCGGCCTCGGCGCGAACCAAACGCTTCGCATCGAGTTCAGCCGCGGACGGCTGGTGATCGAGCCAGTCGTGCATTTCGACGGCGTCGCCGTCGACCTCGGCGAGCCCGGCCTCGATGAGTTCCTTGCGGGCCCGCGGCTTCCAACGGCTCGTCCACACCTTCATCGGTATGCGGCCGTCGTTGCCGGTGCGCCGGCACAGGCACCACGCCACC
>NZ_JBITBU010000049.1:5250-9912 GCF_044452545.1 Nocardia sp. NPDC051900 | reverse complement strand
ACATCAGGGCCCGGAAAGCGGCGTCGGACAGCGGTTCGACCTTGGGGTGCTCGGGCATCCCGGAGTGCACGCGAACGTGCTGCCGTGGATCCAGGTCACGGGCCACTAGGGCACCTCCTTAAGCAGCCGCTCGAGTTCGTCGAGCAGCGTCACCAACAGGTCGGGATGGATTGCCGCGCAGTAGTCGCCGAGCGCGCCGCCGAGCAGCCCGTGAACGCAGTCGGACCACACAGCGGGCCCGCGCTCGTCGTAGGGCCAGCCGGGCTCGAATGTCTCGGCGCGGGCACGTGCGGCGAGATCGCGTAGTTCGGCGATCGTCGCGGCCCGTATCCGATGAATCCGGGGCACTACGTCACCCCCGGCGGTAGCTCGAACAGCGGCCCGTAGTGCTGCGCCTCGATGACGGCGCGCTCCTCGGCCGCGGCCTTGATGTTGGCCTCGCGGCGCGCCTCGGCGGGCGTCGTCTTCTCGGTGCATCGGTCGGCGAGGCGCGCCTCGCCGCTCGCCGTGCGGCCGTCGACCCATTCAGCGGGCGTCTGGCCGAGCACGGCGAGCGTGACGAGCGGGCACGGGTTGAACTCGTCGTCATCGTTGACGCAACGGCGCGCCTCGACGCCGCCGCCGGCGCACACGTTGTAGAACCACACTTCGGACTCGGTCGAGTTCGAGAACGGCGCACCGACGAGCGCCGTCCTCTCGTACTCGTCGGGCGACTTCACGACGCCTCGCGATTCCGCGAGCTGGACTCGGCGTAGTACCGGTGCGTCATCTGCTGTTGCTCCGGGGTGCAGCAGTCGCACGGCGGGTCGCCAGGTAGCCCGCACATGAACCCGAACACCGGACACGGCTCGTACACGTCGGAGTCACGGCACGCCGGGCACCCGGCCTCGTCGTACTCACCGCATCCCGTTGTGAGATCGCAAGTGCAATCCGGGGTCTCAGCCATGGGCGTTCACCTCCGCAGGTGCGTCGCCGGGCGGGTAGAGCATCCATTCCGGCTCCTCTGGGTCCACGTCAGCGAAGTCTCGAGCGACCGGATCGCTGTCACCGAGGACCGCCGGCGGGCAGTGATCCACCTCCGCCGGTGCGTCGCCGGGCAGGTAGACGTCGACCATCGGGCGACCGGGCAAATACACGTCGACCATTGGTCGCCCGGGCGGAACGCATTCGCATTGGGTTTCGCCGCAGTGGATGCACTCGCCGCAATCTGGGCACGCATCACGGTTCTCGTCGGCTTCGTCGTGCACCCAGAACAGTTCGGCGACAGCGAAGCTGATCGTCCCGCCGCCGCCGATGGTCACGCTGACGACGTGTTCTCCGCTGACGTATGTCGCGTGCGTGATGCCGGGTTCGCTGCGCTGAATGCCGAAGTCGGCCGGTGTGATCGAGTCGGTGACGCCGTGCCGCTTGGCGAATTCGCAGGCCTCGACGAGCGCGGCCTGCAGCGGTGTCTGCTCGCGAGCCGTGTCAGTCACCGGCGGCCTCCGGGTTGTGTCGCTGCAACCAGCGGCCGGTGTAGTCGTGTAGTCGAGCGACTTCGGCGGCGGTGAGGTGGGCGGTGCTGTCGCCGACGGCGAGCCATGCGAAGGGGCCCTCGATGATTACGGGGTTGTCGAGAGTGCCTCGGATCGAGGCGGCCCCGCTGGACTCGTAGAACCTGACGGTGTCGGTGCCGTCGCCTCGGTCGGATCGGGGAACGATCGGCTCCCAGTGGACAAATCCGCGGTTGGTGACTTTCTCGTCGGCCGGGGTAGTGGGTTTCTGGTCAGCCACGATCGGCCTCCTCCTGTGCCTGGTACGGCTCGCCGGTCTCGTCGTAGACGGTGAGCACGCGCCAGTCGACGCCGGGCACGTCGTTGCAGGCGTCGTGGAGGTCGTCGGTGGCCTCCTCGCGAGTGAAGGGCTTGCCCTCGTAGCTGATCCACCATTCGCCGCGGGGTTCGCGGTAGCCGACGATGTGGCCGATGGGGCGGCGTGCTTCCAGTTCGGCGACGCGAGCGCGCAGCTCGCGCAGCTCGGCCGCGATGCGGCGCGGGATTTCGACGGCCCATGTGATCCATGGGTCCTCGGCGATCCGACGCAGATCCTCGTCGGTCAGGCGGTGGTTGTGGTCGGGCACGGTCGGGGCGGTGGTCTGGTCGGTCACGGCTGCTGCTCCGTTTCCGCATCGCTCGACTCGCCCAGCAGTCCGGGCAAGTCGGCGGCGGATACGAGGACGTCGCGCGAGCTGGTGCCGAGTTTGGTCGGGCCCACGACGCCGTCCTCTTCCATGCGTTCGATCAGCGCCCGGGCCTTGGCGTAGCCGATGCCGAGGCGGCGCTGCAGCAGCCCGGTCGATGCGATCTGCGCGTTGACGACGAGCGTGATGGCGCGTTGGTAGCGTTCGCGGTCGGCGGCCTCGCCGCGGTCGAGGCGATCGGCGGCGAGGATGTCGGGCAGGCGTTCGGACCAGGCTTGCGCCTGCTTGGCCGCCTGCGCGGTGTCGTCCTCGCTGCGACGGCGCGCGGAAAGGACGCCGAGAAAGCTCTCACCGCAGCTGATCAACAGCAGGTGCTCGCCGCGTGCTTCGACACTGACGTGCTTCTCGTACGTGGTGGCAGCGACTTTGAACCGCGCGAGCTTCTCGCCGCTGACGTCCATGTTCAGAAGTAGCGCCGACTGTGCCTCGTGCGCGGCGGCGATCGTTCCGGCCACGGTGCCGAGGATGTCGCCCGTCGGCAACCGCGGGATCCGCAACGCCCGGCCGTCGACACCCAGGACCGCGCCCATCCCCGAGCAGTCGGTCGCGGTCAGCTGGTCGGCCGTGATGTCCAGGCGCAGCCGGAACTCGGGGTCGTCGCCCTTGCTGGCGCTGGCGTTGAACACGGTGAGCAGCTTTTTCGCGTCGTGCGGCAGCAGCTCGACGACGCATTCCTCGTGCCCGGAATCCCAGATGGACACGATCGCCAACGCCATCGTGATCCGGTCCGTCGCGGCGACGGTCACGTGCTCGCGGTCGATCGTGAAGCGGACCCGGTTGTACTCCGGCAGGTCCTTGTCGACGCCCGCGTGCGGGAGCACCGCGGTGAGAGCTTGGCGTAGGTCGGCGGTGCCCACGGTGAGACTGGTCATGCGTTGCTCCCGACGTAGCGAAAGTTCTTGTAGGGCACGAGATCGACCGCTCGGGCAAACCGGCATCCGTCGCACTGGCAGCAGAGGTCAGGACGCTGCTCGCCGTTGAGGATCACCAACGTCGGGTGGTCGGCGAGCGCGGTTGCGAGCTGGTCGCGTAGCTCGAACCGGCTGAAGCGGTTCTCGCTGAGCTGCTCGTTCTGCTCGGCCTCTCGGCAGTCGCAGGCGAGGTGATGATCAGTGCACGCGTCATAGCGCGGATCGCTGGTGTCGCGCGGCGGCGAGCTCGTCACGGCGACGGGTTGGCCGCGGAAATGGACGATCGGGCCGACGAGATCCGTCGATGGGCGGGCGATGTGAGGCGGCATATCGGTATGCGTCATCGGGTGGCCTCGCTCGGGTCGCTAACGATGCGGATGATCGCCTCGCGCATGTACTCGCCCGCGTCGGTTTCGCGCTCCCACGACCGGAGTTCGACGGGATACATGCCGTCCTCCCGTGGGGTGCGGGCGGCGATGACGTTCGCGAGCCGCTGCTGCTCGATGAGCTCGACGAGCCGGTCGCCGAGATACAGCAAGGCGTGTGCGGTGGCGGCCTGCGTGACGGTCGCTGTCGCGACCGGGTAGTCGACGCCCCCGGACCCGGCCAGAGTCGCCGCCTCCGCCGCGGCATCGGCGGTTTCGGCGAGCAGCGCGGCGGCGATGGCGCGGTAGTTTCTGTGGTCGCTCACTGACCGGCCCTCTTCGCGGCGGCGTCGGCGGCCTGCGCCTGGACGAGGAACCTCGTCATCTGCTCGGCCTGCTCGGCGGTCAGATCCTCGAGCGTGGCGAGGTCGGGGCGGTGTATGGCGTTGCGCACCCATTCGAGCCGCTCGCCCTCGTCGAGCACGTTGTCTCGTCTGAGGGCCGCTTTGAGGGCCGCGATCTGTTTGGGAGAGGCCTTGACCGAGCCGTCTACCTGCGGCATGTCCGGTTTTTCGCCCTCCTGTGAGGCGGTCGCGGGCGCGGGCGGGTTGTCCTCGAGGTGCGCGAGGAACCGAATGGCCTCGCCGCGGGTCACCTCGGCGGGCGTTGCGATCTTGCGGCCGAGGAACCGGCCGATCTCGGCGAGAATCTCGGCGTCGTCGGTGATGCCTCGTTCGCTCATCAGTCGGCCGATTTTGCGCTGCTGAATCTTGGTCATCGGCGGATCGGCGGGCTCGGTCTGCTCGGTGTCTGCCTGCTGCTCGGGGGGTGCGGCCGCCTCGGCGGACGGTGTCCACGTCTTGACGGGTTCGGCCGGTTCGTCCGGGGCACTCGCGGCGGCGAGCGCCTCGGCTGGTGACACCCGTTCGGACTTCACGCGCACCGGCTCGGGCTCGCTCTCGATGTCCTCGACGGTGCGGGAGATGCCGAGCAGCACGTCGGGCGCGAGGCGGCGGCACACTTCGGCGGCGGCCTTCGCCCACAGCATGTTCTCGGGTTCGGTGAGGTACTTCTCGTTCCCGATGAGGTTGCCGTTCTTGTTCCGGGCGTATTCACCTGTGGCGGGGTCGGTCTTCGGGATATAGAC
>NZ_JBITBU010000049.1:2821-5154 GCF_044452545.1 Nocardia sp. NPDC051900 | reverse complement strand
CCGTCTCGACGCCGTCGGGCGAGGTGCCGGTGAATACGACGCGCTCGGGGCCGGATTCGACCGTACGGAAGCGGAAGCCGCGATTCTTGAGCAGCGCGACCATGGTCCGGGCGTAGATGGCCGGCATACCGTGCACGGTGAAGATCTGCTGTAGCGACTGCAGCGGGTTCAGGCCGAGCTCGGCGCCGTGCAGAATCGCGACGGTCGCCGCTTTGGGGTTGCCCTGGTAGAACGTCGGGACCATCGGCGTCATGCAGACGGTGTCTGCGAACTTCCGCGCATCGTCCATGAACGACAGGTAGCGGCCGAGCATGGTGAACGGGTCAGGCCCGGCAGCGCTGACGAGGGTGCCCTCGGTCGGCTCGACGGTGGCGATTTCAGTGGTCACCGGCTGTACTCCTTTTTGAATTCCCAATTGGGTAAATCGATTTCGTGCGGGCCGGGTCCGTGGTCCGGCCATGCGCCGGACTCGCGGCAGGCCGCGTACTTGGTGAGCGCGCGTCGGGCGATGTCCCCGCCGAGGTCGACCACGCGTCGTTTGAGCCGGTGCACCGCGACGAGGTGCGGCGGCCGTTTCGCCACGGCCACGAATACGAAGTCGTCGAGCGGGCGCTCGGCCGCGGCGAATGTCGCTTCGTACCACCACTGTTGGACGTGGTAGCCGAAGCGGCGAACCTCGTCCTCGAAGTCGTCGGGGGCCGACGACTCGCACGTCTTGAGGTCTACGCCGCGGCGGCGGTGCAGCCAGTCGGTACGTGCGCGCATCATCACGCGAGTGAGCGGATCGCGGCCGTAGGCGCTCACCTCGGGGGTGCCTACGTCGAACAGCGGTCCGGCCTCGTCGTGTGTGAGCACGGCCTCGGCCATCGTCTCGACGAGGTCGATTTCATGGCTCAGCAGCGGCACCTCACCGCGGGCCCGGATCTCTCTTCGCAGCTTCTGGTTGGCCGGTTTCTTCCAGTCCGGTGCCTTCACCTCGACAATGCGCGGCCCCACGCCGAGGACGAGCGTGTGTGTCGCGGTGCCCTTTTCCATCTCGGGTGTCGGCTCGCGCACCTCGGGGTGTTCGAGCTCGTACAGCCATTCCGCCGGGGCGAGCTCGAGCAGGCGGCGCGCACCGCTCGACGACAGCGAACTGCGGTCACGGTGGTACACGTCCTCCGGGACGCCTGCGTACAGGCCGGGCTCGGTCGGGGCGGTCATGCCGCGTCCGTTAGGAGATCTGGCCGGACCGCGCGCAGCAGCTCGGCGGTTTTCCGGTTGATGTACTGCTGCCGGGTCATCAGCGAGCCGACCACGTTCTTGCTGAGTCCGGCTCGCTGGGCGATCTCGCGGTAGCTCCAACCGGTCTCGGCGTGCACGCGCTCGACGTGCTTGCGCACCGGCGCCGCGTCGACGAGTCCCTGCTCGCACGGCGGGCACCGCGTGACGGTGTTTTGTCGGCGCGTTTGGAACTCGCTGCGGCACTGCGCGCAGACGATCGAGCGTGGCTCGTGCGCGCCGCTCTGTTTCTCGGGAGGTTTGCGGCCGAGCCAGATGTGCAGCTGTGCCCATTCCCCTGCGAATCGGGTGTGGTAGCCGCCCGCGACGCCAGCGCGGATGTTGTGGCGTATCGCGTCGTCGCCGCAATCCCGCTGCACGGGGCAGCCCCAGCAGATGCGTTTCGCCTCTTTGGTGGCGGCGCTGTGGAGGTTGCGCGAAAACCACATGTCCGGGTTCGGGTGCTTGCCGCAGGCCGCGCGATGCCGCCAGTCATCCGCCGTCTGGTCCACGCCGCCGACCATCAGGCCACCTGGGCGGGCGGTGGTCCGGCGTTGCCGTCGATCAGCATGGCGACACCCCCGTGCGGACGTCGACCGCGTGCTCGTGCGCGACGTCCGGGTCGGATTGAGAGCCCGCCCGGATCGGCGCGGTGTCGGCCGGGATCCGGCCGGTGCCGCCGCACACGTCGCACCACGGTTGGCCCTTGCCGGTCGGGCCGCACGTGCAGCTGGGGCACGGCGTGCCCTCGTCCTCGTCGTACTCCTCGACGGTCTCGCCGTCGTCGGCATCGACGGCCGCCGGGTCGTCGTCCTGCTGCTCTTTGTGTTCGATCCAAAGTCGGTGCGGGGTCGACCATGCTTCCCTGGCGTACACCCGGACGATGGCGTTGTCGGGCAGCCTGGCAGCCGCGATGACGGCCGCCCGCAGCTCGCCGAGCGTGACGTCGGCGCCTACGTCTTCGGCCCCGAAGTAGGCGTTTACCTGTTGCACCGTGGTCCGGGTCGTCGACAGCGACAGTCTCAGACCGGTTTCGGGGTCGGTCGTTGTGCGCCTCATCGAGCCGACACCGC
>NZ_JBITBU010000049.1:0-2725 GCF_044452545.1 Nocardia sp. NPDC051900 | reverse complement strand
CTGAAACAGGGGCAGGTTCAGCCCGAGCACGAACTGCGCCGCGTATACGGCCTCGGTGAGCTCGGTCCACGCCGCGGGGTCGACCATCGGCGGCGGCGGCCCGTACGGGTACAGACGCTCGGTCTCCTCGCGCAGCGCGGCGGCCGGGGTCGGCGTGAACCAGCGGCGGGCGATGGCGGGCAGCGGCCTGGTTTCTGGCATGGCGCGGCCCCCGATCACTTCGCCGCGATGGGCTCGGTCGGCGTCGGGTCGGCGCCATCGGACTCGGGATGCACGAGAATCGGGGCGAATTCCAGCGCGTGCTCGACGGCGCAATTGCCGGGCGTGCATTCGTCGTTGCACTCGTGCGGCGCATCGGCGGGCGCGGCGTCGGCCGTCACCGGGGCGAGGATGTTGTCGACCTGCTCGGCGAAGTCGTGCTGTCCGTACCAACGCAGGTTTTCCGCGAGCAGCGCGAGCCGCGCGGCGAGGTCGGTCGGCGGCGCGGCCACGCCGCGCGCTGCCAGGCTCGCGCCGAGCGAGGCGTACAGCACGCGGGCGTCGCCGGTGTCGAGGAACAGTGTCGTGCCGCCGCTCAGGCGGACGAGGTACTGATTGTGGTCGGGATCCCAGGCGACGCCGACGGGTGCGTGCGAGGCGATCGGGTATGTGACGGAGATGAACGAGCTCACGGCTGGTTCCTTTCGGGGCGGGGTACGTTGCTTGTGCCCCGGTCCCGACCGAGCAGCTTTCGGTCGGGCCCGGGTGCGTTAGAGAGGGACGTCGGCCGCTTCGAGCTCGTCGGCGGCCTGACGCAGGACGCGAGCGAGGTCGACGGCGGCGATCTTGAGTCGCGGGCGCTCGGCGGGCGGCTCGAGATAGAACACGGTCGCGCCGAACTGTTCCGGGTTATCGGGGTCGCGGCCGACCACGAGCGCCATCGCGCCGTAGCGGAGTGCCTCACGAAACTCCGGGCCCGGATCGAATTCGCCGTCGGCGCTCATCCCGGCCACCTGCGGGCGACGTTGTGAGCCTCGTTGAGGTGGTCGTTCATCTCGAGTGCGATCTCGCAGGCGGTCGCATCGGCGATTGCCGCCAGAGCGACGCGCAACGGCTTCGCGCGGCGGACAGCGCGGATGATGGTGAGCGCGATCAGGATTCGGGTCACGGCGAGACCGCCGTCGACCAGACCATGAGCGCGAACCACAGGGTGCCGAACGCGAGGATCAGCACGACGCCGCCGATCGCGCCGAGCAGTTTGCGAGTGCCGCGATAAACGTAGGGCAGATGCATCGCCTACCCCCGTCGCGATCCGAGGATGACGAGCGCACTGAGCCCGGCCGCGCCGAGGCCGCCGAGCACGACGATCGCGAACAGGGCGCTCACCGTGCGGCGGCTTTCAACTCGGCCATCTTGTCTCGCGCCCAACGGCCGTCTCGCTCCTGCTCCTCGGCGCGCTGCTTGCGGAGCTCGGCGGCGGCGCGGTCCGCAGCGCGGGCCCGTTCGTCAACCAGAGCGGACGGCGCCCGGCCCGCGAGCACGTCGCCGAGGTGCTGTGTGGAGTTGAATCCGAACCCGCGGGCGAATGCCTGTACGTCGTCGTGCGTGAGATCTGCGGCGCTGCCCAACTTCGGCGTGCTCATGCGCTCGCCTTTTCGGTGTCGTCGTCGGTGGCGACGAGCTGCTCGACGGTCGTTCCGAGGTAGTCGGCGAGCTTGTACAGCTCGCCGTACTTGAAATCGACCCGGCCGCAGAGACGCTGGCTCACGGCGGCTTGACTGATTCCCAGGACGGAACCGAGGTCCGTCTGCGAGGCTCGACGGCGAGCGGCAGCGGCGCGAACGTTCTCCGCTACTCGCTCAGTAGGTGATATGTCCATGAACGAGAAGCTACTCGCTGAGCAGGTAGCGCACAACCGTACAAAATGGTTTTCTTGTGTCTTGAGTCACCCTACGCAGCGAGTGAGCACGCCAAGACTGGTTATTTACGCGCTGAGCGGGTTGAATATCGGGGCATGACCACCTCTTTGCAGCTCATAGACGGCGATGGTGGCGAGAGCCCCAACGACGTCGTCGCGCGGCGCATCAGACAGGAACTAGCCGCGCAGAAGCGCCCCATGCCGCAAACCAAGATCGCGGCCCGGATCGGCATGAAACAGCAGGCGCTTTCGCGTCGGATGCTCGGTGAAGTGCCGTTCAATCTGAACGAGATCTATGCCGTGTGCGAAGCCGCCGGACTGGACACGTTCTACGTACTCACTGGGCGACGAGAAACCCCCCGTCCGGGTGGTCCGAACGAGGGGCTTCCGATGGATGTGCGCCCGGAGAGACTCGAACTCCCAACCTTCTGGTCCGTGCCTGACGACCTCTCTACCTGCGAAGAGATCGTTATCCCGCTCGCCGTTCCGGCGGCGCATCACTCGGCCGGTGCCGCTGCCTCGGAGGGCGGTCGCGGCATGATCTCGGCACCCGGAAACGGGTCGAATTCCGCCGATATCTACGGTGTTGACTCGTACGTTATCTCGGCGCGGGAGCGGTGCGCGGCATGACGATTCGCATCGACTCGGCGGAGCTGCGCGAGCGAATCCGTACGGCCGCGAGCGCGGCGCTCTGGGCCTACATGTCGTCGGCCGCGCCGGACCTCCCCGCGATCGACTGGTCGTTCGACGAGTCGGCGAGCTGTGGCGCTCAGGCACGCGGCTACGTCACCGATCTCGATCACGCCGACCCGGCGGCCGTCGCCGAGC
>NZ_JBITBU010000048.1:0-12827 GCF_044452545.1 Nocardia sp. NPDC051900 | reverse complement strand
GCGGATCTCGGCAAGATCTTCCCCGACGCCGGGCCCGCACTCGTGCTGCCCATGCAGACCTCCGATTCCACGGTGGGCGTGCTGGTCGCGCTGCGGGCGGTGGAATCGGCGCCCTACAACAACGAGATCCTCGAACTGACCTCCGCCTTCACCGACCAGGCCGCGCTGGCGATGCAACTGGCCGACGCGCAACGGCGCATGCGGGAACTGGACATCCTTTCCGATCGCGACCGCATCGCCCGCGACCTGCACGACCACGTCATCCAGCGGCTGTTCGCCGTCGGACTGAGCCTGCAGGGCACCGTCCCCCGCACCCGCGTGCCCGAAGTGCGCGAGCGGATCAACGAGGCCATCAACGACCTGCAAGACGTCGTCCAAGAAATCCGCACCTCGATCTTCGACCTGCACGGCGGCGACAGCGCGCGGGTGCGCCAACGCATCGAGGAAGCCATCCGCCAGCAGACCGCGCCCAGCGGCATCCGCACCTCCGTGCGCATCAGCGGGCCACTCTCGGTCATCGATCCCGAACTGGCCGATCACGCCGAAGCCGTTGTGCGCGAAGCGGTCAGCAACGCCGTACGGCACTCCGGAGCCGACACCGTCTCGGTCGAGATCACCGTGGCCGACGACCTGACCATCGTCGTCGAGGACGACGGCTGCGGGGTGCCCACCGACGTTGCCCCGAGCGGTCTGACGAATCTGGCCCGGCGCGCCGAGGAATCGGCCGGGACCTTCACGATCACGGCCGGTACCGAACCGGACGGGCGTACCGCGGGCACGCGATTGTGCTGGCAGGTGCCGCTGCGCTGACCGCCGGAGCCATGTGATCGGCGACCCGGAGCCGACGAGCGAGGAGGGTTATGGCCGAGGAGCCGATCGAATGGGGCGGGGCGCTGTGGGCCGCCGCCGACCTGGTGACGCCGATGGCCATCCGCGTGGCCGCGACGCTGCGGCTGGCCGACCACGTCGCCGCGGGCAGGCGGACGAGCGAGGCGCTGGCCGCCGCGGTGGACGCGGACCGGGACGCGCTGGGGCGTCTGCTGGACCACCTGGTGACCGCCGGTGTGCTGTCTCGTGGAAGTACCGGCGGCTATGGGCTGACGTCGTTGGGTGAGCGCCTGCGGGACGATCATCCGGAAGGGGTGCGGCGCTGGATCGATCTGGAGAGCGCCGTCGGGCGCGCCGATCTGTGCTTCGTCCAGCTGTTGCACACCGTTCGCACCGGTGAGCCCGCCTTTCCACGTCAGTTCGGCCGGACGTTTCGGGAAGATCTGTCCGCCGATCCCGCGCTGGGAGCGTCGTTCGACGCTCTGATGGGCTCCCGGTTGGCGGCGGATGCCCCGGCGGTGGCCGACGCCTACTCATGGGGCGCGCTCGGTCACCTCGTCGATGTGGGTGGAGGCGACGCCAGCTTGCTCGTCGCCCTTCTTCGCGCCCATGGCGACCTGCGCGGGACGGTGCTCGACTTGGCCGGCCCGGTCGCTCGTGCACAGCAGGCCATTCGCTCGGCAGGCCTCGACCACCGGGCCGATGCGCAGGTCGGCAGCTTTTTCGATCCCCTTCCCGCCGGAGCGGGCGGCTATCTGCTCTCGGGTGTCCTGCACGACTGGGACGACGAGGCCGCCGTTCGCATCTTGCGACGCTGCGCCGACGCGGTTCCGGAGCACGGGAAAGTCCTCGTGCTCGACCACATCGGCGATGCCGACGGTGGCGCACCCGATACCGAAGGCGACCTGCGGATGCTGTGCTACGTCCGCGGCCGGGAACGCCCCCTCGGCAGGCTGCGTGAGATCGCCGAGTCGGCCGGTCTACGGGTCGGCTCGGTCATTCCGGCCGGTTCCCGCTCGATCATCGAGTTACACCTCGCCGATCCGCGTCCATCCAGCTGCCCGGCGGTGGCGCCGGGGTAGGCGGTCCCCAGGATTCGCGAATTCGGGCATCTTCCGGGTGAGCGCGTCCGTCGCGCCGATGAGTGTGCGCGCAGGGATACGAGCCAACTCGTCGAAGGTGGCCCGCGCCCAGTTCCGCGGCGATCGTCGCGGACACCGCGGCGGCGAGCCTTCCAAAAGACATTGCGCGAAATGCTTGTCGCGGTGGGAGATTCGGATGTGCCTCAGGACTCGAAGAGCAGGTAGAGACCGGTGAAGGTGAAACCGACCATGGTCAGCATCAAAGCCAGTTGACCCGTCACCCGATGGGCCCGCGGCAGCAGTCGCAGGCAGCGGTCGTGCGCGGCGGCGACGCCGAGAATATGGCCGATCACCACGGCCAGCACCTTGATCGTCCCCAGCACCGCAGGATGGGTGGACAAGAGGTAGGCGACGTCGCGGTCGGCCAGTCCGGCCAGGTTCCATCCTCGTCCGAACGGATCCGCGAACAAGAGCACCGTCGCCTGGCCCTTCTCGACCAAGAAGGTGAGGTAGTGGGCGACGAGATAACCCGCGACGATCGGGGACAGACTGTACGCGAGGCGAGCCGGGAGCAGTTTCCGCTCGGCTTCGGACAGGCCTCCGGTCGCCCTCGCGGCGGTACAGAACAGGCCGCCGACGACCACGATGAAACCCAGCAGCCCCACCGTCTTCAGCACGGTCGGCAGGAACTCGTATCCGCCGCCACCGGCGTCGGCCAGCAGACCACGCCAGGAAGGGAAGGTGCTGAAGCTGTCGAACGCCGTCGAGCCGAGCAGGGTGGCGGCCACGGCCACCGCGGCCAGCCGGACCGGAGTTCCCGCCAGATTGTTCAACGGCGATCGCAGCACGAGTTCACCGCTGTCGCGACGCCCCAACGGGCTCAGCCTGCCCAGCAGACTGCTGTACACCTCCAGCGGGTCGGCACGCTCGGCCCAGACGGTGCCGCACATGATCAGTCCGGCCGTGTTCACAACGAGATACGCCACGAGCCAGGTGGTCACGGCGGCCACCGAACCCGGTTCCGGGTAGGCCAGTTCCATCCAGACGAAGGAGAACAGGCCCAGCACCGCGGGCCACTGCCCCCAAGAACCGGGATAACGCATCAATCCCTGGGCGGGTGGACGGCGCCGCATCAGGCACAGCGCGCGGTGCACGGCGCGCACCGGCGACAAGACCTTCCACACGGGTCCGGCCACCAGTGAGGCGATCATGACACCGACCCAGAGGTAGATGTAGACGACACCGGGCACGGGATTGCGCGCCGGATCGGAACTTCCGAAGACACCGATCGCGACGACCACGAGAGTGACGGCCACGCTCGCTCCCGAAATCACGACCCGGACCGCCCTGGAGTCCACGATCGCACCGACCACCGAGGGAAGCGCGATCCCCGGTGATCGCGGGTCCAGCCGCGGTTCGCGCCAGGCGAGCACCAGCACCGCGAACGAGAACGTCAAGGCCCAGGCCGCTCCGACAAGCGCGTACGACAGTGGGATCGGCAGATCCGTGGCGCCGCCGATGCCGTGCGCGAGAACCGTCATCCGCGAACGAGCAATGTCGCCACCGTTCGCCGCGCGTGGTGCAGTTCGATCTCCACCCGCCCTGGCACATCCACGGTGAAGCGGAACCGCTGTCCAGCCCCCGGGGTGATCGCGAACGTGTGCTGCGGCGTGCCGTGTACGTGCAGTTCGTCGTCGGCGTCGCTGTCGACCACCACCTCGATCGGTCGTCCCACCCGGGTCTCGAGGCGGACATCGGCCGGGCTCACCGACCCCGCCGCGATCCGGACCGCGACGACGAGACTTTGCGAGTCTCCAGCCGTCCCGCTCGCCGACGAGGCGGTGTCGGGATCGGAGGAGGCACAGCCGCTCACGACCAGACCGCTCAGCAGCACGAGCGCGCCCCACCGCCACACAGATGCCATCACCGCTCCTTCTCCGCGCCGTGCTCGGACGGCGAGCCAGATGTGCGATCACGCGCCTCGGCGCGGCGGTCTCGCACGGCGACGAACACGACGACGGCGACCACGACCAGGGCGGGCAGGAAGGCCGGTATCGCGAGCAGCAGCGAGTGATGGGCCAACACGTCCACGCTGTCGGCGCCCCCGGTCATCGCGAGACCGCCGGTTCCGCCACGGCCGTCCGGCTCGTGTGCGGATACCGGTCGTTGATCCGCGCCGCGCCCCAGGACAGCGCGCCTACGAGGGCGAGGCTGCACACCAGGACGACCAGCGATGCCGCGCCGAACAACCAGGACGGATAATCGAACGAGCGCTCCCGCTGCAGCACCGTGATCTCGGCGATGAACGGGCGGTCGAACGACGCGAGCGCGGGAACCTCGTCGACGCCGATGCCGGGGTCGGCGGCCATGAAGATCGGCGCAGCGGTCAGGACGCGCCCGTCCTGCAGCCGCAGAACTGTTTTCCACGACCCATGAGCCGGGACGGGTTCGGTGGAGACGTAGTGCCCCGGACCCACTCGTTGCAGGTGATCGACGACCAGGCCGCGGCCGGGACTGTCACTGCCGATGCCACCTTGCCAGGACAGGATCTGTATCCATTCGGGGTCGGAGCCGACCAGATCGGCGGGCGTGACGCGGACGTCCGCCAGCACCATCCTGCCGCCTGGACCTGATTCGACGTCACGCAGCGCGACCGTGGCGGTGGCCTGCTCCGGCACGTCGATGAGCAGCCCGTTGGCGGTGGCAGCCGCCACGATCACGACCGCGGCGACCATCAATCCGCGCCGCACCGGTGGGCGCGGCAGCGGTTCGCCGCGCAGCGTCATCGCCAGCAGTGCGCCGACGACACCACCCGCGATACCGGTGGGCACCGCCATCGCCAGCAGTTCCGGCCACATGGCGGCAGGCCACGGATTGACGTACACCGCCCGAACCCAGAGGGATTCGAGCCACAGGCCGACTGTGGCGATCCCGAGTCCGCACAGCGCGCCCCACCAGATCGGCCGCCGGATGAGCGGTAGCAGCGCGAGCAGTTCCACCACCACCGCGCAGCCGAGATACAGCGGGAAGACATTGCGCGGGGCATCCATGATCGGTCCGCCCACCAGCACGGCCACCACGGTGCGGACCAGGGCGGCGAAGCCGACCACCACCAGTGTGCTGAACGGCCCCAGGCTCGCACGGGCGGCGACGAGGGACACCGCGGCCGCGGCGGCGATGAGCATCGGCTGCAGGACGAGCCGGAATTGCTGCACCCCGAAGTCGAATTCCACCTGGAATACCGACAGTCCGATGAGCAAACCACCGAAAGCGAAGGACCGCAGCAGCCACATCAGCCTGCCGTCGGCGCGGTCGGGCTCCGGTTTGCTGTGCCTGCCCTCGAATTCGAGCAGCAACACACCGATCAGTGACAACCCGGCGCCGCCGATGAGCATCAGATGCGTCGGCCCCCAGAGCGTGACATCCTGCCCGAAGATCCGATGCCACATGTCGTCGAGGGGGAAGCCGATCAAGGCGTAGAGACCGGCGCCCGCGATGAGGATGCCTCCGACGGGCGCGTACCAGGTGCGGGTGATCCGCACCGCCGCGGCACCGGGCTTCTCGTCCAAGGGCAGCACGATCGCCGACATCCCGGCGGTGAACAGGAAGAACAATCCCGCCAGGATGAAGTAGTGCGCCGGATTCGCCAGTGGCCCGTTGTCCCGGCCGTTGCCGACGTGCAGGCTGACATCCCAGATGAAGCCCAGCAGCGCGGTGAGGATCGTCGCGAGGAACATCGCCAGCGGAAGGGCGACCCAACCGGGACGGTTGAACAGCCGCCCGAGACGGTCGGCGACGCGTTGTAACCAGGTGATCCGGCGGGTTCTGTGGAGATACCCGATCCACAGCAGAACGACCGCGACCAGTCCGGCGGCGCCGGTCATGATCGCCACCTGGTCCAGCGCCGCTCCCCCGCCCTCGGTGCCGGGAGCGGCCAGCCATTCGATCCGTGCATGCGCGGCGTCGCGCATGGTGACCTCCATCACACGAGCGAATATATGTTACTAACGGTATCATGAAAGCGGCGGACATCGGCCGTAAATCGCGCCGCCGTTTCGGGTCAGCCGACGATCGGCAGGGCGCGCTCTTCGTCCAGCCTGGTCAGCGCCCCTTGCATGATTCCGGTGACGTGCCGGTAGGCCGCGTCCAGATCCAGTTCGGGCCCCAGCACGTCGCGAAGATCGATCGAGTCGAGGAACTCGACGGTGATCTTGCTGGGCAACGGCAGATGCCCAGCGAGATCACCAAGGTCGAGTCCCCACGGCAGCGCGATCGAGATCGGGAACACCTTCAGCCGCAGCATCCGATCCAGCCGCAGCAGGCGCGCGATCCGATCACCGCGGGTGAGCACCAACTGACTCTGCTGCGCACCGATGTTCACCACCGGCACGATCGGAACCCGCTCGTTCCAGGCCAGGCGGAGAAAACCGGTGCGACCGGCGAAGTCGATCCGGTCCTCCTCCCACGTCGGACGGTGCACCTCCCAGTCACCGCCGGGGTAGACCAGCACCGCCGCGCCGTCGCGCAGCACTCGCTCGGCATTACCCGGGTCGGCGTTGACCGTTCCGAAGCGGCGCAGCAACGAGCCGATCACCGGGTAGGCCATCACCATGTCGTGGGCGAGCTGAAAGAAGGGCCGCTGCGGTCCGAAACGCCGGACGAAGGCCAGCGTGGTCACCAAGACTTCCGGCGATACGTTCCCGCCGGAATGGTTGCTTACCAGCAAGACCGGCCCCTCTTCCGGAACCCGCTCCAAGCCGCGCACCTCCGCCCGGAAGTAGAGGCGCACGAGAAGCCAGCCCAGATCCACGGTGTCGGCGATGAACTCCGGGTCGCGATCGGCGGGGTCGGCGGTGGGCACTCGCGCCTTCACCTGCCGGGCGACCCAATCCGTCGCCCGGTCGACCGTCCCGCCGGCCAATCGGAAGACCTTCATGACCAACGGCTTCCGGCTAGCCGCCGATCGAGAGCAACTGGTCGAAGAACGCCCGGTACCCGCGCAACGCCTGCCGCAGCCCCTCGGTGTCGGACGTGTCGCCGAGCCGCTCGTCCAGTTCGCGTTTGCGCTGGTCGTAGGTGGCGGTCAGCTGGTGGATGGTGTCGCCGAGCAGCTCGTCCGCGCGAGCGACCGCGTCTTTGGGGTTGTCGACGAAGGTAACCTGCACTTCCCGCCACTGGGTGCGCAGGCGATCGAGATCGGCATCGGGCAACAACGGCGCAGGCCCGCCCGCCGCGGTTTCCGCCGATGGCGCACCTTGGGCGGCGGTTTGCCCGGTCGTCCCGGTGTCGCTCCACTCGCTGTCGATCACATCCCGTCGCGAGGCATCCGCGCGCGCCGGCTCCGATCCGGGCGCTGCGGGCGTGTTCGATTCGGGTGCCGTACCGGTGGTCTGCGCGGGCTCGGCCTCGCCGATCCCGCGGGACGCCTCGGTCTGCCCGGGATCGCGCCGCGCCGCTGCCGTTTCGCCTGCCGGTCCGGCTTGCCGATTACGGTCCGCCTGCTCGGTTCCTCCGTACTGCGACTCGACCCGCCGCTCAGCCGCTGTCGGTGAATTCTCTTCCGCCCCATCGCGATAGGGGCGACGCTCGGATTCGGTGCTCATGCTTTCACGTCCTTCTTGCCTTCGCCGCCCACGCCGATCAGATCTTCGAACACTTCCCGGTAGTGCACGATGGCTGTGCGCCGGTCTTCCGTGGATACCGCCGTGCCTGCGGGGCGGGTCGCGATGTCGTGCGCGGCGCGATAGTGGCCCAGCGGCTCGGCATGCTCCACGGAAAGATCAGCCACCTGCTGCTCGTAGTTCTCCGTGGGGTAGCCGCGCTCGGACATGATCGTGGTGACGAGGCGGTCGGCTTCGGTCAACGCCCCGGCGGGGTCGTCGATGAATCGCTCCTGCACCTCTACCCAGCGGGTGGAATAGACCCGCTTCTCGTCGTCCGACAGGTCGCGTAGCCGCAGTTGCGCGTGCCTGCGCTCGCGCTCTGCCAGTTCCCGCTCCGCGGTCTTGCGATCCTCGTGCTCCTGGACCGTCCGGTCGTATTCCGGGCCGAATCTGCGGCGTAGTCGCTGTCTGCGCAGCATCGGCCACACCAGGAGCGCGACAACGGCCGCGACGACGACAATGGCGATGACGACGATGATTACCCATACTCCAGCCGACATCTGAACCTCCTTGTCGAGCTTGTCCGCTGGGGTAATGCCTCCTGACCGTGGTCCCAAACATATGTTCGCCACGAGGCTTCGACGGGGTCGGGTCAGCGAACCAGAACTCGTTCGCGGCGGCGACCTGTTCCTCGTCGAGCCCGACGCCGAGACCGGGGCGCGACGGCAAGGTGCGCAGCTTCAGGAAGAAGTGTTCGGGCCCGGCGGCGCGTGGACGGGGCCATCACGCGGGACCGAGAGCCGGTCCGCGCCGGATACGAAACCGCGCGGGCGCCCTGAGGGCGAAACGAGCGGCTTTCAGCGACAGTGCTGGCGAGCAGGTCCAGGCAGTGCATTCACCGAGGTAACCGGCTCACGCCCAAGCCCGTTGTCTGGTCACCACGGGCAGTGGCGGGATGAGTTTGTCCCAGAATTCGCGGCGCACCGCGTCCCAGAGCCGCGTCAGCTCCGGAAGAAGTTCTCGTGCCTGCGCGAGGTCAGGGTAGTTGCCGGGGCCGAACGCGACCAACGGAGAAGCATCCGATGCCTTGTCCACGGCGACGATCGCGATAAGGTGGTGGTGAACGAAACGCCACGTCACGCATACACCGTCGACTTCGGTATGGCGTATGTCACTCATCGTCGGAACCCTGGCGTCGTACGCTCGGCTCGCACTTGCGCCGATCCGCGCCCCCGGCCGTATTCCCCTCCGCGCCACCTGCCGGGCCGTCGACTCGGCACGGTCGCGGTGAAGTGACCGTAGTGCACGCTATGGCTGTTCTGGTTCGTTTCGAACATGGGAAATCCTGTTTCGATCGTGACGCCGCCGCGTCCCGGTGCCCAGAAAGGCAGTTCCACGCGCCTGAACATAAGACATTAGATTTCATAGTTCAACGCGTGGCAGGTAATGATTGCGTTAAGTTCACTGCCAGGCCGGTATGCGACCGAGACCTCCCGGGGCGAAGTCGGTGCCTCCAGCGCCAGGCGCGACCGCGATCGGCGGCGGACCTGGGCAGGATCACTCATTCGCAGCGTGTACCTCTAACTCTAGAGTTCATAGTTCAAGTGTTCGTTGGCTAGGATCGAGGTACATCCCCCACCGAGGAGTCGCGTTGTCCAAGCAGGAGAGCGCCGGATTGACCGCTCTCGGCGCCGTGCTGGCCCCCCTCGAGGGCGGCGGCCCGAAGACCGAGGCCGTGGTGCAGCGACTCTGTGCCGCCATCAGCCTCGGCCTGATGGTCGACGGCCAGCAGTTGCCGAGCGAGACCGATCTCGCCGGTCAGCTCGGGGTGTCGACGATGACCCTGCGCGAGGCACTGGCCGTGCTCCGCCAGCAGGGAATCGTGCAGACCAAGCGCGGACGCGGCGGCGGCAGCTTCATCCGCGGTGCGGCGGAGATCCTCGAGAGCAGCTCACTGGTGCGCTTGCAGGAGATGAGCATCCAAGAATTGCGCGATCTGGGGGACGAACACTTCGCCGTCACCGGAGCCGCCGCCGTGTTCGCCGCACGCCGCGGGTTGCGAGCCGATATCGCGCGGCTGCGATCCCTGGCCGACCGGCTGAAGGACAGCAGCGAGCCCATATCGGCCCGCCGGGCCGACAGCCGCTTCCATATCGAAATGGCGGTGTGCGCGCAATCCACCCGTTTGACCCGCGCCCAGGTCGCGCTACAAGCCGAACTCTCCGCCCTGCTCTGGTTACCCCGACTGAAACTCGACCCCACCGCCGAAGCCACCGTGCATCGCGATTTGGTGGACGCGATCGAAAGAGAAGACGACGCCCGGGCGAGGGAACTGGCAGAATCACAAATCGAATCACGCATCCGCCGCCTCGTCGCCCTACGTTTGGAGCTCAGTTGATCGATGAGGGATACCGATAGTTCTTCCACCCCGGTGACCGTCGAATCGCTCGTCCACGCCGTCACAGAACTGGCCGAGGAGGTCTACGAATCGCTGGGCATCATCGGGGCCGAATTGGCGGCACTGTGGGCGAGATCGACCGAGAAGCTGCAGCGCCCGCCCCGATCGACCGACCTCGCACCGCTGCGCGACACCATCGTCGGCGAGCTCGAGCGGCGTGGAAAACTGCTCGAAAGCGCGGGCGTAGTGATGGCCGACGGCGTTCTCGCGGATCGCCCCCGATTCCTGGAGTGGTGGTTCCTCGACACCGACCGCGGACCGCAACGTCTTGTGCTGGAATTGAATCCGCACAATGAGTACTTCTACGACTACACGGCCATGGACTGGTTCACGATTCCGCGCGACCAGGGTCGGCGCTGGGCGTACGGGCCGTCCGTCGATTACGCGTGTACCGATCAGTACGTCTGCACCTTCGCAATTCCGGTGACGATCGATTCGGGAGCCTTCCTCGGAATCGCCGGTGCCGATGTTCCGGTCGCTTCGATCGAGGAAGTCCTGCTTCCGCGATTCCGGGCATTCGGTCAGCGGGTGGTGCTGGTCAACAGCGAGGGGCGCGTCATCATGGGCACCGATCCCGAATTCACCACCGGATCCAAGATCAGCCGCATGGCCCGATCCGCCGCGGCGATGCCGATCGAGGCCACGTCGTGGTCGTTGCAGCCGCTGGACTCACACTGATGCGACGCGACAGCGCTGCGGGGCGCCCGCCACGAGCCGGATGGCACGCGGTGCGCCCCGATGAATGGGGTCGTGCGGCACGGAGGGGTTCGCCGAATACTCGTCCCCATGAAGGCGATCACCGCGGGCCTCCTTGCGCCGGCCACACTCCTCGCACCACTGTCGACCGCGCACGCCACGCCATTCGAGCAGGAGGCGACCATCGCGGAACGGCAACCGTTGTAGACGCAACCCGAACTATCGCCGTGATCGCCTGTCGGGCTTGCCATCTGGGAATTTCGGGCGGAATCTTCGCGGCGGAGTCGCATTAGCCACGGAAGCAGTCGACCGGAATCATCGTCTGGGTCGGTGCCGCATTGGCACACTTGATCAGTGAAAGGTGTGAAACACAGCATAATTCGCCGGCGCCGCCGTATGCCGTGCCGTAAGCGGGTTACCGGCTGTGTACTGTCCCGACGGGGCCGAACAGTCCGGGACTTCTCGCGAGAGAGCTCCCGGGCTGTCTGCGACACCAGTGCGAGCAAGTAGCGAGGTTGTGGGTTGGATCGTTGGTGTGCGGCCGCGAGCGCCGGCACCACCTGAAGGAGAAAGCACGGAAATGAAGATGGACCGCCGTTCTGCGCGTGGAAACCGCCGTCGCCGTTCCGGCGGTCTGCTCTTCGGGCAACTGCTCACAGCTGCGGTCGAGTCCGCCGCCGACACGGTGGCGATCCGGTTCAGTCCGACCGGCGATCCCGCCGATACCACCCAACTGACCTACCGAGAGCTCGACGAATCCTCGTCGCGGCTGGCGCGGGAGTTGATCGACCGGGGATTGGGCCCCGGCGACGTGGTGGCGATCGGCATTCGGCGCTCGATCGAGTCGGTGCTGTCGGTGTGGGCCATCGCCAAGACGGGCGCCGCGTATGTGCCGATCGATCCCACCTACCCGCCGGAGCGGATCGCCTACATGGTGTCCGATTCCGGAGCGGCACTGGGTCTGACCACTTCCGCGTACCGCGAAGCGCTGGGCACGTCGGTCCCGTGGATCGAACTCGACGACCCGCAAGACCGGGAACGGATCGAACGGCGGCCCGCGCACCCGGTCTCGTACGCCGATCGGGTGCGACCGCTGACCGAACAGCATCCCGCCTACGTCATCTTCACCTCGGGTTCGACCGGTCGGCCCAAGGGAGTCGTGGTCACCCACTCCGGATTGGGCGCGATGGTGGCGTCCGAACGGGAGCGCTACGACGTCACCGAGGGCTCGCGGGTGATGCACATCTGCTCGCCGAACTTCGACGTGTCGGTACTGGAATTGCTGCTCGCCTTCGCCACCGGGTCCACCCTGGTGATCGCGCCGCCGACCGTATTCGGCGGATTCGAACTCGCCGATGTGCTGAGGCGCGAACGCGTCACGCACATGCTGATCACGCCGGGCGCTCTGGAATCGGTCGATCCTGAGGGGCTCGCGGACCTGCGCGTCGTGATGGTCATCGGCGATCGGTTCGGTCCGCACCTGGTCAGCCGGTGGAGCGGGAACGGCCGCGCGATCATCAACGGCTACGGCCCCACCGAAGCCACGGTCATCGCGACCAGCAGTGCGCCGCTGGTTCCCGGCGAGACCATCACCATCGGCGGCGCGATACCGGGCTTCGGTCTGTTCGTGCTCGATTCCCGCTTGCGCCCGGCCCCGGCCGGAGTGATCGGCGAGCTGTATCTGTCCGGCCCCGCGCTGGCGGAGGGCTACCTCAACCGGCGCGGTCTCACCGCGGCGCGTTTCGTGGCCAACCCGTTCGGCGGCGAGGCGGGCAATCCGGGATCGCGCATGTACCGCACCGGCGACTTGGCCCGCCGACTCGGCGGGGGCGGCATCGAGGTATTGGGACGTTCCGATTTCCAAGTGAAGGTCCGCGGTTTCCGCGTCGAACTCGGCGAGATCGATGACGCGCTGAGCCGCCATCCGGATGTCGAGTTCGCGGTGACGTTGGGAAAGCGGCAGCAGAACGGCACGACCATGTTGGTGTCCTACGTGCTTCCCGAGGCGGACGCGGTGGGCATCGGGGCCGAGTTCGACACCACGGCGCTGCTGGACTTCATCTCCGAGTCGTTGCCGGGGTACATGATTCCGGCGTCGATTGTGGTGTTGGATGAGATTCCGTTGACGCCGGTGGGGAAGTTGGATCGGGCGGCGTTGCC
>NZ_JBITBU010000047.1:0-13797 GCF_044452545.1 Nocardia sp. NPDC051900 | reverse complement strand
AACTCCTCGGGATAGGGCTTGGGCATGGTGGTCATCCTTCCACCGCGAGGACGCATCCTCACAGATCAGGAGTCAACCAAACCGGGGGCAGTCCCATCCATATTGTGCGAGAAAGCAACCGGTTCAGACATCCGTCACTGCGGCAAAGATACATACGTAGGCCAGTCAGAGAGGCACGGGCCGCGTGAGCAGGAGTCGTGTTGGTTCACCGCGATCAGATCCATCTCCTGGCTGAACCCGGGGCCGCCCGCCCAAGGGACGAAAAAGGCAGTGCACCAATGGGATCCGGTGGCGGACGGGACTGTGGATTTGACGGTGTTTGCGGCCTGATTCGCCGACCGGATGGTCAGCGGGAAGGACTCTAATGACCGTGTCAAGCCGCAGGAGCGAGCTGGGCGGGGCTTCGAGGGTGAACTCGCGCCCGTCGCGCAGTAAGGCCCATAGAACAGATCAAGGACACCGACAAACTCATCTCGGAATCAAGACCGTTCTCGAAACGGCGTTGAACGAGGGACGCCGGTGTGCCCGAGAACCGCCGAGCCCGAGCAGTTTGACCAAGCCACGGTTGGCCGAGGTGATGATCGGTCGGGCACCGGCCGCGCGTGTGATCGCCGGATGGATGACCGCCGATTCCGCCTACGGGCGTGACGACCATGGGTACTGATGTTCTCCTGGGAAGCACCTAGCATGCTCATTGGTGAACAGTCGCGAGCTTCACTCCGATACCGAGGTAGCTGAGCGAGAAGGCACGCTGAAGCCGTCGAACGAATCGGGGTTTCGTGATCACGTGATGGCGCATGGCGCTGGCGAACATCCCATACCCCACGAACACAACGAACGTCAACGCCATGAAGACCCCACTGAGAAGCACCATCTGCGGTAACACCGCTTGTTGCGGCGAGATGAACTGTGGGAGAAACGCGAAGAAGAACAACGACAGCTTCGGGTTCAACAGATTTGCGAGGACAGCATTACCGACGGTACGCCACGCACGCGTCGGCGCGTTCTCGCCTATAGCGACAACACCAGCGTCACGCCAGGTCGTCCATGCCACGAACAACAGGTAGATCACACCCGCAACCTTCAGTACGTCGAAAGCGACAGCGCCCGCCCTTAACAGCGCGGCTGTCCCGGTTACCGCGGCCACCAGATGAGGCACGATCCCTATGGTGCACCCGAACGCCGTGATCACCGCCATCCGCCGCCCACCGCGTAGACCAGCGGTGATGGTGAGAATGGCACCTGTGCCGGGAGTCGCAACGATCGCCAGCGAAGTAAGGAAAAACGCAACACTCATACCCAACGATTGTGCCACCTCACTCCTGGCCATACCGCCCGGAGCCAGACCAAGCCGCCGGGCCGGGGCCGATTCAGGTTGACACAGCTGGGTATGAAGCCTTGACGGGGCAAAGCGCCGCCGGTCTCAGCGGCCGAGTGGCTCGGTATCAATAGTGACGGTCAACGCGCCCGCGCCCGCGCGGCGTGCGCGGGCGGCGAATTCGCTCACCAAGACGGAGCCGACATGCTGCCAGCCTTCGAGCACTCCTAGCAGAGCGATATGTCCAGTGGACCCGGCCAACCAGCCGACGAGCTCGCTGGAGGTTGCCGACTTATATCTCCGGTAGCGGTTCGTGGTCGGGGTAGCTACCCGTAGCGTGCTGCAGCAGGCCGGGTGGATTGACTCCTGAGGTTCCTGTCGCCGAAAGGCTTTTGGCTGACTCAACGGGGGTATGTCGCGCCACCCGGCCTGCGTTCAGAGGTCTCCGCTTCTCCACGATCCAACTGCAGCAGCTTCATCTGCCGAGCCTCCACGTCAGTACAAACGTTTTTATACTCCTCACTCGCCTCACCCTCCCCAGCGTTCCGACCACCGTGGGTGTCAGTAGATCATCGACTTTCGGGCGGCGGCTCCGGCAATTCCTCGGCTGAGCAGATCGGCAGCCGTTTGAATAGCGATTTCAGCCTTTACGATAAAGGAGTGGCCTCGAGTATCGACTCAGGATCCCATCCGTTCTCAAATCCGCAGACCACTCCCCCGGCTACAGCAGCACCGATGGGGCCACCGAATGCGAATCCAGCCGTGCTCGCAACCCCTGTAATAGGTCGCCCCAGAGCGACAAGGCGCTCTCTCCAATAATAATTGAGTACCCAACCTACGTGACACGTGCACCGACCAGTCGGACCGAGCCAGTGGCTGGACAAAGTGTTTTACAGCCGGGCAGCTGCTGACATCCGCAACTAATGCCAAATCACGTACGTATTCTTGTCGGCCTTCCTGTCGATTCGATCTCCGAAGCGAAGGAGTTTCTTGCGTCCCAGGCGGCTACGGGTACGCCTGCCGACCTGCTTTACCGCTGGCAAGAGATCTCCCCAGCGGGACACGAGATCACAGACCTTTTCGTAGTCGGCTGGGCCACCAGCGCGATGGCGGCACAATTGACGACGCGCATCTGTGAAGATGGGAGAGATACGTACGCAGTCACATACATTCCCAACATCGGGAATACATTTGATCGAAGAGGCGCCCCCGCCCGTGCATGCTCTTCGCTATGAGTACGTTCGTTTTGGTTCACGGCGGGTCTCACGGTGCCTGGTGTTGGTTTCGCGTAATTCCCCTGCTAGAGGCCGCAGGGCATCGAGTAGTTACCCCGGATTTACCTGGACACGGTGTCGACCGAACCCCACTAAAAGGGTTGACATTGCACGACTACGCGGCCTCCATCGAGTCGGTTCTGCTGTCCTTGGATGAGCCGGCCGTGCTGGTGGGGCACTCGATGGGCGGTATGACCGTCACCCTCGTGGCGGAACGCTGTCCCGACCGTATCCAAACCCTTGTCTATCTGTCAGCTATCGTTTTGAGTGGAGGGCAGTCGATGATGACACATCCGGCGATTGGGCCGAATATTGCCGAAATCAGCCCAGACTTCACTGCGGGCAGTGCCGCAGACGCAATCACCATCCCGTTAGCGGTAGCACCTCAATTGTTCTATGGTGGATGCGCCCCCGAAGATGTAGCCTTGGCGCTGCGCCTGCTGACCCCTGAGCCACTCGGTTCGTTCATCACGCCAGTCCAAGTCACCCCCACCCATTTCGGACGGGTCCGACGGACAGCTATCCTCACGATGCATGATGTGATTAATCCGCCAGAGATTCAGCGCGCGATGTACAAGGAGCATGGTATTACCGAAATTGCGGAACTGCCTACCGCCCATTCGCCGTTCTTTTCCGCGCCGGAATTACTGGCACAGGAACTCGATAGGATTTCGCATTTGGACTGAGGTGGCGGATGAGCCGCCCCGCTGAGGCGGGGGTGCTCGCCGCGCGGCAGTAGGCGCGTGCCGAGGAGGCGCTGATGCTGGATGTGCCCGACCTCGACACGGCGAACCGTGCGCGATGGCGACCCGCAAGGGCGGGGCGGGGGAGGTCATCACGTGGCAGATCTGGACCGCGCGGTTGTTGCCGCGGATGCGGAGCGGCCGCAAGTCACGCACAACACCGCGTCCACCACATCAAATACCGCGTGTGCCCGCCGGGGCAGGCACCGATACAACTCCTCCCGGAACGCCGACAGCTCCCCGACCGCACCGACGCAACCGGTGTCGTGCACACTGCTCACCGAAGCCCTTGGTCATCGAAAGTCTCACTGTCGCAGCGAGAAGGCGGTACCCGCCGAATTGGCCGTTTATCCGGTCTGCGGCAATCTGGCGACCCACAAGACCCCGATCGTCAACGAATGGCTCGCGCGTCACACCCGGTTCCACGTGCACTTCACCCCGACCGGATCGTCCTGGCTCCACCGGGCCGAACGCTGGTTCGGCCACCCCACCGATCTACTCACCCGACGTGGCGTTCACAAAAGTGTTGCGGCACTGGAGAAAGACGTCATGGACTGGATCACGCACTGGAACGCCCCCGTCGGTTCGCCTGGAAGAAGACAGCCGAAGAGATCGGCTACTCCCTCGCCAGACATATCGAACGAATTTCGGGGCGCAGAACACTAGCCGAGGTAAGCCGGAAAGGAGTAGACGGCTATGGCGGCTTTTGTGTCCACCTTGGCTACACCCTGCAGTGCCACTGATGCACTGTCGACTGACAAGGATGCACGCGATGCCGATGATCGACACGTCGGCGCTGGTGGAGGGGTTCTACGATCCCCCCTACCCGCCCGTCAATCCCGCCGTAGAGCAGGCCGAGGAGGAAACTATCGCTTGGCTGTGGCGGATCGGGTTCCTCACGACGCCAGTCCAGGAGGCTCACCTGCGATCGTTCAAGTTCGGTTTATACCACGGGATTTGTACCCCATCCGTGGATCTGGCGCACCTGCTGATCGGCGTGAAATGGTTCTGTTGGGGATCACTCGCCGACGACCAGTACGACAACTTCGACTGGGGCGAACGTGATCGCCGCATGGCAGCGGTATTACGCGACATGCGCACGGTCTTGTCCGGCGGCACCCCCGCTGGCACTCCCAATGCTGTGATCAAAGGGTTCGCCGACTACTGGCCGGAGCTTACCGCCGGGCTGAGCCCGCGCAGGCGGCGTCGCATCACCGATCACTTCCTGGATTACGTGCAAGCCATCGCCTTCCAGAACCGCTACCATGCCGCCGCGCGCATCCCGGACGCGGCGACCTTCATGATGATGCGGCGCAACACCATCGCGATGATCTTCCAGGCCGACGTCTTGGAGATAGTGTCCCAGCTTCACATCCCCGACCCATTGCGCGACAGTCTGCTGTTTCGGGAGATGGTCTGGTGCTTCGCCGACGTCACCGCCTGGCACAATGACGTGTACGGATTGGAAAAAGACATCGCTGACGGCCAAACCTGCAATGTCGTACGCGTCACCGCCGCCAGCGAGGATTGCACCCTGCAACAGGCGGTTGACCGCGTACTACACCGGGCCGAACGACGGCAACTGCTGTTCCTGGAGCTCCAGCGGCAACTGCCCGATCTCGCCGCACATCTAGACCTGTCACCCGACGCCGCCACCCAAGCGGCCCGCCTCGCCCAGGACCTGCGCGCCTACACCTACGCCAACCTCGTCTGGATCCAGCACACCCGCCGATACGACCTCGACCGTCCACGCATCAGAGGCACCTTCGATGACGTCCTCTCCAGCCGACAGAGAGACCGGACACCCGCATCAGGACCACCACGATCGCCCGCACCCAGCGATCCGGGTCATCCCCTTCACCTGCCTCGAATGGAGTGATTCCCGGGGCCATCGAAAAGGCCGTTCTGTCAACATCGAACGACTTGCAGTCGATACCGCCCGCTCCGGGACGGTTACCCATCGTGGGCCACGTTGGTGACCTGTTGCGCGGCCCTCTGACTTTCGCAGTGCCGCTGCGGGGGGCGGGCGAATCGTCCGCCTCGACGTGGGCCGGCACCCTGTATACGTCATCACCGCGCCACGCCTGGTACGGCAGGTGCTGAGCACCCAGGCCGACAGCTTCGCCCACGGCCGCATCTACGACCGGGCCCGCGTATTGTTCGGCAATGGGCTCGCCACCTCCGAAGGCCCACACCACCACAAGCAACGTCGGCTCATCCAATCCGCCTACGCCGCGGCCGCCGACGCCGATCTGCAGGCGCATGTGGCCGCGCTAGAGGCGCCGGTCCGTGATCTAACCGGCCGGTTGCAAATCGCCGAGCAGGACGCTGCGGCGGCGGTGCTGGCCGGTGGCACCGACTGGGACGTGACCGCGATCTGTTCGGAGATCCGCGACTTCCGCCAAGCCGCCCTGGCTGAATTCACCGCCGTCCATGAAGATCGGACCGATCTGCGCGATCTGATGAACACCCAGTTCAGCGAGGTGCACAACGGGTTCGCCGAAATACAGGGCGAGCTGGCCGCCGCAGCGTCCGGACAATCTCGGATCTCACCATGTTGACCATGCTCATCGAACGTGGCGACGGCCAGCAGCCACGGCTATAGCAGCTGATCTCCGGAACTCCCACAGACGCGTAAGCTGCTCGGCCGCGATTACCCGGGTCGCCACCAACTCCTCCTCCACGTTAGTGACGCACCATCCGCGCGAATTTCGGCAGTCATCGAAAGGGGACCGGAGCCTTTCGCGCCGACGCCTTTGACCTCGGTCACCTAATGACACGCCGACAAGCCGTCAAGCACCGCCGGACGAATGACTGCAGGTTGGGCGCTGCCTTGTCATAGCGCAACACGGCCGCAGCCGACTGCAAGATCACCAGCAGACTAGTCGGCGTGGCGAGGATGACCTTCTTGTTCGCGGTGTAGTCCCACAGACCACGATCCTGTTCCCACGCGGCGTACAGGAACGAGTCCGAGGGCACGAACATCACCACGAGCTCCGGCGACTTGTCCGGCAGCAGCCAGTACCTCTTTGCGGCGACCTGTCGATGTGGGTGCGAACGTTTCTAGCATGCAACGCGAGCCGTTGCTGCTGTTCGGCCTCGTCGCGCGCGTCGGCAGCGTCGATGAGCGCGTTGAACGACGCCTTGGCGTCGACGACCACCGCCATATCCCCGCTGATCTCGACGATCAGGTCCGGCCGCTGGGCACCGTCGCCGGTGTTGAAGGTCGGCTGATCGTCGAAGTTGATCAGGTTCGCCATGCCGGAGGCCTCGACCAACGCCTGCAGGGTCTGCTCGCCCCACGGGCCTCGGGCCTGCGGAACACGTTCTTCAACTGCCCGATCTCCTTGAGCACCTCATCGCTGGACATACGCACCATCTCCTAGTCCGTGCTCATCTGCTTCAACTGGTCACCCAGCGCGGCCCTGGCGCTGGCATTTTACTTACTGACCTCGACGCCTACAGTCGGCAGAGTACGAACCGGCGCTGGAGCTGCATTCCCGCGGCGGCGCCATCAAGCTCGGTGGCACCTTCGCCTTCGGGACGCAGTGAGTACGAGCGCTTTAGCATCAAATAATACGTCAGCGATGCTCAGCAGATTCCCATCGTCGCCATCGCCGACATCTCGAATTCCCAACCTCGAGAAGCGGCTGCGCCTAATGCTGCTTCGTGGCGGTCTACAGTTGACCGATGGTAGCTAGCCCGATTCCTACGGCTCCAGGGGCGCTGCCGCTAGTCGGTCATGTTGTGCCGTTGTTGCGCGATCCGCTGCGGTTGCTGAAGTCGCTGCCCGAGCATGGTGATCTGGTCCGTATCGGCTTGGGCCCGGCTACGGTGGTGGTGGTATGCGACCCTGATCTGACCAGACAGGTCTTGCGCCGCGATTGTGTCTTCGACAAGGGGGGACCGCTCTACGAACGGGCCAGAGAAGCTATGGGTTATGGCCTGACCACGTGTCCGCATTCGGCGCATCGCCGCCAGCGACGGTTGCTGCAGCCCGCGTTCGGGCGCGACCGCTTGCCTGGATACGCGGACGTCATGACAGCACACATCACCGCGATCACCCATTCTTGGCGTGATGGGCAAATCTTGGATGTCAACGCCGAAACGAAGCGACTCACGTCGGCCGTAACCACCGCGACGCTATTCTCCGACACGATGCCCGATCCTCTGCTGTCTCACGCGCTCGAGGATGTCAGCACTCTGGTCGACGGCATCATGCGGCGGGCATTGATGCCGCCCCTGCTGGACAGGTTACCCACTCCTGGCAACCGAGCCTTTGCCCGTGCCCGTGCCCGTCTGCACGCCCTTCTCGACAAGATCACCGCCGACCGCCGCGGCGACACCGCCGACCATGGCGACCTGCTCTCCGCGCTACTGGCCGCCCGCGACGGCGACGGCTGCGGTCTGACCGACGCCGACATAGCCGACCAGATCATCACCTTCTTCATGGCCGGCACTGAAACCACCGCAACCACCCTGGCATGGGTGTTGTACCTGCTTGACCGGCACCCCGGCATCGCCGACCGGCTGCACAGCGAGGTCGACACCGTCCTGTCCGGTCGCCCTGCCCGGCACGGCGACCTGCCCGATCTGCAGGTGACGGGCCGGATCATCACCGAGACACTGAGACTGTATCCGCCGGGCTGGTTCGTCACTCGCGTGGTGACCGAGGACACCGACCTCGGCGAGCACCGTGTCCGCGCGGGCACCACCATCGCCTACAGTCCCTATCTGATCCACCACCGGCCAGATCTGTATTCCGACCCCGAACGGTTCGATCCCGATCGATGGGGCTCCGCCGACGCCGAGTCGTCGGGTTCCGCGCTCATCCCGTTCGGAGGAGGCCCCCGCAAATGTATCGGTGACGTTTTCGCCGTCACCCTGGCCACCCTGACTCTGGCCACCCTCAGCACCCGATGGCGCCTGCACACTCTTCCCGGTCACAACGTCCGCATCGCCCGATCAGCAGCCCTGCACCCCCGCAGCCTGCATATGCGCCTCGCCGCCCGCACATGAGAGATGCGAGAGGCGGCGGTCTCCCGGTCGCAGCCGAATCTCTGCCAGGGCCAGTAGCCCGAGAACCACAAGAAATCGCGGACGATTCCCTCTTGTGCATTGCGGCCATATGGCCGCAATGCCCGACCGACAACTCACGCCAAGGACTCGTTATGAATCTGCCCTCCCCATCGAACTCCGAGACAGCCCGACTCGTCGCTGAGGACAGCAACTTCCGCGATGCCCTGTTGACCGTCGGCGTCGATCCTGACTGCCGGTTCGCTTGGACCCCGATCCAACGCACCGTTCAATCGAAGTCGGTCGAATTTCTGGCGCGTTATGGATTTTCGGCCAAGAAGTTGGGTGACCATCTCGGCGTCGGCAATCCGGTGGTCTTTCACGCCGGCGTTGGAACGCAATATGCCTTCAGCATCTACGACAGCGACGATGTCGATGTCATGTACCGGATCGCGACTACTTTCGCCGTGTGGAATCTCCTCGACGATGAACTACCCCATGAACCACTCGATGTCAAGATTTCCGATCTGTTCTCCGGAAATGGCTATCATCCACGATTCACTCGCATGCTGTCCGATACCTTCGGCAACCTCCAAGAGATCATGGAACCGCCCGCCTTTCGTGCACTGGAAAATCTCTCAATGCAGGGATTCACCTGTTACGATATCACCAGAGTTCTCAGCCGAAATATTCACACATGGGATATCGACACATATCTAGGGTACCGATTCCACGATATCTTCCTGAAGCCTGAGATTCCTCTGCTCGATCTAGTCTATAGCGAGGATTACACGGCATCGCGGGCCGACCCCGACGTCCATAGACTCATGATTGCCATAATCCTATTCATCATCCACGCGAACGACAGAATATCGTTGAACAAGGAGCTTCTCGCTCCAGCTGACGGCATCTCCGACGATCGCATGAATATGTTCCTCATCGGAACACCACCGTCGATGCAGGAGTTCAATACGAACATCGCCGGATATGCCAAAGAAATCGTTAGCGTTGTCGACGAACTCGAGAACACCCCGCACGCTACCTATGCCCGAAAGCTACTCCGCTTCGCACGGGGCGTAGTCCATTTCCATCTGATTTCCGAGCGGTATGTCCAATCCAGGATTTTTCGGTAAATCCGACTCAACTCACGCGACGCCGATGCGTGAAGGGCCCGTCGCTGCGGGTCGACCGAGATTCAGTAGCGGCGGTGGGTGATCAGGTAGGACAGTTCGAGGAGTTCGGCCGAGGCGACCTAATCCGCGTAGGCGTCATTCAGGCAGCGGGCGGCCTGCTCGATCGATTCGGCAGCAGGCGTCTCGGCCCCAGCCACGACCGCCCGCCGTCTCCGCTAACTCGGCGATAGTCAGTCGAGCCAACGAAAGCTCACCGCGAAGCCGGTCAGCCAGATCGCAGTGACCATGAATACCGCGAAAAGCAGGTCTAGCATGGTCGCAAGCGCCGCGCCTCGCGGGTTGAGAATTCCACCTTCGGTGGCGAACAGGTAGTCCGACAACGTAATTCCAGACGAATCGCGGACATCCGTCCAGGCCACTCCGTCGATCGCGGAAGTGCTCCTGCCGCCGGCAATCGTATCCGTGCGCCCAACCGCAGCACCACCCGACAAAGGCAAGATCACCAGCAGAATTATCAAGCTGATGATGAGGCGGACGGCGATGCGCCCCGGGTGGGTGGCAATGACCCAGATCCGGCCTCGTCGGAGTACGGCCCGCGACGACCAGCACATCGGATCCCAAACCTTGGACAAGCGAACACGGGCGTCTGGATCAAATATCGGCAAGAACTGTCGCATTCGACTTCACCTCGCGGGCCTGGAAATATCAGGACTACGCCGCCGTTGACTCCACCATTAAACGTACCGTTACATGTCGGCTCAATGTGCCGCGGCGTAACGGGCACTTCTCTGCGATGGGTGAGAGGGCGACGACGGCGCGAAAAGTACCCGGCAGCGCCTGACCCGCAACCTCGTTGGCCCCTGCATCCCTTGGCAACACCCTGCGGAATTCCACCCCGCGAACAGCAGCTGGCGGCTGCTGCATCGTTGCCTCACAAAGGAAGCTACACTCCTAGACATTCGAGCAGCCGAGGCGTCGACATCATTGTTCGGCCCGCGTGGCGAGTGCATTTGAAACTCATCGCAGACCGGATCGTCGACAATGATGAAGACACTTATCCCATCTTGGTGAGCACTGCTTCCGACTCTCCCCAGGCTGGCTGGCCGGACACCTCCGAGATCTCACCGACGAACCGTCCCATCGAGAGTCGGTGCCCCGGACGGCCTCAGCGGCTCTCGATGGTTGTTCCCAGCCGCCGCAATGGAAGTACGCCTGCGCCTGCGATAGTAACCACCAAGGCGCGCCGACATACGTACCTTTTTTCGGCCCACGTACGCATACCGACCCGAGCAATTCTCTCACGAGCCCGTGTCCTTCAAGCAATACGATGAGGCTTGCGAAACGGCAGGCAGGCGCCTACGATCTGGCCATCAGTTCGCTCTCGCGATAACTTGAGGAGTCCAGATACAGGTCCGTCGACACGCTACCAATTCCTTTCTTCTAAATAAGATCGAATAAATAAGATCGAAGCCGAAAGTCGTTACGCATCCCGCGGAAAGGAAGACAAGACAGGAGACACAGTTTTCTCTCTAAAAGGTTTTGAAGTTTCTCGACACTCTCGAGAAGAGTTTCGAGGAACCTTGGTTTTCTGCACGGTACGGGAAGGGCTGGAAATCGAGTTGTGTTGGGCGCTCGGTCACCTGATAGCGATCAAGGCAAAATGATTCGGACGGTTCGCGGACAAGTCAAAGCTTTCGGGACAACTGCCACAGCTGCAGTCAGGGTGCCCCCAGCTGTGGACCTGCACAGAGCATAGCGGTGCCGGCCTTCGAAGCAGCAGCTTCGCTGATAAGCGAATGCCTGATCGGCGCTCTATACCCTATCGAGTGTCCACTGTCTGGTGAGTGTAGATCGACAGGCGCAGAGGTTCCTCATCCCTGAGGGTGTTCGCGACCGTAGACATAGAAAGTTGGATCCCATGGCATTCAAGGTGGCCACGCCGAGGCCGGAGGATCACACTGTGGGGTAAGGCGATCTCTGAGTTGGTTCAAAGACTCCGCGGGGTAACAAGGGGCGTAGCCGAACTTCATGAGCGCCCACTGAGGGAGTTCAGTCACGGACTTCGTCGGGTCGCCGGGGTCGGACAAACCGACGAAGAGATTGCGCGGTGGATCCGGGGGATCGATTCGCGGGAAACGGACCGTAGTCTGCTCAGCGATATCGATTATCGTCAGCTCAATCACGCGATTGAGGGGCCTCTGCGCTATGAGCGTGGCGATCGCGCGTTGGCGCAGATACTGCGGCGCCAAGGGTTCGACGGCTTGCCCCGCCTCGTGGATGCCAAGGGTATGCGCGAGGCTGTCGATGCGGGTTGGATGGAAATGTCCCGGGGCGTGAAAAGACTGCAGGATGTAGAGGAATTCAAAACCGGCAGCCTTTTTCCTGGGCAGGGTGCCTTCGGCAGCGGTACTTACGTTTTCGGCCGCGAACCTGGTTCGAGCGAACCTGATTCGGCTCGGCTCCGGGAGATGGCCGAGCATTGGGCAGGGGAACCGGGCGGCGCCGACCCGGGCGGAGTGATTCGTATGGCGATGCACCCCGACGCGTTGAAGACTGATTTACGCTCCCTGACCGCAAAACGAGATGAGGAACTGGAATCGATCCGCGCAGAGTTGGAGAGGGAGCCCGAAAAGTCTGCGAGGAGAACAGAACTGGAAGAGCGTAAGAATGTGTTGTCGGACGTGGGACGATACGGCGCCAGCCTGGGTTACGATGCGTACCGGATCAACGACTCGTATGCCTGGGTGGTTCTTAATCGCACCGCATTGATAGTCGAACGATGAAGAAGATCATCATCACGCTTGCGCAGCGATTGTAAACTCCACATCATCGACTCGATGCCGCCACCGGCAGCTTAGTACTCCAGCATCACTTCGTGATGTAATCGGTGTCGCCGCTGATAGTGGGCCTGTTTGGCCTGGTATTGGTGTCTTCTGCGCCAGGTCGACCAGTGCAACGCAGTGGTGAGGTTCGGTGACGGAGTTGTCAGGTGTGCCAGGAGACGTCTGATCTCGCCGAGTGTGAGTGGAACGAGGCCGCTGCCAATGCTTTTGGGGAGATGGCGGCTGTCACAGCAAGGTATGTGTGTGCCAGCAGTGCGAGTGTGATGTGGCGGTACCAGGCGTCGAAGCGGCGGACCTGGTATTGGTCCAGCCCGACTTCAGTCTTCGCGGTCTGGAAGCAGTCCTCGACTGCCCAGCGTGCGCCGGCGACCTGGATGAGCTCGTCGTCGCTGGTGCCGATCGGGGCACCACACAGGTAGTAGGCCGTTTCGAGTTCGCCTTTGGCGTTGGGAGCCAGTGACCGGCGAGCCAGCAGCCAGCGTCCCCAGCCGGGTCCGGCCTCGCTCACGGTCGGCACTGTGGCCACGGCCCAGTCGAACATCCGAAGGCCTTTCGCGCCGTCTCCGCAGCTACGACGCTTCCATGCTCGCGGGGGCGCGGCGGCCACGATCTGGCCGACGCGGCTGCTACCGGCAAGCGACATGACGACCGGCGCACTGCTGGACACCGCGACCACACACCCGATCCTCCGCCGCTCGAGCCACCTGCGGAACTTCGAATCACCACCGTATGCCTCGTCAGCGCTCACCCACCGTGCAGGCACGCCGGCATCCAGCGTGCGAGCCAGCATCCGCTACGCCAGAACCTGTTTCGTGGCGAACTCGACATCCTCGGGCACCCCGGCATCGCGGCACCGGTCTCGATCGGCGATCCACGACTTGGGCAGATATAACTCCCGGTCGATCAGCGTGCGTCCCTTCACGCTCGTGTACGCGTAGAACACACCGAGCTGACAATTCTCGACCCGACCCGCGGCTCCCGAGTACTGCCGTTGCACCCCAGCAGATTTCACACCCTTCTTCAGAAACCCGGTCTCATCGACGACCAGCACACCGTCCGGATCACCCAGATGCTCGACCGCGTACGCCCGCGCGTCATCACGCACCCCATCGACATCCCAATCAACCACCACGAAACGACATGCTACTCAACAACATCACGAAGTGATGCTGGAGTACTAGACGAGGCAGCGAGCGGATTTCTGAACGGCGGCTGTGCTGCTTCGAGGTCTCCCATGCTATCTGCCGCGACTTGGCGAATCGCTATCCGAGCCTTGGTTTTCACCGCACCCAGGTCCGGTTTCCCGCGCGGCGGTTGCGGACCGACTCCTCGTCACCACTGCCGATGGTGAAGTGGTGACGAGGGACGGTCACCAGGCAGCAGGATTCAACCGAGGGTGGTGACTTCCAGGTCGCCGTCGGCGTACTGGGCGCGTAGCCGCTTCTTGTCGAACTTGCCCACACTGGTCTT
>NZ_JBITBU010000046.1:0-14288 GCF_044452545.1 Nocardia sp. NPDC051900 | reverse complement strand
ATGGAGGACGATCTGCGGCGCGTCGTCTCCGACCACCTCGACCTCGATGACGCCGCGCTGGCCACGATGTGCGAACGCGCGATCCGGAACTACGATCCGTGCATATCCTGCTCGGCCCACTTCCTGGACCTCGACATGGTGCGCCGATGACCGAACCGTGGGCCGTGGTCGTCGGCGTGGGCAACGAATACCGCGGAGACGACGGGATCGGTCCGGTCGTCGCTTCCCGGATCGAAAATCTTCACATGCCAGGCGTTCTCGTGGCGATTTCCGATGGCGAACCAACGAGTCTGCTGGATATCTGGACCGGCTTCGATCTAGCTGTCGTGATCGACGCCGTGCGGTGCGTTCCCCCGGTCCCCGGCCGGGTTCGCCTGACGGACATCGACCTGCTCCGACGTGCGGGAACCGCCTCTTCCCACTCCCTCGGCATCCGGGATGCGCTGCCATTGGGACGCGTGCTCGGCCGTCTTCCCGCCAGGATCATCGTCGTCGCGGTGGATGTGGCGTGTCTCGAGCCGGGCGTCGGCCTATCCGAGCCGGTGGCGTCCGCCGTACCGCGCGCGGCGGAGGCCGTGGTGGGGGAATTGCGACGGTCCGAGCGCACGAGTCGGCCCCGGACATGAATCCGTCCGGCGGCAGTACCTCTCGTCTACTGCTGAGCGCGCCGATCGAGATCCGCCGGTGCGCCGGGGACGGGATGCAGCACCGCGAGGCGACGCAGGTATTCGGATTCGTCCAGTTCGCCGCTGGCGAACCGTTCCGCGAGCAGCGCCTCCGGTGACAGACGCGTCGGGCCACCGGGCCGGATGTCTTTGACGCGCTCCGGTCTGCACACCGCGACAAGCGCGATCGCCACCGCGATCCACAGGGGGACGGCCAGCAAGATCATGGGAACGAACATCCACCACTGCGCACCGTCCCCGTTCCAGTACATCATTGCGAACCCTCTTTCGTCGCACGACTCATCTGCCGCCACTCGCGGTCCCACCGCGCGCTCCGGCGCCGCTGTAGCAGCAGCGTCGCCCCGTACACAAGGCACCATCCACACAGCCAGACGCCGATCAGGACGAACACACCCACGCCGATCCCGGTCACGACGGCGACGTCCGGGTGACGAGGTTGCGCAGCCGGCGCACCGTGGTCATCCAGCCAGAGATCGATGCGATCGCCGCGTTGTGCCGTCTCCCGCACCGGTATGACGGCGGTGCCGCTACGGCCGTTTTGGTCCCATCGCACCCGTGCCTGATAGCGGTGCGAAGCGATGCTGCTGGGCCCCTCGGTGATCACGGGCTGCACAAGAAACCTTGTCGCGTCTTCGGTGCGGATCTCTGCGGAAGTGTCGGTGTACGCGTGAGTGCCGAAGGCGCCTGCGACAGGAACGGCGATCAGTGCCACGATCGTCGCGATGATTCGGACAGCGGATTCGATGCGGTCGCTGGGGCGCATCAGCCGATTCGAACTGCACGGTTGCAACGACCACAGGCGCGCCAGCCTGGTCCACCACCCCTGCCACGCGATGGTCACGCTATCGGTCATCGCCGTTCACCTCTTCCGACAGCTCGTGCCGTCAGCATCGATGATCGCGATAGCGCCCGTTCAGGGGCAGAGACGAAGGTCATTCACCGGACGGACCATCGGACTCGGGCCGACGGCCCGCTTCGAAGGCCGCCACCGCGGTCGGCAGTGTCGGGTACAGATATTGCGCACCGATTTTCGACGCCAGCCCGGAAGCATCCAAGGCTGCTCGCAGGTCGGGTTCGACCCGGGCCATCGCGAATACGATCCCGCGCTCGTGGAATTCGGCTCGAAGCCGCTCCACCGCGTCGAGCGCCGTCGGGTCGACCTCCACGTTGGCCTCGATGTTGAGCACGAACCAGCGCACCGGTGTGTTCCGGCGTTCGGCGGCGGACTCGACCGCCTCCAGTGCTCTGCGGCGGAAATCCTCGGCGTTGGCGAAGCACAGCGGCGCGTCATAGCGATAGATGACAAGTCCCACCACCACGCGTAGCGCGGCGGCAATCACGGGCGCCGCACCGACGCCGGGTGTACTGACACGCGAAAAGCGCGCCCCGCGGACTGCGTTAGGGCACGCGGCTGGTGGTGTTCAGAGAGTCGATGGCCGCCTGTAGTTTCGCGGCGGCTCGAGTGGCCACCGTTTGCAGGGCCGGTTCGTTCGTGACCTGAACCATCAGTTGCGGATTCATCGCTTCGACGATGACTTCATCGTCGGAGTCGGGGTTGCGACGCACGACGACGTTGCAGGGCAGCAGGAGCCCGATCTGCCGGTCGATGCCGACCGCTTCGTGCGCCAGAGGCGGATTGCAGGCCCCGAGGATGAGGTAGTCCTCCATGTTCACGTCGAGTTTTGTCTTCAGTGTGGCTCGCACGTCGATCTCGGTGAGAACGCCGAATCCCTGCGCGTTCAGAGCGGCGCGGGTCCGATCGACGGCATCGCCGAAATTCGTGTGCAACGTGGCGGACAGTCCCAGGTCCATGGTGCGGTCCTTTCTCCCGTGAGTGGACGATCTGAGTCAGGCCAGAGCGAGGAACAGTTTTTCCAGCTCTTCGACGGTCATCGGCTTCTGGCCGTCGGCGGAGTGCCCGCTGAGGCATTCGCGCAGTCCGGTCGCGACGATCTTGAATCCGGCGCGGTCGAGCGCACGGGAGACCGCGGCGAGCTGGGTGACCACGTCTTTGCAGTCGCGACCCTGCTCGATCATGGCGATGACGCCTGCGAGCTGACCGTGCGCGCGCCGCAGCCGGTTGAGTGTTTCGGTGATAGCGGTTTCGTCGCCGACCATGGGTGCGCCTTTCTCCTCGGCATCTGGCCGTTCAGCATACCCCATGGGGTATATACATACCATCACAGCGGGGTCCACTTCACATACCCCCATAGGTATGGTGGCAATAATACGGCCGGGGGTATTTTCCCGCCAGCGACAGGAGGATTTTATGGCCGATATCGATCTGTATGTGGATCCGGTGTGTCCATTCGCCTGTTCGACCGATCACGCCGGGTGGGCCGCGTGTTCGCCGCCGCCGTCCGGCAGCACGGCCAGACCGCGTTCACCCCGCTGTACCTGGCGTTCGGGCAGCGATCACATGAACACGGGCAGGACGCCGAGGAGGCGATAGCGGCAGCCATCGCCGAGACCGCTTTCGGTCACGAACTGATCGAAGCCCTCGATGACATCGGCTGCGACGCCGCGGTCGCCCACGCCCATCACGCCAGTCGAACAGCGCTCGGCGGGCGCGGTGGCAGCCCCATCATCAGCGTCGACGGTCACGTATTCAACGGTCCCGTCTTGACCGAGCCGCCGCGGTCGGAACACGGGGCCGAACTGCTGGACGCGATCGTCACCGCGGCCGCAGCTCCCGGCTTCGCCGCACTGCAGCGCCCCTACCAAGGCCCGCCCAGTTTCACCGCTACCGAGGGACAGCGCTGATGTGCTCACCCGCCAGGTGTCGCGTGTGCGGGAAGACCACCTGGGCAGGCTGCGGTGCGCATATCGACGCCGTCCGCCGCGCTACCCGGCCGGATCAGTGGTGTCCCGGACACGATGACGATGGTCAGACCTCCCCCGCTCCCCTACGAAGTCCCCGTAGCCGATGGTTTCGCTGACCTCCGGCCGACCGAGGAAAGCGACCGAGGCGCTTAGATGTCGCCGTACCGCGCTACTGAACACCTCCGAGGCCGCTCGGTACCCGACATCGCGGTGACGGAAACCGGCCATGCCGATCACCAGCCCGACGAGGGCGACCGAGGTGAGCAGGAAAACCGGTGCGGCGGTTGCCGCTTGGAGCGGCACTCGCGGAACATGCGTGAACGGCGAGGCCTCGTCGAACCATAGTCCTCGATGCTGTCGGCGAACGAGCCAAACGCGGCCCGGGGCTTTCGCACCTTCTTGTTCGCCTGCTACCCAGTCGGGGCCCTATCAGCATGCGGCCTGCGCGGACATAGGCGAAGGAGGACCTCGACTCGAAGTGCGAGGCCGAATTTCCTACATGCGTTCTGTCTCCGGATGACTGTGGACGAACCCGTCCCCGGACTCCCTCGCTCCGGCGAGCACTACGGCAGCCGCGGGGCGGTCGGTGCGAGAGCATCGATGCCGCCGGTGGAATTACCGGTACGCCGAAGTTCGTCGTGCACCTGCCTGATGTGCTCGGCTCGCCCCGGGCACGTCCCCGTGGTGGCGAGCGCCGCGGTCGCGGCCGCGATACCCAGACGCACCGCGTCGGCCAGCTCGTACCCGCGGGCCAGGCCCACTGTGACGCCGCCGACCATCGCGTCTCCGGCGCCGATCCCGCTACGAACCCGCGCGGGCACGGCCGCGAACCACTCCTGTGAGTCCTGCGTCACCAGGAGCGCTCCGTCGGCTCCGAGGGACAGCAGCACGATCTCTGTCATTCCAGCGGCGATCAGGCGGCGGGCCTGTGCCAGCTGTTCGGCGCGGTCGATCAGCGGATGCCCGGCGTAGTCGCCGAGTTCCCGCACGCTCGGCTTGATCAGATGGACGCCCCGGTGCACATTGCGCAAAGCGATACCGGACGTATCCAGCAACACACGCACATCCAGATCGCCGACGAGGTCGGTGAGGATTTGATAGAAGTCCGGGGACACACCCGGCGGAAGCGTTCCGCTGGCCACGAGGTACTCCGCGCCGCTCGCCGCACGTTCGACCTCGGCCAGGCAGCGATGTTGTTCCGGATCGGTGAGCCGAGGGCCGGGAAAGACCAACCGATATTGCTCGCCGCTCGAGGTCTCGGTGACCGACATGCTTTCCCTGGTGGATTCGGCCACGGGCACCGGCCGTGGCGGCACCCCGGTATCGCGTACCAACTGCTCGAGCAGCCGGCCGGGCGGGCCGCCCGCAGGGAACACCGCCGTCACCTCGACTCCCAATGCGGCCACTGTGCGCGCGACGTTGATGCCACCGCCACCTGGGTCGTAGCGTGGTGTCGCACAGCGCATTTTGTCCGTCGGTACGACTCTCGCGACCCGGGTCGCGACATCGATCGCGGGATTCATCGTCAGTGTCACGATTCGGCCCACCGAAAGCCTCCTCGATCGTCCTTTCGCGACAGCCCACTGTGTGCCCGATCCTGTCCGCGGGAACATACCGCTGTCGGTACCGATTACTCTGCCCGTTCGCAATCGGGCCGGAGCAGAGTCGGCCGCCCCTCGGGCGCTGGACTTAGGTCCTCAGGCCGAACTCGGCACGGGCTTGTCGGCTGCGGGAGCCAGCGTGAACAAAGCTTCGTCCTCCTGTGCGAAATGCAAGGTGAGGATGGCATCCAATCCGTAGAGCGAGGCGCGCAGGTCATCGAGCTGATCCGCTCTGATTCCGTGCGGCGCGTCATCGAGATGACGGCCGATACGGCGAATCAGACGTTCGATTTCGGTGTGCTCACGACTCATGGTCACCATCGCCTCCGGATCGCGGAGGTAGCCGGTCAACGCTGGGTACAGTTCCGACTCCTCGGCGTGCTCGTGCGGCAGTATGTCCTGCACCAACAGTTCGAACGCGTGGCGGACCGCGGCGTCGGCATCCGGTCCTGGACCGGTCGACAACGCGTCGGCCGCCTGCCGGACGGACGCGCGCGCGGCATGCAGCCTTTCGTGCTCCCGGGTGAAGCGTGCCACCAGCGGCTCGATCGCCTCGGTCGGGCGTCTCCGGGGCATTCGCAGGGCGCGTAACGCGTTCAAGATCACCACGACATCGATGCCCTCCTGCAGGAGGGCGCCTGCCGCGGGCACCAGCAGTCCGAAAGCGGCGGCGATCATCGCCGCCAGCGACATCGCCATCCCAGCGGCCGCACTCTGTACCGCAAGGCGATGTGATCGCTGGGCGATCTCCACCGCATCGGCAAGCCGGTCGATGCGGTCGTCCACGATCACCGCGTCGGCGGCTTGCACCGCCGCCGTGGACCCGCGCGAGCCCAGAGCCACACCCACGTCGGCGGCCGCCAGCGCGGGTGCGTCGTTCACCCCGTCGCCGACCATCACCGTCACACCGTTGTGTCGTTCCGCTCGGATCGCTGCGATCTTGTCGGCGGGGTCGGCGTCCGCGACGACTTCGGTGAGCCCGAGCAGACGTGCCACCTCGGCCGCGTTGTCGACTCGGTCGCCGGTGAGCATGAGCAGTCTTCGCAAACCCGCCGATCGCAATCTGCGCATCGTGCGCCCAGCATCTACGCGGATACGGTCACGTAGCAGCAGTGCGCCCACAGGTTCCTGCTCGACACACACCCACACGACGGCGGCCAGATCCAACCGTGCCCGCCGCAGCGCCGCCAACGCCCACGGCGCCGGCTCCGTTCGGGCGGGAAGCCGCCCGACCCGCACCGCGCGACCGTCTACGATCCCGGTCGCACCCTGTCCCGGTTCTTCTGAAACATGCTGTGCGAGGGCAGGTTTCAAGCCGCGGTGCGCCGCTGCGGCGACCACTGCACGTGCGAGCACATGCGGCGAGAATTGCTCCACCGCCGCCGCCTGGCGCAGCACCTGCTCGGCGTCGGCGTCGGGCGCGGTGACGATATCGAGCACCTCCGGCCGTCCCACCGTCACAGTGCCGGTCTTGTCCATCGCCAGGCACCGTGCCCGGCCGAGCGCCTCGAGCGCGGCGCCGTCTTTCACCACCACACCCGCCCGCGCCGTTCGCGACATTCCGGCCGTGATCGCGACCGGCACCGCCAGCAGCAGCGGACACGGCGTCGCTGTGACGACCACCGCCACCGCTCGCACCGGATCTCCCGTAGCGAGCCAGGCCGCGCCCGCGATGGTGAGCGCCAGCGGAAGGAACCACACCGCGACCCGATCGGCGAGTCGCGCTGTCGGTGCGGCAGCGGCGGCCGCCTGCCGCGCCAACGTCACGATCCCGGCGTAGGTGCTCGCCTCCACCGTCGCCGCGGCTCGGATGTCGACAGCCGCGCCCGCGTTGACCACACCGCTGCGGACCTCGGTGCTCGCGCGCCGCACCACCGGGACCGACTCACCGGTCAGCGCTGATTCGTCGAAAACGCCCGCCGTGGCGAGGATGCCGTCGACCGGCACCGTCTCACCCGGCAGCACGACCACGAGGTCCCCGGGTGAGATCGCTGTCGCGGCCACGGTCTCCACGTCGTCGCCACGACGGCGATGTGCCTGTGCCGGGGCCCGCCGCAACAGCGCCGACAGATCGCGTCCGGCGCGGCGACCCGCGTACGCCTCCAGCACCCGCCCGGTCGCCACCATGAGCGCGATCAGCGCACCGGCGAAGTATTCCTCGACGATCAATGCGCCGGCCAGCGCTATCAATGCGAGCAGGTCCGCGCCGTAGCGTCCTCTTCGCAGATCCTGCAGCACCCACACTGTCGCCGGAACGAGCGCCGCCACCGTAGCCGCCGACCACATCAGATCAGCGGCCTGCGCATTGAACAAAGCCACCGCCGATCCGCCGACGACCAGCACGGCTATCACACAGGTCAGGGCGAGCAGACGGATCATCCGGGTATGCCCCGACCGCGACTCGCCGTCTGTCGCTCCAGCGACTTCCTGTGGGTGGTTCGACAGATCTCGCACGAACTACCTCCGATCACGCCGCGCTTGCGCCGACTCCGCACCCACCACGGGCCGGAGAAGACGCCGTGATTTTCGGAGGTCGCCGCCCGCGCAGCAGCCATGTGGTGTCCAGCCTGCGCAACGACCGCGAGATACGACAGATCCGCGGGTCGGTGAACAGATGGCAAATGGTCCCGAGCCGATTGGACGAACGACCTTCGCGCCATCGACGCCCACGGCACGGCCCGGGCGGTAGGCCATTGGACCCTAGGCACAGGAGGTTGCCACGGACGACCCTGAAGCTCGACTCGTCTAGCAGAGGGAGCCGTCATGCTCGATGTCTCGGCCCTACGCGTCGCCCTGCGAACCACCCACGAACCGTTCGCGCAACTTCGCGAGACGCACACCGGGCTCGTGGTGCTGTGCGGCGACCGTGCCTACAAGGCGAAGAAACCGATCGTCACCGACTTCCTCGACTTCGGCACGCCGGAGAACCGCGAGCGGGCTTGCGCCCGCGAACTCGAGTTGAATCAACGTCTCGCGCCCGACGTCTATCTGGGGCTGGCGCATTTGACCGACCCGGAGGGTGGCGCCGCGGAGCCGGTCATCGTGATGCGCCGGATGCCGGACGCGTTACGCCTGTCCACCATGCTCGCGGCCCCGACCCGCCAGACGGCCGGGCTGCGCGCGCTGGCGGAGACTCTCGCGCGTTTCCACGCAGGGGCACGGCGCGGCGCCGACATCGACCGGGCCGGCACACCGGAGCAGCTGCGACGGCGCTGGGACGCCCTGTTCCAGCCGCTACGCGAACGTCCACAGGGGACGATCGATCCCGGCACGCTCGATCGCGCCGTGCACCTGGCGACGCGCTTCGTCGACGGCCGCACCGCCTTGCTGACGCAGCGCATCGCCGACAACCGCATCGTCGACGGTCACGGGGATCTCCTCGCCGAGGACATCTTCGTCCTGCCCGACGGCTTCCGAATCCTCGACTGCTTGGATTTCGATGACCGACTGCGCTGCGTCGACGGTCTCGACGACGCCGCATTCCTGGCGATGGATCTCGAATTCCTGGGTCACCCAGCGAAAGCCGACGCGTTCTTACACGACTACCTGCGCGCCGCGCGCGATTCGCCGCCGCCGTCGCTTCGGCATCACTACATCGCCTATCGGGCGACTGTCCGCGCGAAAACCGACGGAATCCGGGCCGATCAGGGCGATCCGGAAGCGGCGGGGCGCGTCCGGCGACATCTCGCCCTCGCTGTCGAGCATCTCGAACAGGGCGCCGTACGTCTCGCGCTGGTCGGCGGCCTGCCCGGCACCGGGAAATCCACGGTGACTGCCCGTTTGGCGGCCGAGACCGACGCCGTCGCGATCTCCAGCGACAGTGTCCGCGCCGCTTTGCGCGCCACAGGATCCATCGCCGGCGCCGCGGGAGTCTTCGGCGCGGGCGCCTATCGGCCCGCCGCGAAGGAATTGGTGTATTCGCGGATGCTCGCCCAGGCCAGGGACCTGTTGGAGCACGGCGTCTCGGTGATTCTCGATGCCAGCTGGACCGACGCGAACCAGCGCGCCCGAGCCGCCACCGTGGCCGAGGAGACGCGCAGCGATCTGGTGTCGCTGCGGTGCGCCTGCCCACGAACACTCGCGGCCGAGCGGATCGGTGCCAGGCCCAAGAGCGACTCGGAGGCCACACCCGCGATCGCGGACGCCTTGGCCGCCGCGGCAGCGCCGTGGCCCGAGGCCATCGAACTCGACACCGCACAACTGATCGAGAGATCGATCATGACGGCGCTGAAGGTCTGGAGCGACGTGACGGACCCAGTGCCGACCTCCATCGGGCGCGGGTGAGCCACCCCACCGCACCGGAGGTCGTACGCCGCGGATCGAGAAAACCGCCCTGGCGACTCGACTGCCTCGGCCGAAGGACGAAGGGCCTCCGGATAGGGGTCTTCGTCATCGGTCGCCGTCGAGGGAAACTCGGCAGACTGAGTGAACCACTGGCCCGCCGACACCGCGTAGGACATCGGCCGTACCGGTCTCGCGGCGGGGCCAGATCCGGAATGGGTAACCGCTCCACCTGATACGCAGTGGACGAAGGCAGCAGCTGATGGACTCCCGCGAAACCCACATGTCGCAGTCGGATCTGTTCTCCTGGAACATGGAACGCGATCCGGTCCTGCGCTCCACGATCGTGTCGGCCCTGATCCTCGATTCCGAACCGGACTGGGACCGCCTACTGCAAACGATGGATCGCGGCACCCGTGTGGTGCCCAGGCTGCGGCATCGGCTGATCGCCGCACCACTCGGCCTCGCCCCGCCACGGTGGGTGCTCGACCCGGATTTCGATCTGTCGTGGCATGTGCGTCGATCCGCGTTACCGGAACCGGCGAGTCTGGCCGAGGTACTCGAATTCGTGCGTACGGAGGCCATGACCGGTTTCGATCCGGCCCGCCCGCTGTGGCGCTCGACGTTGCTCAGCGGTTCGGCCGGCGCGGGCTGCGCCCTGGTGCTGACGGTGCACCACAGTCTCACCGATGGCATCGGCGGCATCCAGATCGCTACGGCGCTGCTCGACTTCGACCGCGCGGGCACCGACCGCGGGCATCCATCCGAACCGCGGGGCGACCCGGAGAGCGCGCTGCGCGACATAGTCTCGTGGAACGTCGCGGTCGGCTCGGATCTCGTTGTGAGCGGGGTCCGTTCGACGCCGCCGACGATCCGGCGAGCACTCGCCGATCCAGCGCGGGCGGTGCGCGAAGGCACCGCGCTGGCCGGCTCGCTGGTCCGGTTGGCCCGGCCCATCACCACGACGCTGTCGCCCGTGATGACAAGGCGAAGTCTTGGTCGCCGGGTAGCGGTCCTCGACGTGCCGCTCGAACGATTGCGCGGTGCGGCACGGGCAGCGGGCTGCACGTTGAACGATGCTTTCCTCACCGCCGTGGCGATCGGTTTGCGCACGTACCACCGCCACCACGGGGCGAAGCTCGACCAGCTACGGGTGACGATGCCGATCAGCCTGCGCACCCCCGACGACCCGCTCGGTGGCAACCGCATCACCCTCGCCCGTTTCGCGCTACCGGTCGATCTCGACGAAACCGGGGAACTCATGCGCGCCGTCGACGCCGCGGTCGCGGCTTGGCGGCGAGAACCGGCGATTCCGCTGTCGGGCGCCGTCGCGGCCGTGCTGAACCGATTGCCCGCCCGGCTGCTCACCGGACTGCTCAAACACGTCGATTTCGTCGCTTCCAACGTCCCCGGCTCCCCTGTGCCCCTCTACATCGCCGGGGCGCGGATCGACCGGATGTATTCCTTCGGCCCCACCATCGGTACGGCCGTCAACGTCACGCTGACCTCGCATGCCGGGATCTGCTATGTCGGGATCAACGCCGATACGGCCGCGGTCCCGGATACCGACACGTTGACCGAGTGTCTCGCCACCGGCTTCGCCACGGTGCTCGAGCTCGGCACCGAGTGCGCGGCGGTACCCGGCCCCGAATCGCGAGAAGACGTGGACTCGCAGCCGTCGTATCCAGCCTTCCGACACCGGTAGGGCCCCACAGAGCGGGACTTCAGCCCCGCTGCCACGACTACCGCAGCGCACGCTCATGGCGAGAGGAATTCAGAGGAGGCTTCGATGAAACGCCACCTCCGAGCCGCATCCGCCTCGCGCCAGGTCGGCGGTGAGATCCGGCGGCTCACCGCCGTCCTGGACCGCCTCCGCGACGGGGCGGCACCGTTGTGACCGGCCTGGCCGAAGCCGAACCCGGTCTGCGGGTCGATCCGACCGAGCGGATCGACCTGCTGCTGCGCGATCTGCGTGGCAGCCGCCGCGGGCTCACCACACGCGAGGCCGAGCGACGCCTCATCCATTACGGACCGAACATGCTGCGGAGGCGGGGCCGCCGGACCTGGCCACGGGACCTGGCTCGTCAATTCACCCACCCGCTCGCGCTGTTGCTGTGGGCAGCGGCGGGTCTGGCCGGGGCGGTCGGCATCGTTCCGGTCGCGATCGCGATCGTGGTCGTCATCATGATCAACGCCGCGTTCGCGTTCGCGCAGGAAAGGCATGCCGAGCAGGCGGTGGAGGCACTGGCGGCGTATCTACCGATGCGAGCACGAGTGGTGCGGGACGGGCAGGTCGCCGAGGTCGAGGCGACCGGCGTCGTGCCAGGCGACGTACTGGTCATCGCCGAGGGCGACCGAATCTGCGCGGACGCGCGGCTGCTCGACGGCGGCATCGAGGTGGATCTGTCCGAACTGACCGGCGAGTCGATGCCCGTCTACCGCAGCGCCGACACCGTCGACGCCGGAGTGCCGCTGGCGCAGGCCCGCGAACTGGTCTTCAGCGGCACATCCTGCACCGAGGGCGAGGCACGCGCGATCGTCTTCGCCACCGGCATGCACACCGAACTCGGCCGCATCGCGGCCCTGTCCGAACGCGTCGAGCGCGACGAGAGCCCGCTCGAACATCAAGTGCGCCGCGTGGCCTGGTTGATCGCGCTGATCTCCGTGCTGCTCGCGGCGGCGTTCATTCCGCTCGCGATGCTCGGCGCCGGACTGTCCCCGATCAATTCCGTGGTCTTCGCCGTGGGGCTCCTCGTGGGCAACGTCCCCGAGGGTCTGCTGCCGGTGATCACCCTCGCGTTGGCGATCGGCGTGCGCGATCTCGCCCGCCGCGGCGCGGTCGTCAAACGCCTCAGCGCCGTGGAGACCCTCGGCTCCACCGATGTGATCTGCACCGACAAGACCGGAACCCTCACCGAGAACCGCATGCGGGTAGTCGCCATCGACACCGTCACTGGAGCGCACACCCCTGACGCACGGCCCGGAAAGCGGGATCTCACCCTGACCCGCATCGCGAAAGCGATGGTCGCCTGCAACAACGCTCGTCTCGCCGATACCGGCCCCGCCGTCGGCGACCCCACCGAGGTGGCGCTGTTGGCCGCGGCCTCGGAGTTGGGTGAGCAGGTGCGCACCGACGAGCGAGAGCGTCTGCGGCAACGCCTGTTTCACTTCGACCCGGTGCGGAAACGCATGTCGACCGTCGACGCGGACGACACCGGTCGGCTGCGGGTGCACGCGAAGGGAGCCCCGGAGTCGCTGCTGCCGCTGTGCACCGCCGAGCTCGGCAGCGACGGCGGCATCCGTCCGTTGAATGCGCCGCGCCGCGACCAGCTCGCCGAACTCGTCGATTCCCGCGCGCAGCAAGGTCTGCGGATGCTGGCCGTGGCCGAGCGTGATGTCGCCGGTTCCACGGCACCGCGAGATCGGGAACTCGCCGAGAGAGATCTGGTCCTGCTCGGTGTGGTCGCCATGGAGGACCCGCCTCGGCGCGAGGTCGCCGAGGCCGTGCGACTGTGCCACGACGCCGGCATCCGCATCGTCGTCATCACGGGTGATCACGGGCTGACCGCTGCGGCGGTCGCCGATCAGATCGGCATCACGCGGGGAACGCCGACCGTGATCACCGGCGCGGAACTGGAGCGGATGAGCGAAGCGGATCTCGACGAGCTGCTGGCGGGCCCGGCCGAACTGGTCTTCGCCCGCTCCTCGCCCGAGGCCAAACTGCGCATCGCGGACGCGCTGCGTGCGGCGGGCCATGTCGTCGCCATGACCGGAGACGGCGTCAACGACGCGCCCGCGCTACGGCGCGCGGATATCGGGGTGGCGATGGGTCGTTCCGGTACCGACGTGGCTCGCGAGGCGGCCACCATGGTGCTCACCGACGACAACTTCGCCACCATCACCGCGGCCATCCAGGCCGGCAGACGGGTCTACGACAACATTCGCAAGTTCATCTGCTACATCTTCGCCCACACCACGCCCGAGGTGACTCCGCTGCTGGTGTTCGCGCTCTCCGGCGGCGCGGTACCGCTGCCTCTGACCGTGATGCAGCTGCTGGCCTTCGACGTCGGCACCGAGACACTCCCCGCGCTGGCGCTCGGACGAGAAGCGGCCGAGCCCGGCCTGATGCGCAGACCACCACGCGAACGCGGTGAGTCGGTGATCCGCACACCGATGCTGCTGCGCGCGTGGCTGTTCCTCGGGGTGATCGCGGCGATACTCGCCATGACCGGCTTCTTCTTCGTGCTGCTGCACGGCGGTTGGCACCCGGGCGACTCCACCGGCCCCGGTACCCCGCTGCACCACACCTATCGGCAGGCGACCACGATGACCTTTTTCGGCATGGTCGCCGGCCAGATCGGCACCGCGTTCGCCGCACGCACCGATCGTGCCTCACTGCACTCCATCGGCGTACTGTCCAACCGCTTGCTGCTATGGGGAATCGTCTTCGAACTCGCCCTCGCCGCGGTGATCATCTACGTCCCGGTGATGCAACGTTTGCTCGGGACCGCCGCATTGACCCCTGCGATGCTCGCGTTCACCTTGCCGTACCCGTTCATCGTCTGGGGCGCCGACGAGATCCGCCGCTGGTTACTGCGCCGCCGCCGGCAATGACCATGGTCCCCCGGCCCAGGGCACGAGTCCTCTCACCCAGCTCGGCGCCCGCGAGCAGAATTTTCGGCATGGACCAGGACCAACACCGCATCGCCGTCGTCTACGCGACCGAACAGGGATCGACCCGCGACATCGCCGAATTCATCGGCACCGAGCTGTCGAGTCGCGACGCGATCGTCCAACTCGCCGATATCGACCACGCGCCCGACCTGTCCAACTTCGACACCCTCGTCCTCGGCAGCGCAGTCCACAACATGAAACTCCTGCCCTCCGTCGCCGACTA
>NZ_JBITBU010000045.1:0-15138 GCF_044452545.1 Nocardia sp. NPDC051900 | reverse complement strand
GTCGGCCGGAAAAGCAGTTTCGTAGATCTTCTCCGCCGCACTCCAGTTGACGGTGTCCCCGCAGGTCGGCCCGATGCACGACAGCACTTCTCCGATGCCCGCCATGGCGGGCTGATCCTCGCTCACGCTCGAGTTCCCATCGAGTCGGTGCCCCCACCATGTTGTGGCATTGTTTGTCCTCCAGGCTGTGCATCTCTCGTCGGGGCTCGCCATATCCGCCCGGTTTCGGCGATGCTACTGCACCCCTCAGACCTATCCGTCGACGCGAATGGAACGGATCGTCCTGTGTCTGAGAGCTTTCCAGTTCCGTGCGTGAGTCGCTACGGCTGGCCCGGCCGATCGCGAGCGTTCGGCCGCTGTGGCTCCCAGAATCTCGAACGACAGAAGCGGGTTTTGCGCCACGGCCTGGCCGCTGTTTTCATCCATCGGAAGCCAACGCCACCCGGTCAGCCCCGAGTGAACGCACGCTGATGCCGCTGAGCGGGCGATCAGTGGCGGTTGAGAGCGCAGGTGAGTAGAGCTGGAAGCGGCTCGATGTCGTTGTTTGTAACAAGTCCGGTGAAGCGGGCGTTCGTGATGAGAGGGGGCGGCGTGTGACGCGCTCCTGTCGGTCGGCCCGGTTGCCCGGCGCGGATGGTCGCATTTACTCGGTGTGCGTTCCGATGTTCGAATGTGCCCTACTAGGGTCGCGTCTGACCTGGGGCATTTTCAATGCAGCCATTCGGGGATGTTCCGGAAAATCCGCTTGACCTGCGGAAACGCTGTCGCAGGTTTGTGCCCTCGGCAGGATTCGAACCTGCGACACCCGCTTTAGGAGAGCGGTGCTCTATCCCCTGAGCTACGAAGGCTGGGTGGGCTCGAGGCCCGCCCGGGACGTTCGCAGTCTACCGGGTAACGGGCTCGGAGGCCGCATCGCTGTCGTATGGGCGTTGGTGGACGGGATCAGAAGCCCCCGTCGAATCCTCCGCCGTCGAACCCTCCTCCGTCGAACCCGCCGTCGTCGTAGCCGCCGGAGTAGTCCCCGCCCTGGTCGTACCCGCCGGGGTAGTCGCCGCCTTGGTCGTAGCCCCCGGAGTAGTCCCCGCCCTGGCCGCCGTCCCCGCCTTGGCCGTCGTCCGCGGCCAGTCCGTCTTGGAACCCTTCGCCGTAGCCGCTCTCGAAGCCGTGCGCGTCGTAGCCCACTCCGGACATCCCGGAGAACAGGGAGGTGAACAGCAGGGCCGAGCCGAGGCCCCAGGCGCCTGCGACCATGGCGGGTTTCCACCAGGGTTCGGAGTACCAACCAGCGGGTACCGGTCGTCCGGCCACTCGGCCGCCGGGGTAGTAGTTCGGTGTCGATGACGAGGGTTCGGGGGCGGCCTTGATCTGCCTGCCCTCGTACTCGACGATGCGCTTCTCGGTCACCTGCCCCGCGGCGTCCTGGCCGTCGAGTCCGGGGATCGCGGGGCCCGGGTCCATGTTCATCGCGGTCCGTGCGGCCTTGATGTAGTAGAGCCCTTCCAGCGCGGTCTGCTTCGCCAGCCGTGCCTGCGTGGGCGTGCGGGCCTGGTCGAGTTGCGCGCCGGCCGCGAGATGCCGCTCGGAGGCGTCGGCGAGTGCCTGGACGGCGGCGTCGTTGCTGCCGGAGAGGCTGTAGACCTGGCCGCCGAGCCGTTCGTTCACTTGCCTGGCGTCGGCGAGAGCGTCGGCCAACTCGGTAGCTTTACGCTGTTCGCTCTGTTGTGACTGCCAAATCAGCAAGACGATCAGCGCGCCGAGTATCAAGGCGATAAGCAGCCAAAACATGGGCACCTCTTCCGCGGGATCTCGGACAAGGCCAGTTTACTGTCGGCTTGCTGAGGTCTCACTGAGTGTGCGGGTCACGGCGTCGCGGCGGGTGCTTGCGCCTCGTCGTAGTCGGCGGGGTCGAAAGTCTTGGTCTTCCAGCGGTACAGCAGGGTCGCGCCGGGCCAGTTGTTGGTGATCCGGCCGGAGGCGTTGCGGTACCAGCTGGAGCAGAAGTTCCAGGGGGTGTCTTTCAAGCGCTTCTGCAACCAGTCGTCCCAGCGCTGCTCGGCGGCGGGGCGGGCGGCGAGGTAGCGGCCGGGACGATCGGTCAGGTACTGCACGACCTGGCGGATGTAGCGGGCCTGGGATTCGAGCATGTAGATGATGGAGCCGGAGCCGACGTTGGTGTTCGGGCCGTACATCATGAACAGGTTGGGGAACTGGGGCACCGAGAGTCCGAGGTAGGCGCGGGCGCCTTCGTCGCCCCAGACGTCGGCCAGTTTGCGCCCGCCGAGGCCGTAGATGTTCATCGGGGCAAGGAACTCGGTGCCCTTGAAGCCGGTACCGAAGATGATGACGTCCACGTCGTGCTCGACGCCGTCGGCGGTGCGGATTCCGGTCGGCGTGATCGACTCGATGGCAGTGGTCTCCACGGTGACGTTCGGCTGCGCCAGCGCGGGGAAGTACTCGTTGGAAAACAGTCCGCGCTTGCACCCCGCCGCGTAATCGGGAGTCAGTTTCCCGCGCAGTTCGGCGTCGGGCACCTGCTTTTCCCGGTGCCGGTCGGCCAATGCGATCACGGGGGTCTTGATCGCCGGGATGTCGGTCAGGCCGAGGGCGAGCGCCTCGAAGAAGGACCAGATGGCGAAGCGCTCGGCGAGGCGGCTGGGCGGAAAGTATTTGAACAGTGCGTGATGCAGAGCGCTGTACTCGACGTCGGCCTTCGGCAGCACCCAGGCGGCGGAGCGCTGGAACAGCGTGAGGTGACCCGCCGTCGGCTGAATGCGCGGGATGTATTGGATCGCGCTGGCCCCGGTGCCGATGCAGGCGATCCGCTTGCCGGTCAGGTCGATGTCGTGATCCCATTCGGCGGAGTGGAACGCCGGACCGGTGAAGGTTTCGATGCCAGGGATGTTCGGCAGGGCCGGGCGCGAGAGCTGGCCGACCGCCGGGACGAGGATGTCGGCGGTCAGTTGCGTTCCGTCGGCCGTGCGGACGGTCCACTGGCCGGTGCGCTCGTCGAACTCCGCGTCGGTGACCTCGGTGCCGAAACGGATGAAGCGTCGCAGGCCGTGCCGGTCGGCGACGCCCTGCATGTACTCGTGGATGTCGCGTTGTTCGGAGAAACGCCGTGGCCAGTCGGACTTCGGCTCGTAGGACCACGAGTACAGCGGGGAAGGCACGTCGCAGGCCGCGCCGGGATAGGTGTTCTCCCGCCAGACGCCGCCGAGATCGGTGGCGCGCTCCAGAATCGTGAAGGTGTCCAGCCCGGCCCGCCGCAGCTCCAGCGCGATGCCGAGCCCACCGAATCCGGCGCCGATGATGATGATGGACGGCGTCGTCATCCATACAGGGTACGAGCCGGTATCCGCAGGTCCGAAGACATCCGCGGTCATCCAATCGGCATTTCCGGCCAGCGGGGCGTCAGTTCCCGGCGAGCTGGCGTGCGATGACCAGACGCTGAATCTGGTTGGTGCCCTCGAAGATCTGCATGACCTTGGCTTCGCGCATGTAGCGCTCGACCGGGAAATCCTGGGTATAGCCGTAGCCGCCGAACACCTGGACCGCGTCGGTGGTGACCTTCATGGCGGCGTCGGTGGCGACGAGCTTGGCCACGCTGGCCTGGCGCGAGTACGGCAGGCCCGCGTCGCGGCGGCGGGCGGCGTCGAGGTAGGTGGCGCGTGCGGAGTCCACGGCGGCGGCCATGTCGGCGAGCACGAAACCGAGCCCCTGGTGGTCGATGATGTGGCGGCCGAACGCCTCACGTTCCTTGGCGTACGAGACGGCCTCGTCGAGGGCGCGCTGCGCCAGGCCGGTGGCGACCGCGGCGATGCCGAGACGGCCGGAATCCAAGGCGCTGAAGGCGATCGAGAGTCCCTGTCCCTCGGCGCCGACGCGACGTTCGGCGGGCAGGAACGCGTCGTCATAGGCGGCGGTGGTGGTCGGCACGGCGCGCAAGCCCATCTTCTCCTCGGGCTTGCCGAAGCTGAGCCCCTCGGTATCACTGGGGACCAGGAAGCAGGAGATGCCGCGGGAACCTTCGCCGGTGCGGGCGAAGAGGGTGTAGAAGTCGGCGCGTCCACCGTTGGTGATCCAGGCTTTGGCGCCGGTGATCCGGTAGCCGCCCGCCACGGGGGTGGCGCGGCAGCGCAGCGCGGCCGCGTCGGAACCGGCGTGCGGCTCGGACAGGCTGTAGGCGCCGATGGTCTCGCCGGAGAGCATGTCGGCCAGCCAGCGTTCCTTCTGTTCCTCGGTGCCGAAGGCGAACAACGGATGGCAGGACAGGCTGTGCACGCTGACGGCCACGGCGACGGCGGCCCACCGGGCGGCGAGTTCCTCGAGCACCTGGAGGTACACCTCGTAGGGCTGCGCGCCGCCGCCGTATTCCTCCGGATACGGCAGGCTGAGCAGCCCTGCGGCGCCCAGCGCGGGGAAGACGCCATCGGGGAAGATCCCGGTCTTCTCGCACTCGGCCACGCGCGGTTCGAGCACCTTGTCGGCGATGTCGCGGGTCAGCTCCAGCAGGTCCCTGGCCTCGGAGGTGGGCAGCATTCGGTCCACTGGCATGTCGTCTACTCCACGGTCGCTCGGTGCGTCTCTCGTGATTCACAGTAACCGGGCGTGTCCGGCGGCTCCTTCACGTCGGCGGGCGGTCGCCGGCGAATCCCGGGTGCGGCACGGCGGGACATTCCGGTCCGGACACGATTGCGGCGGATACGACGAGTTCGGTGCAGAATGTTCCGACCGGAGCGGCACCTGGTGGCCGAGTGCGAACTGTTGCAGGACGCTCTTTCTGCACGTGCAGTTGTGTGTACAGGTGCGCGTGAACGTCGCTGCGACGCCGGGGTATTCGTGCTGGTAACCGTCGTTGTGCGCGAAGCATGTCCACATCGCGGGAAGGGCGTGCCGATCGGTTTGTCTCAGTCGGGTGATATCGCTTCGCTCGCCTGGCGCACCGACGCCACACTCGACTAAGACAGAAGACTGTCGGGATCCGGGGTCGACCGGTGTGTCGGCGGCAACGCAGGGGGTGCCGCCGCCACATCGGCCCGGAGCGCTGGTGTCGGCGGCTTCGTCTGTTCTAATATCTGCGTATGAATGCAGATAACCAGGAATTGCGGCCGCGTCTCGCGGAGGATCAGGTCGGACTGGTTGTCGAGGTGTTCCGCATGCTCGCCGACCCCACCCGCGTGCAAGTGCTCTGGGCGCTGGTCGACCGCGAGCTGTCGGTGAACGACCTGGCCGGACAGGTCGGCAAGCCGGCGCCTTCGGTGTCCCAGCATCTGGCCAAATTGCGCATGGCGCGGTTGGTGAACACCCGCCGATCGGGGACGACGATCTTCTATCGCCTGGAGAACGAGCACGTCCGGCAACTGGTGGTGGACGCGGTGTACAACGCCGAGCACGCGGGCCCAGGCGTTCCCGCGCATCATCGTGGCGCGAGCGCGCTGCGTGAACTCCCCGGCCGAGACGAGGCGAGCGCATGACCCATCGGCACCATCACCCCCACGACGACGGACATCATCATCACCGGCATCCTTCGGGACCGTTCGCTGTGCTGCGGGAGATCTTCGTCCCGCACAGCCACGACGCCGCCGACAGCATGGATGACGCGCTGGAGGCCAGCGCGATCGGCATCCGGGCGGTCAAGATCAGCCTGGTCGTGCTCGGATGCACCGCGGTGCTGCAACTGGGCATCGTCGCCGTGTCCGGCTCGGTGGCGCTGGCCGCGGATACCGTGCACAACTTCTCCGACGCGCTGACCGCGGTTCCGCTGTGGATCGCGTTCGCCCTCGGCCGCAAGGCCGCGACCCGGCGCTACACCTACGGCTTCGGCCGGGCGGAGGACCTGGCCGGGCTGTTCGTCGTCGCGATGATCGCCTTGTCGGCGCTGATCGCCGGATACGAGGCGGTGCGCAGGTTGCTCCATCAGGTGCCGATCGAGCATCTGGGCTGGGTCGCCGCGGCCGGGTTGGTCGGGTTCCTCGGCAACGAGACGGTCGCGCTGTACCGGATCCGCGTCGGCCGGCGGATCGGCTCGGCGGCGCTGGTCGCCGACGGCTTGCACGCGCGCACCGACGGTTTCACCTCGCTGGCCGTGCTGCTCGGCGCGGGCGGAGTGGCACTCGGCTTCCCCCTCGCGGATCCGATCGTCGGGTTGCTCATCACCGCGGCGATCCTCGCGGTGCTGCGAACCGCGGCACGCGACGTGTTGCGCCGCTTGATGGACGCCGTCGAGCCCGGGATGGTCACCGCGGCCGAGCGGGCGCTGGCCGCCGAGCCCGGCGTGCAGGGAGTGCGCAGCCTGCGCATGCGGTGGATCGGTCACCGGCTGCACGCCGACGTCGAGTTGGACGTCGCCCCGACGATCACGCTCGCGGACGCGCACCGCGTCGCGCACGAGGCTCAGCACGCCCTCACCCATGTGGTGCCCAAGCTGGACACCGCTGTGGTGCACGCCTATCCGGCGCATACCGAAGTCGCGGTCTCCGGGCCGGGTCGGGCACCGAGCTGACCAGCGCAAACTGATGGCGTATGCCGTCGGATGGATGGTCGCGGTTCTTGCTCCGCGGCCCCTGCCCACAGCGGCCTACCGTTGGGTAGCATCCCCGGTGTGATGTGGCTCATGGTCGATGCGTGCTGAACCATGACGCCGCGTGTACCGACTCTCCCTGAGCTGCCCGACCTGGGTCTACGCAGTCGCAAGCCGGAATATTTCGACATCGTCGCGTCGATTGGCGCGGAAGTGGATCCGCCCGAAGCCGGTCTTGCCCGCGACTATGCGGAGTATCTATGGCAGCGCGTGCGACCGGTTTATCGCAGCGGTGCGCACCCGGCCATCCAGTTGTGCGTGCGACGGTCCGAGCGAGTCGTTGTCGACCGGGCGCTGGGCCACGCGGACGGCGACGGCACCGACGCGCCGAATGTGCCGGTCGACATGACCACGCCGTTCGTCACCTACTCCGCGTCCGAGTGCGTCACGGCATTCGCCGAGCGCCTGCGCACCGAGCGCGAACTGCTGGAACCGCACGCGCCGATCGGCCGCCGCATCCCCGAATACGTCCGCCACGGCAAGGAATCCAGCACGATCGGGCAGGTGCTCGCGCATCGGTCCGGCGTGGCGAACCCGCCGGGGGAGGCGCTCACCGCCGTGGACCCGGGAACTGCTGGTACGGAACCCGATGGTGGCCGAGACCGATGTGGCTTTCTGTGGGGAAGTCATCGATGGAAGAAGGAGTTGCGATGTTGAGCACTATGCAGGACGAGCCGTTGTCGTTGGCGACGTTGCTGCGCTACGCATCGACGTTCGCTGGGGATTCGACTGTGTCGACGTGGACCGGTACCGGCGTGCGCACCATGACCTATCGTGAGGTAGGCGCGGAGTCGGCGCGGTTGGCGAACGCGTTGGGTGGGCTGGGTATCGGGGTGGGTGATCGGGTGGGCACGTTCATGTGGAACAACAACGAGCACCTGGTGGCCTATATCGCGGTGCCCGCGATGGGTGCGGTGCTGCACGCGTTGAACATCCGGTTGTTCCCCGAGCAGGTGGTGTATGTGGCCAACCACGCCGAGGATCAGGTGGTGTTGGTGGACGGCAGCCTGGTGCCGTTGTTCGGGCAGATCCTGCCGCACCTGACGACGGTGCGCCACGTGATCGTGGTCAACGGTGACGCGGCGACGTTGACCGCGCCCGAGGGTGTGCAGGTGCACTCCTACACCGAGTTGCTGGGTGCGCAGCCGGAGGTCTACGAGTTCCCGGTGATCGACGAGCGCGCGGCCGCGGCGATGTGCTACACCTCCGGTACCACGGGGGATCCGAAGGGTGTGGTGTATTCGCATCGGTCGAACTGGCTGCACGCGATGCAGGTGGCGGCGAACAACGGGATGGGTTTGCACGGCACCGATTCGATTCTGGCGATCGTGCCGTTGTTCCACGCGAACGCGTGGGGTCTGCCGTATGCGGCGTTGATGGCGGGGGCGAATCTGTTGATGCCCGACCGGTTCCTGCAGCCGGGGCCGTTGTTGGAGGTGATGGCCGCGCAGAAGCCGACCTTCGCCGCGGCGGTGCCGACGATTTGGGGTGGGGTGCTGGCCGGGTTGGCGGCGAACCCGCAGGACATCACGCATCTGCGTGCGGTGGTGGTGGGTGGTTCGGCGGTGCCGCCGTCGATGATGCGCACCTTCGAGGACAAGCATGGTGTGCGGGTGCTGCATGCGTGGGGGATGACCGAGACCTCGCCGTTGGGTAGTGTGGCGCATCCGCCGGCGACCGCGGTCACCGACGAGGAGAAGTGGGCGTATCGGGTGACTCAGGGTCGTTTCCCGGCCGGGGTGCGGGCGCGTCTGGTCGGTGATGAGGGTGTGGTCCCCAACGACGGGGTGGCGTTGGGGGAGTTGCAGGTGCGCGGTCCGTGGATCACCGGGTCGTATTATTCGCCCGACGGCACGGTGATCGATCCGGAGAAGTTCGACGACGGGTGGTTGCGGACCGGGGATGTCGGCAAGATCAGTCCCGATGGTTATCTCACGCTGGTGGACCGCTCGAAGGATGTGATCAAGTCCGGGGGTGAGTGGATCTCGTCGGTGGATCTGGAGAACGCGGTGATCGCGCATCCGGCGGTCGCCGAGGCCGCGGTGATCGGTGTGCCGGACCAGAAGTGGGACGAGCGTCCGTTGGTGGCGATCGTGCTGGCCGAGGGTGCCGAAGCCAAACCCGAAGAACTGCGGGAGTTCTTGGCCGACAAGTTCGCCAAATGGCAGCTGCCCGAACGGTGGACGTTCATCGCCGAGGTCCCCAAGACCAGTGTGGGCAAGTTCGACAAGAAGCGGCTGCGCGCCCAGTACGCCGACGGCGATCTGGAGGTCACCACCCTGTCCTGACCCCTGCTGCCCCGCGTCACCACTTCAGCATCGGCAGTGGTGACGCGGGGTGACTACGCAACCGCCGCGCGACCAGGGAGACGAGCTTGCGGTGGAAGCCGTGGTTCGGATAGCGCTTCGCCAGCTCACGGTAGGTTCCGCGCGAGATGCCGAACCGGCCGAGCAAGCCGAGTTCGACGTCGATCGCGTCGGCGCGCCGGAAGATCTCGACCGGGTCGTGCGGTGGGCCCGCCGGGCGGATCTTGTGATGCTGGTCGATCATCGCCACCACCAGTCCGGTCAGGTCGTCGCGGTCGATGCTCGCCAGCCAGGCGCGCGCCTGGTCGCACGAGGGCGCGAGGTAGTCGAAGCTGCCCGCCGACCAGATGCCGATGTCGTGCAGCACGGCCGCGGTCAGGAACTCCTCACGGGCGCTCGGCGGGGTTTGCCGGTCGTCGGCCAGCAGATCGCACAACGTGAGCACCCGCAGCACATGATTGGTGTAGGCGGCGCGGTCCGCCCCGAGCTGTTGGCGCCACGGCGCGAGCCGGGCCTCGACCTCATCGCGAAGATCGTTGCTGCTCATGGCGGTTGACCCTACGCGCAGCCGTCCGTGACGGGCGGCGGCGACGCGCGGGCACGGCGCCGCATACGCGAGAACACCCGGCGCGGGCGAAACGGTTTGCCGCGCCGGGTGTTCGATTCGGTGGATCAGCAGTTGCGCAGTTCCGGGCTCTGGTTGAGCAGCTGGGCCCGGGTGCCGATGAACGTGGTGTAGGTCTCGCCGCCGACCGAGGAGAGCGGGAACGCCGCGACCCGGTGGCAGTTCTGGAAGGCGAGCTTCACGCCGAAGTGCCGCTCCAGCCCACCGCGAATCGCGTCGGAAGCCATGGCGCGCAGCAGTTGCCCGCGCGCCACCTCGTCGGGCGGCGCGATCGTGTTGTCGGCGAATTCCGCCGTCCCGGAACGCAGCTCACCGGCTACGCGGCTGACCACTTCCCAGGCGTAGGGCAGCGAATTGCGTACGACCTCGACGAAGTCGGCGTCGTCGACCTCGCCGCGTTCGGCGCGTTCGAGTACTGCGGTGGGGACATCAAGGGACATGGCGCTCTCCTCCAGTGCTGAACGTCGATGCGATGCCACTGAAGTCTAAACGAAAGTCGTTGTCAATAATGCTGGATTCGGCGCGAAAGTGCCTTTTCCAGTGCGGCTTTCGTGTCGGCGGCCAGGGTCGAGACCAGTTCGCCCGCGGGTAGCTCCGGTGTCAGCTCATGGGTTTGGCCCGCCCAGAGGTTGACCTCCTCGGGGTTGCCCGCCGCCCGCGCCTCGGCTCGCAGCGGGGCGGTGGCGTAGTGGATCTCCGGGTATCCGGTCGGCGCGGTAGCGGTGTGCCGCACCAGGAAGCGGTTGCGCAAGCCGCGTGCCCTGCGTCCGGTGAAGGCGCGGGTGAGCATCGTCGGGGTGTCGGCGGTCAGCGCGGCGCGGTGCACCTGACTGGTGCCCGCCTCGGGGCAGCGCAGGAACGCCGTGCCCAGTTGCGCGGCCGTGGCGCCCGCCGCGAGCGCGGCGGCGATGCCCGCGCCGGTCGTGAGGCCGCCGGTGGCCACCAGCGGCAGGTCGGTGGCGGCGGAGAGCAATTGCAGCAGCGCCAGCAGCCCGAGTGGGTCGGTGACGTCGTCGGCGGGCCGATCGGTGAACGTCGCGCGGTGCCCGCCCGCCTCCGCGCCTTGGGCGATGAGCACGTCGGCGCCTGCCTCGACGGCGAAGCGCGCCTCGGCGACCGAGGTGACGGTGACCCAGGCTTCGGAACCGGCGGCATGCAGCCGTTCGATGTCCGCGGCACTCGGGCAGCCGAAGGTGAACGACACGGCCGCGACCGGGTCGGCGACGAGCAGGTCGAGTTTGGCGTCCCAGTCGTCGGTGTCGAAGCGCGGATCTCCCAGCTGGTGTTCGGCGCCGAGTTCGGCCAGATAGTCCGCCAGATCTGCGGGAGGAGTCGGCGGGCCTGGCACGAAGAGGTTCACGCCGAACGGCTTGCCGGTGGCCGCGCGAGTCGCCGCGATCCGCGCCGCGGTGTCGGCGGCGCTCAGATAACCGGCGGCCAGCTGGCCGAAACCGCCCGCTTCGGCCACGGCGGCGGTCAGCTCGGGGGTGGAGGGGCCGCCCGCCATGGGGGCGAGCGCGATCGGAACGTCCAATTGGTCGAGGATCACGGTTCGATTGTCGCGTATCTGGACATGTGACCCGGGCCTCACCAGCGTTTTTCCGCTGGAAGGTTGCGGAATGGTCACGACGCGGTAGAGTTCCCGTCACGACGGATGCCAAACCGTTATCCGCCCGGCTTTACCGGATCGTTATCGAACCGGTTCCGCTAGGGCTCCGGCATCCCGGACCCTGTTGTACGACCGAGGATTCAGCTTTGTCGCAGCACCGTGTAGGCCCCAGTTCCATTACCGTCCAGAGCCTCCTCGGCGACGGCGGCGAATCGGGCCGTCCGACGCGGCACCGCGCCGAGCCGTCCGCCACCGAACGAGTCAAGGCCGCCGCCACCGCGGCGGTTGCCGCGGGCGCCTTGATCGGCGCTGCCAGCCAGGTCGCTCCCGCGCTCGCTTACGCGTCGCCGCTGCTGCCCGGTTCGCACGATGCCGACGAGGAGACGCAGGCCGCGCCCTCCACCGTGAAGGGTACGAGCATCCTTCCGATCGTCGAGGCGAAGGCCGCCGCCGAGCCGGTCGCGCAGGCCGCGCCGGAGCCCGCCGCGGTCGCAGGCCAGATCGCCGCGCCGGTCGCCGCGCCGTTCGGCATTCCCAATCTTCCCCCGGAGGTCATCGGTCCCTTGGCGCAGGCCGAGGAGGCTCTCAAGGGCGTGCAGCAGCAGGTCGCTCCGGCGCCCGCGGTGCGCCCGGTGGCCGGCGAGATCAGCTCCGGGTTCGGCAGCCGCTGGGGCGCCATGCATTACGGCCTCGACTTCGCCGACTCGCTGGGCGCGCCGATCCACTCGGTCAGCAACGGCACCGTCATCGAGGCGGGGCCCGCCTCCGGTTTCGGTCTGTGGGTGCGAATCCTGCAGGACGACGGCACCACCGCCGTCTACGGCCACGTGAACGAGATGTTCGTGCACGCGGGCCAGCGGGTGAACGCGGGCGACGTGATCGCCACCGTCGGCAACCGGGGCCAGTCCACCGGTCCGCATCTGCACCTGGAGATCTGGGACCAGTCGGGCGCCAAGATCGACCCGATGCCCTACTTGGCCGCCAAGGGAGTGCCCCTGGAGTGGGGCCCGTCGGCGCACTGACATTCCCTGTCCGGCTTGATATTCCGATCAGCGCACGGTTGCGCGCAGCGAAGCCTCCCGCGTCCCGGTGACGCGGGAGGCGGTTCGCGTCCTGGTCTCGTAGAGCTGCCCCACGGACACCGGTCGGTCGCTAGGCTCGGGCCGTGATCGAGCTGGGCGACATCTTCGAGCCTGGGTCACCGCACGGCCGCGCGTACGCCGTGCTGGTGCACCATCCGCGGTCGAGTCTCGCCGATATCGCGCATTACCTGGGCGTTTCGGAAGACCTCGCCGCGGCCACGCTGGATGTGTTGTGTGAATTGCACGCCGCGGTCCGCGTCGAGTCGCCCGACGGCGAACCGCTGTGGGACGCGCACGCGCCGGAATCGTTGTCCGAAGCCGAGGCTCGGCGCAGGCAGCAGGAGATCAACCAGATGCACGCCGCCGCAGCACGCTTGAGCGAGACGTTCCGCTCGGTGCGCCGCTCGCCGCGCGGCAACGGCGCGGTGGTGCCGGTGTACGAGCGGCTGGAGATGCTGGCGGATTTCGAGGAGATGCAGACCGGCGCGCGCAGCTGCGTCAAGCTGGTCGAGCGCGGGCCCTATCTGAGCGATCCCGAGCGCGAGCGCCAACTGTTCGAACTCAAACGGGCCAGGCTCGCCGACGGCATCCGCTACCAGACCTTGTATCAGGACACCGTCTATCAGGACCCCGAGCGCCTGCGGCACGCGCTGTCCACCAACGCGGGCGGTGCGCAGGCCAGAACCCTGCCCGAGCCGCCGCTCAAGTTGATCATCAGCGACGACGAGCGGGCCAGCCTGGTGCTGCACGCCGACGAACGCAGGCCCGACCCGATGGGTCTGCGCATCACCGGTTCCCCCACGCTCGAGTTGTTGATCAAGACCTTCGACGTGCTGTGGACGATGGCGGCGCCGATCTCGGTGAACCCGGCCGCGGAGGCGCTGGACGAACGCGACCGCGCGATCCTGACCCTGATGGGGCTCGGCGCGACCGATGACACCATCGCGCGGCGACTCGGGATGTCCCGGCGCACGGTGGTCCGCCGGACCGCACGGCTGCTGGAGCGCCTCGGGGCGAGCACCAGATTCCAGGCGGGGGTGCAGGCCACGCGGCGCGGATGGCTGTGACCAAGCTCACCGATTCGGGCACTAGTGCAACACGATGGCGTAAGTACCGATATAACGGCAGGGATCAGGCAAGACACCGATTCCAGGGGGGCGGATGGTGTCCTACGAGAGGACAGCACTCGACAAGGGGGATGCGGACCGTACCGACGGCATCCGCGGCAATCCAATACAGCGCGCGGGTTCAGTGGTCAGCCCCTTATATGATTGCTCGGTCCGCGCTGGCCCCGGATAACAAGCCCTGAGCAGGGTAGAGCCCGGGTCCTGGCTCGATCCGAGAGGTGAATGCACTCGAATGGAAACCGCCCGTCGCTCTGCTCGCGGTAGCCGTCGCCGCAGGTCGGGCAGTCCGCTTTTCGCGCAGCTGCTCACCGCCGCGGTCGAGTCCGCCGCCACCGAGGTCGCGATCCGGTTCAACCCCACGGGGAACCCGGCCGACGATCGGGAGCTCACCTACGCCGAGCTGGACGCGGCGTCCTCGCGGCTGGCCAGGGAGCTGATCGAGCGCGGTGTCGGGCCCGGCGACGTGGTCGCCATCGGAATCTCGCGCAGCGTGGAGTCGGTGCTCGCCGTCTGGGCCATCGCCAAGACCGGCGCGGCCTACGTGCCGGTGGATCCGACCTATCCCACCGACCGGATCAATCACATCGTCGCCGACTCCGGCGCCACGGTGGGTCTGACCACTTCGGCGCACCGCCCGGTGCTCGGCACCGGTGTGTACTGGATCGAACTGGACGACCCGGTGCAGGCCGCGCGCATCGCCGCGCGCCCGGAGCACCCCATCTCCTACACCGACCGGGTCCGTCCGCTCGACGAGCGGCACCCGGCCTATGTCATCTACACCTCCGGCTCCACCGGCAAGCCCAAGGGCGTCGTGGTCACCCACAGCGGTCTGGCGGGGCTGGTCGCCGCGGAGCGCGAGCACTACGGCGTGACGGAGGACTCGCGCGTTCTGCACGTCTGCTCGCCGAACTTCGACGTCTCGGTGCTGGAACTGCTGCTGGCCTTCTCCTCCGGCGCGACGCTGGTGATCGCGCCGCCGACGGTGTTCGGCGGTTTCGAGCTGGCGGATCTGCTGCGGCGCGAGCACGTCACGCACATGCTCATCACGCCGGGCGCCCTGGAATCGGTGGATCCGGCCGGACTGGACGACCTGCAGGCCGTGGTGGTGGCCGGTGACAAGTTCGGCCCGGAACTGGTCGGACGCTGGGCGGCCGAGCGCGAGTTCTACAACGGCTACGGGCCCACCGAGGCGACGATCCTGGCCACCAGCACGCCGCCGATGACGCCGGGCGAGCCCATCACGATCGGCACGGCCATCCCGGGCGTCGGCGCGTTCGTGCTGGACTCACGGCTGCGGCCGGTTCCTGCCGGGGTGGTCGGCGAGCTGTATCTGTCCGGTCCCGCGCTGGCGCAGGGCTACCTCAACCGGCCGGGCCTGACCGCGGAGCGATTCGTCGCCAGCCCGTTCGGCGCCGACAGCGGCAACCCGGCGGCGCGGCTGTACCGCACCGGTGATCTGGTGCGGCGCACCGAATCGGCCGGCCAGGACGGCGGCGTCATCGAATACCTGGGCCGCTCGGACTTCCAGGTGAAGATCCGCGGTTTCCGCATCGAACTCGGCGAGATCGACAACGCTCTCACCGGCCATCCGGATATCGACTTCGCGGCCACCCTGGGCAAGTCGCTGCCATCGGGTGCGACCGCACTGGTGTCGTACGTGCTGCCGCGCCCCGGCGCCGACGTGGACACCGACGCGCTCGTGGAGTACATCGGTGAGTCGTTGCCGGGGTACATGATTCCGGCGTCGATTGTGGTGTTGGATGAGATTCCGTTGACGCCGGTGGGGAAGTTGGATCGGGCGGCGTTGCC
>NZ_JBITBU010000044.1:0-16004 GCF_044452545.1 Nocardia sp. NPDC051900 | reverse complement strand
CTGGCGATCACCCGCCGAGTTCGAAGCCAGTTACCATCACCCGGTTCCGGCTGGAACCTGATAACCCCGCCCTCCAACAATGCGGGGGAACCTCACACTGGAACAACTTTCACATCTGGATGACTACCTCGCAGGGCGTCAGCGCATCGCCGAGCACATCCACGACGAACTCAGGCGAGAACCGGGCCTGACCATCACCTGGCACGAACCACACACCCGACCAGCCTGGTACGGACTCACGATTCGCTACGACAGTGAATTCTTCGATGACGTGCCGGTCGAGCGCTTCCACGCCGCCTTGCAGGCCGAGGGCTGCCGCGAGTTCGACCAGCCAGGATCAACCTGCCCCCTCAATCACCTGCCGCTCTTCCAAGAGCCAGGGCCGCTGTTCCCGGCCTTCACTGGCAAGCTGGCCTACGCCCCCGGCGACTACCCGCGCGCCGAAGCGCTGCACCACACCATTCTCAAGCTCCCCGTTTGGCACCGAGACGAGGACCTGCCGCTCGTCGACCGCTACATCGAAGCGCTCTACAAAGTGATCACCCACCACGCCGACCTGAAAGGATAGGGCTCGATGATCGAGACAACACTGCTGGAGAAGTTGACACTGGAAGCCGACCGGGACGAGGTGCAACAACTCGTCGTCGGCGCCGTTGTCCAGCACGGCGGCAAAGTCCTTCTGCTGGAACGCCCCGCCGAAGATTTCATGGGTGGAATCTGGGAACTTCCGAGTGGGAAGGTCGATCCGGGCGAAGCCATCGACCAAGCCCTGATCCGGGAAGTCAAGGAAGAGACCGGCCTCGACGTCACCGCCATCACGAACTACCTCGGCGAATTCGACTACCAGTCCGGCAGCGGTAAGAAAAGCCGACAGTTCAACTTCACCGTCGAGGTCGGTCATGCTGAGCCTGTGCAGCTGACCGAACACGACGCATACACCTGGACCAGTCTGGCCGACGAACCGCCTGTCACGGATGCCGTAAAGCAGGTTCTCGCGCGGTACCGGGAGAGCTGACGGACACAATCGCGATTCGGCCCCGCACCGATGGATAGTACTGAAAGCCTCCGCAACGTCAATAGCCCGCTCCCGAAACGGAGCGGGCTATGTTGATGGTGCAGTTCTGGGTCGCGGCCGAGGCGTGGTGGGCGTAACGTCCTGGTGCCTGTAGGCGACGGGCGGGGGGGCAAAGGCACTGCTGCACCACACAGGTAAGTCGGTGCGTAATCGAAGGTACGGAAATCCGAGGTGACGGAGGAAGAGTGACGAGTGACGGTGGCGCAGTCGCCGCGTTTGGATTCCGATTCCAATATCTCGTCACGGTCGAAGAGTTCCTTCGCACCGTGACCGAGTACTCGGGTGATTTGGGTGCCGTCGTTCTGATCGTAGAGCCGACACGACACGACATCGGTGTCGGCAACGACGATGACGTCATCGACTTTGCGATCGAGCGAGACGGACGAGTCGAACGCCATGTGCAGGTCAAATCGTCGGTGGTGCCGTCCGAGTCGAACACGCTCGGATATGCCGAGGTTCACAAGATCTTCACCAGAATGGGTAGTGAGGGAGAGGAGGCAGCTGTCCTGACGAACAGGCCGCTAGCGCCGAAACTCGTCGGTGCCTGCGGCACAGCGTCGAGGTCGGCGGAGGGCAGACTGGTCTATCCTGTCACGGCTGCGGAACTCACACAGGAGCCGTCGCCGCGCAGGATGGTCATGCGGGATGATCGCGGCACCGCGGCAATCAAGGAATCGATTCTGGCGTTGATCCGTGGGATCCGACGCGACCGTGCGCTCGGTCAAGGCGAGAGTACTGCGGGGTTGCTTGCTGCACTGCTGATGGATGCTGTGTTCGATTCGGCTGCGGACCTGGCCGCACGCCGGATCAGCGCCGCTGACATCGTCGATCTGGTGTGTACCCCAGATGCACGAATTGCGCATGCGCTGCGTCGCTTCGACTGGGGTGTGCCGTTGCTTGAGGTTCCACGCCTTGTGTCCCCGGTGGCGCGGACAGCGGAACTGATGGAGCTGACCGCCTTGTTTACCGACAGCGTCGCGTCGCGGTATCCGCGCGCTGCCGTGCTGACCGGTGTGACAGGGTTCGGTAAGAGCACGATCGCCGCCGATTTCTGTCACCTGAATCGGCACTTCTACGAGCACGTCTGCTGGATCGACTGCCGCACACAGGGATTGATCGAAGCCAAGGCGAAGACCATCCTCGTCGCCCTGGGAGTCGACGTGGAAGCGATCGAAGATCTCGCGGCAGCGTTTCGATCCGAGATGGCCCGCCTCGGTGGTCCGTTCGTCCTAGTCTTCGACGGCGCTGGCACACGGCAGGAAATAGAGCCGTATCTCCCGTCGAGCGGATGCGGGTTCGTCATCGTCACCTCCACCAACAGCACTGGATGGTGGAGCGCAGCAACGCAACTGCAGATCAGCGCATTTACGCAAGAGGAAGCGGTCGCGTGCTTCGAGGCATTCGCTCAGCTCGAGTCAGATACTCACAGGCCCGCGATCATCGAGATCGTCGAGCGGCTCGGCCGGGTGCCTTTGGCGATCGCGATGGCGGCGTCGTACTTCCGTAATGCGGATGAGGACGTCTCCCAGCTGTCGGGACAATATTTCGCACGACTCGACGCGCTGTCCGAAGCAACGGCAGTGCCCGAGGGGTACGACAAGACCGCGTTCGCGGCCATCCGATTCGCTGTCGCGCAATTGGGGGTCGACTCGAGCCCCGAGCGCAGGAATGAGACACGGGCGCTGATCTACCACGCCGCTTTCATGGCACCTGAGCTCATCCCGGTGAACCTACTCCTGCAGACCGTGTCCGAGACGACCACGATCAACCTGCTGGATCCCCCCACACCGGAAATCGCCGATCAAGGACGCCGCAACGGGGTGATCACCAATCTCCGGACTCAATCGATCGCCCAGCGACGCCACTACGTGGACCCCTCTGCGGTCGCCAATCCAGCCAGCGACACCATCAATATCCACCCACTCGTTCACGAGATCCTCCGCGAGATCCACCGACAAAGCGCGCCGGACGAGTACGTGGTGGAGCTGCTTGCACTCCTGATGACTTGCACGATGGGATGGATCGGGGCACTCCGCTCCAAAGGTCAGTTCTTCGCCTTGGAACAGCTTATGGTGCACGCACGGTGGATTTTGGATCTTGTTTCGACGGTTCCGCTGCCCAGCACTGCCGACCCCGGGAGGGTCTATGTGTTTCGATGCGCGAGGTTGTTTCTCCAATACGAGATCGCAACCACGCATGCATCCCGCGGTCACTACGACAAGAGTGTGAGCGAGATCGAGCTCGCGCTCGACGAGGTCAGCGATCTGACCTTGAGTCGTGGTGCTCAGCACCTTGCCACTACGGCGGCGTGCGCGGCACTCGCTGACACCGTGCTGGGCAGCCTGAGCCAACAGCGCTGCGCGATGTGGGCCGACCGGGCGCTAGCGGAGTTGATCAAGTTCGATGCGGTGGGCGGGCCGGAACGCGGTGATCTGGTGGTCCGGCTGGCTATCCAAGCCGCGCAGTCCATCGGCCGGTCACATATCGAGAGCAAGCAGGCCCTCATTGACAAGTTCGGCGAAATCGCTTCCCGTCAGCGTGTTTCGGCGGTTCCCGAAGCAGCGCAGATTGCGAGACTTCAAGAACTTGTCATCCGCAGCGAGTTCGCAGCGGTTCTCGAACTCGTACAACAGATGCGGGGTTCGGAGCCATCTGCCGACGAGCAGGTCATGTACGACCACTTCGACGCCATTGCGCACCTTCATCTCGGCCGATTCTCGGACGCCGAACAGGCAATCGACCGAATCCTGCAACTTGCGGGAGGATGGTCGTACCTCCATACGTCACTGAAACTGGCGAGCAAAGCGATCAACAGAGCATTGCGGCAAACACGGCCGGAATGGCAAGCTCAATCAGCTCGACTTCAAATCCAGCACGTTGCGGTGCAGCAACTCCTGGATCGCCTGTCCACCGAGAATGCGTCCTAGGGCCGCGTCAAGGAAGGTTGATGCCGTGACCGTGACCGGGGTGGCGGGTTGATCATCGACGGGTGAGCGGTGATGCTGCCGGTGGAGGTGATGCCGGTGGCTCGAAAGCCGGATGTGTTCGTCGGAGCGGTGACCCCGCAGGAGGGCGGCAAGCTGGCCCAACTCGCGCGGCGGGGCAGGCAGCCGGTGCGGATGCGGCGGGCTGTGGTGGTGGCATCGGCGCAGCATCAGTCGGTGGCTTGATCGCGAAGCTGCTGCAGGTGTCGGATACTATGTGCGGCAGGTGATTTACGACTTCAACGAGAAGGGTTTCGACGCGCTGGACCCAAAAATGGAGAAGGGGCAGACCGGCGAAGACCTATTGACGGGACCCCATTGATCGGTCCAGAGAATCTGGCCCCCGCTGGTCAGTTCCGCTCGGGACTGTGGATTAACGGTACCTCTCTGCTATTCGCAGGCTTGACACAGAGATGAGCCGTTAGATCCACAGTCCCTCGGCGTCGACGTATCGGGAATCTCGGCACCGATCCCATGATCTGGGTGCTGTGCTGTGCTGGTCGCAGTCCCGGCCTTCCTCGTACGAGTAGGAGCCGTAGTTCCAAGCTATCTCGGAGCTTGCGTGTCGCTGTTATCGCTCGGAGAGCCCAGGAAATGGGCCGTGTGCGAGGGGCTGTTCTTCTCCGGTGAGGGATTGCAGCGCTCGGGCGACGTCGTAGATGCCGGGGCGGTTGTAGGGGAAGAGAGTGTTTCTGCCGGTGTGGCGGTGGGAGCCGCCGTAGGCGCGGGAGACTGCTTTGCCGAACTGTCGTTCCACGTAGTTCAGTGTGGTGTATCGAATTCGGGTGACGGTGACGTGTTGTTCGGCAGCCCAGCGAAGATGCTTGCGGAATCGGCTGTGGAGGTTGTCGTAGCGGCGGTCGGTCACTGGCTGGCCTGTGTGGTCGCGCAGGACCTGGGTTGTGGTGCGGGAGCCGCCCCGGGCGTCGATGTGTTCGAGCAGATGCTGCAGGAGGGTGGGGGAGATGGGTTGCCAGCGCAGGTCGCCTGATTCCTCGCGGAGGCGAAGGGTGCAGTCTTCTCGGATGATGTCGTGGATGTGCAGGTGTAGTGGGCTGCGGCGGTGACAGGCTGTTTCCATGTGCAGGCGCACGATGAGTCCGTCGAGTTCGCGGTCGTTTCCTGTTGTTTCCGCGACGTCGGCGAGTTCGTGGAGTTGCTCGATGCTCAGCGGAAGTTTGGATCGGCGCGTTTGCGGTGGCCTGGCGACTTTGCGGGCGGAGTTGTCCGAGGGGTCGATCAGGCCGTCGTACTCGGCGTAGCGGTAGAGGCAGCGCAGGGCGTCGATCAGTCCGCCGGCACCACGGGCCTGGGTTGCGTTGATTCTGGGAGCAGCGCGGCTTTGGTGCTGCTTCACCAGGTCGGTGATCTCTGCGGTCGTGGGCTCGTTGAGGCGCCGGTCGCCCCATGCCTGTTCCACCACTCTCCAGTAGCCGCTGTAGGTGTTGCGGGTGCCGTCGGGCACTATTGCGGATATCCGCGCGATGTACTCGCGCACCGTCGGCATGGGCCACCGGCTGTGCCCGCCGCGGTGCACGATCAGTTCCAGTCTCTCGATGGTTTGTCGTAGGGATTCAGGTAGCTCGTCGGTGTTTATGCTGTCCTCCGCCGTCGGTTCGGTCCCCCCGAGCGGCGAGCTGTCGCCGGGGCGGTGAGCGTGCAGGTGGTAATGGAAGTTGCGTGGGTCAGGGGAATTCCAGCTCATGGTTTTCGAGTCCACAGATGTGGGTGTTGACGGTGCAGCATGAGATGCAGGCTGGTGGGCGGATACAGCGCCAGGAGCCGTTGCTCAGGTGCGGCGACAGCCAGTAGCCGGTCCCCGGCCTGGATGCGGAACGAGCGGCGGACCTCGGCGGGCAGGTGCAGATGATGTTGGGATGTCACCGCGTAGGGGCCGTCGCGGCACTCGGTCACGACGATCACCTCATCGGTCGTCTCGATCGCAAGGGCCTGATTTGGTTCCCAGCCAAGCTTTTTCAGTGGCGAGCTGTCCGATAACCGCCCGTTGCCGCCGATGGTGGTGACCGAGCAGTACATCGCCCGGGCGTGCTCGGGCACAGCGGGTGGTCCCGGCTTGCGGAACGGGCGGAACACAGGCTGATGGGCAGCGACGGGATCGGAGCGCTTCGGGCTCGCGCCACCGAACATTCCAGAATCGACTGGCCAGTTCACAGCTCTCCTCGTTGGCCGAGATCATCGGATGAATCCCCCACAGCGCCGCCTCCGACAGGCAGCGTTCCTTCCAGGATCCAGGCCCCCGACAGCCTGGTCAACCGATACAAACCCCGATCCGCCCCATCCCCGAGCAGGCTGGATGCCGACAACAGCTTCCTGATTGCCCACACGTGTCCGGACTCGACTTCAACCACACGAATAGGGCACCTACGCCCTGGATCAGGGAAGGAACGCACCGAACAGGTGCGAAAAGGCCCACCCGAAGCAACAAAAAACGCGCATTCAGTGCATAAACGCACTGAATGCGCGTTTTTACGTGTCCGGAGGGGGACTCGGACACCGAAACTGCGGCAAATATGCACACTTTTCGTGTACATGGCTTCACCATACACGTTCTCCGTGTCCGGGCGGTCGCCGGAGACCTCCCTGGGCACGAATGCGCAACTACGAACATCTACGAAATGCTCTGTACTGCAACGCGGTTGGGTCGAGTGGGTGATCGTTGCTGCATCGGCACGAACACCGCAAGAACCGAGGGCATGATCCGGGGAGTATATGGACGGCCGAATACCGATGCTGTAGTTGCTCCTACAGCTGATTGAACTCGGATCATTCTGCCCTGACACCATTTCAGCATTGCTACACATCGGCACTCCTGTCAATGGTTCAAGGTCACCGAGTTGGAATGACTTTGACTAGTCCGCAAATATTCAGCGAGTCGACGTCATGAGTCCCAGGCAGTCCCGTCCTGACCTGACGAAGGGCTTCTTTCTGACCAGCCGCGTGCCCGCGCACTGATGTGCGGCTTCCCTGATCCGTTCGGCGCCCGACGCTACTACGCGGTGGCTCTGCCGCGTCCGGCGTACGCTGCTCGAGGCGGTATAGATGTCGGTGGCATGTGGTTTGCTCGACCTATGACCCCGGTGAACTGGGAGCGCCTACCTGGCGAGACGGTCGAGGAGTTCGTTGCGGCACTATTGCTGTTGAAGTATCCGCGCGGCAATCTCATTACCCCGTCTCGGGGGGATCGTGGCATCGACATCCGAATCCCAGCTCCGGACAATCGTTTTGATGTCTATCAGGTGAAGCGGTACACCCGAGCGCCGGACAGTAGGCAACGCGCGAGTATCGAGGATTCCTGGCGAGCGTTCGTCAGTCAGACACTGCCCCGGCTTCCGGTCCGCTCCTGGACGTTGGTGATGCCCTGGGATCCCACCAACGAACGCTGGGAGTGGTTGCAGGCGTTGACGGCGGGTGCTGGGCTGGAGGAGACGCATTGGATGGGCCGGACCAACCTCGACACGTTGGCCGCCGATTGCAGTCAGCTCGTCGACTACTACTTCGGCGATGGGCGACGGCGTACCGAGGAGCTGGTGTCTCAAGCTCTTACTGCAGGGATGGCTCTGCCAAACGCGATAGGTCAGGACTTGTTGTCGGCGATCGGTGAACGACAGCGCGCGTTGGCCATGGCGCTGGACGAGATCGATCCTTTCTACCGCTACAGCTCAGAAGTTCGTCCGGGACGATTAGGACCTCCGGATGCCCCGGACTTTGATCTCATGGAAGGCGCTGGTGGAGCCTGCGCGGTGATCGCCAGCGAGTTCGGCGATTCCTTCATCTGGGTGGTGCGGGTGTACCCGCGCAGCCAGGCATTGATGGATTTGCGGCCACCACCTACGACGTCGGTGACCTTCTCGGTCCGCCCCGGGTCTCGTGAGCACGATGCGCTGCGTCGGTTCATCACATTCGGTGTTGCGCCTGAGATTGCATTGCCCGCTCGCGTCACGCGCTCCGAGGGGCCGTCCGGCGTCACGCCGCCGGTCGGTGAGGTACTGCTCCACATCGGTGCACCTGTGGCAGTGGGTGGTGCGTCCGGCTTGGACCTCGAACTGCGGATCGAACCGTCACGGCATTGCATCGAGCTCGTGAACGTCCAGCAGACCCACGGCTTACATGGTGAAGGCATCCGAGTGATCGGTAGGGATCGCGCTGGAGCAATCGAGGTGGAGTTCCTCTTCGACCCTGCCGCCGGTACCTCCGAAGTCGGAATCACTCCCCGTGAGGTCGGCGGGACTCCACCACGCCTTGTCGCGCCTGTACTTCGCGCGATGGAATCGTTGTTCGACGGCTCTTCCGCACTCGTCCTGGCAACGGCAGGCGGTCCGCCACTTGCGGCACCGTGGGATGTTGGGGCAGATCAGGCACTTGTCGAAAAGAGCCGCACGTGGGCGAAGTTGGCCGAGGCTCTGATCGAACTGCAAACCCGAACCTCGACGCCGCTGAGCATGCCTCGACGGGTCAACTCCGCGCAGTACAACCGGATCATCGACGCCGCTGCACTGTTTCGCGGAGAGGACCTCGTCGACGACTGGGAAGGCGTCGACATGCACGTCACCGACCCTGAAGCTGTCGCAAACCACAATGGGGATGATGAATTCGCAATGATGGTCGTCAGGCCGATCACAATCGATTACGACGGCCGCACCATCGAATTCGATGACCAATTCCTCACGCACAGCCCGACAGTGCGATTTGAGGACGCCTCCGTCGTGTCGGCCGGTGTCCAGCCCGGGGATATCGTGCGGTTGCTCCCTGGTTCGGACCGACACATCACCCGCCGCCTCCTGTCCCGAACCGGCGACGCACGAGCAGTGGGAGACACCTGAACGACTTTCATCGATGTGGTCATACCCCGGGTGCCAGGGTTCGAGAAACAGACCCTCGTTGGGCAGTCGGGTGGCGCGGCCGGTGCTGTGTTCGCTGACTTGCACGGTGTCGGCGAGACGGTGGTGTCGCAGGTCGCAGACGAAGATGAGCGCTGCGGTGGGGCAGGCGACGAAGCGGAATTCGAGCCCACCGACGGTGGGGGGGTGAACCAGACGCCGGCGCGGTGCGGGCGACTCCCGCCCGCGTTCGCGCGAGGCGCGTGGGCTGGTCGAGGTTCACCGCCATCCACCGGGCGATCAGCCGCCAGATCAGTCCCGAGTTCCGCATCGGTACGAATCCGGTCGAGGACCGAGTGGACCTGCGGCGGGTGCATGGTGGCATTGTCGAGCCTATGGAAATCACCGGTCCTGCACAGCGCCGATACACTGTGCAGGACGGGGCAGCGGCGAGGTAGGGATGACAATGGGCAAGGCCGCCTCCCGGAAGAACCGACGAACGCTGGCCTGGAGACGAGGCTCCAAACCGGCGTTCACGAAAACGAGAAACAGTCGAACTCGCCAGCGACCGACGGGATAGACGACGGCAGCTATGGAGACGTGCCAGTCGGGAACTTCAGGCGGCCCGGCACGTTTACGGTCTGCGACTGTTGCTCTCGGATTGCCCAGTTCCGGTCTGTGGTCGGTCGTACATCGCGCGCGAATGAGCAGAAGGATTCCGTTCATGATTGAACGTAGGGGAGTTCGGTGATCTGCCACGGTTCCCGCTGCTGGGGTGATGCGGTATGAGCGCGCGTCGCACTGCTGGCGCGGCATGGCAGCGGATTTCCGCTGACTCGATTCTTGCGCGACCTCCTTCCACCGGTGTATCAGGGGATGTCGGAGCCGGTCGAGAACTGCGTCTGGACATCGGGTGGGACCGGTTCGAGCAGCTGTTGGTATCGGTTGCGCAGGGGATCATCGGTCTTGATCAAATGCGGTTCCGCCGCTACGGAGTCGGCGGGCAGAAGCAGCACGGAATCGATCTCGCGGGACGTCATCCCGACACCGGGGACTACACGGTGGTTCAGTGCAAGGACTACCGGCGCTTCACCGTCACCAATCTGCGTGCTGCGGTGAGGACGTTCACCAGCGGTAAGAGGCCGTTCGGTGCCCGGCATCTGATTGTCGCGGTGAGCACTTCGGCGGCTACAACGCAGCTGGAGGACGAGCTGGCAACGCTGCAAGATGTGCACAATGATCTGACGATCGAGTTGTGGGGCGCCGAGCAGATCAACGACGAACTACGCAGTCACCCCGAGATCGTCGGCCGGTTCTGGACACGGGAGACAGCCGACACGTTCTGCACGGGTGCGCCGCTGCCCGGAGTCGCCGCTCCGCCGGTGAACTTGGTCCGGCTCGCCGACCAGATCCTGGTCGGGCCAATTCGAATGGACGGCCTGGAAGATGACCTTGCCGCCGCGGACGTGCTGCGAGGAGCCGATCCTGCCGCGGCAGCCGCTGCCTACCAGCGCATCGCCGACACTCTGGCTGCAGAAGGGTTCCGCGGACACTCGCACGTCGTTCAGCGCAAGCAGCTCGACGCTCTCGACGAGACCGACGATCATCTGGCTGTCGCCGCTCTTATCGCCGAACTCGCTGCGGTTGCTCTGTACGAGGCCGATAGCCGTCAGGCACAGGCGTTGAGCAGGCGACTTGCCAAGCTCGATCCGCAGAGCGGTATGTCCGCGCTCGAAGCGTTGATCGACGAGAGCGCGCGAGCCAACCGGGCCCGCCGAATGGATCAGGAAACCTTGATCGGCGTCCGCCGCCACGGTGAGCTGATCGAGGCCGCTGTCGACGCAACGGTTCACCCCTTACCGGCCACCAGCAAGCTGCGCACCGCGCTCCGCCGAGCGCTCGCCGATTCAGCTCCGCCCGACTATCAGCCGCTGCTGGTGCTGTTGCTGGCCGAAATGACTCACGCGGAAGCGATTCTCGCTCCGTCCCGAGCGATAGTTACCGACTGGGCTGAATCCACTGACTCCGGCACGGATGTGGCCGCCACTAGCCTGGACGAGCTGGACGATCTCATCACCGCCGCGATAGAGCAGCTCGCACAGGCATCTCCGTCCGATCAGGGGCGGGAGGCGTCGCTGCGCCTACGTCTGGTGCGCGGCTACTACAACACCGACGAGCGCAGGACTTTGCTGACCGCGGCGCGGCAGCGGCGACTACCGGAAAAGTCGGCCGCACTGATCCTTGCCGCGCACGCCCGCCGCGAAGCCCTCGATGGCTCCGCCGAGGAGGCTATCGAGCATTGGCGCCAAGCCGTCGCCAGCGCTATTCACGGCGGACACACCGACGATGCCGGCGGATGGCTGTATGCCATCCAGGCGGTCAAGGCTCGGTATGGGCCGTGGACAGTGGGCGGTGACGATTACCATTCCCTGGCGCAAGCGCTTCCGACAGCCTCCAGCGGCCGGCTGATCCGGCGAGTTCGCGACCCGGAAGCCGACGCACGTCGTGCCGCTCTCGCCAACAATCCGCGGGAGGCAATCGTCGCCGCCCGCCGCTGGCTGGCCGACAGCATCGTCGTCGGTGATTGGGTCGATGAGAACACCGCCACCGAACTGCTCGGCGACCTGTACGCGGACAACACCGAACTGGCCCGCGCCGCCTGCTGCTACCAGCGTGCCGGGGCCATCGAGAAGCTCCGCGCCCTGATCGACACAGCCGGCGACCGGCTGCTGCCAATGGTCTCGCCTGTCGGGTCCGGGCCCTGGTGGCAGCAGAAGGCAGCACTGGTACAGATCTCGGCACAGCAGGACTTGCTCGACGATGACACAGTCGTCCTGCTGGTCAAGGCACTGCTGGAGCTAGTCGGACGCGGACGCAACGGAGAACTCACCGACGACCCCGGCGACAGCCTGACCGTCCAAGCCACCAAAACACTTTGCGTTCTTGCAGGCCGGGGTGATGCGGTCGACGCAAAGGGATTGCTCGACATACTCGCCGATGACGTTCCCCGCTCCGCGAACCACTATCGCTACCACGACAGCGAACATGTTCGGGCATGCATCTCGATACTGGTGCATCATCCTGAAATGGCGTGGCACGCGCTCAAACGCGTCTTCGATCTCGCCGAGGCCGGCACCGATGCCGCGCTTGATGTGCTGCACCAACCACGGGTGATCGACGCTCTTGCCACTCCCGCTGCAAATCAGGCGTCGCCTGATTCACCCTCAGCCACCGTGCTGACCGGCCGGCAGCGGAGCATTCTGCGGAAGCGGCTGAGAACGATGGCCGCCGCAGGCCGCTATGACGCAGGGCTAGCGATCGCATCACTCGGCGAGGCAGACGATTCGGTCACCGAGCGCGCAACGCGCGCACGCGACAGGCTTCTGAAAAGACCGGAGCCGGAAGGCTATTCGATCGAACACGGTACTCGGCTGGTGTCGGACTCCTATCTTGTCAGCTTCCTCGAACTGGCCGACCAGCAAGCCTGCCTGTACAAGGTGATGGCCATCGCAGAAGATCGCCGAGCATCCGCCAGCAATCGGCAGGACGCACTCAAGGCCGCCGCCAACCTGGTCATCGACCAAGACGACCGCCTCAAAACCGAAGTGCACCTGCGAAGTCGCACCTATGTGACCGGGGAACAGGATGGCAGCTTCCTGGATGCGGAAACCAGCAATCCACATCCGCTGAGCGCGTTGCGCGTCGACCTCGGGCCAACTTCATTGCGCGCCGACGGCATGCGGCTGGCGTTCAACAGCTCCACTACCGATGACCACCGTGATTGGCTGCGTCACCACGCTATTGACCTGCTCGGCAGCCCTGACACCGGCACGGTCAGGCGCGCCGCGCACGTCCTGTCCTGGCTCGGGGCGACCGGCGTCGGCGACCTTGACGCGGCCATCCTTGCTGGGCATCCACTGTCAACGATGCGTGAACTCGCCGCAGTAGTCGCTGCGGCTGCGCCGACTCGATGGGCATCCACCCTGCGTGCCCTCGCGCGAGACGACGCTTCCTCGGTCAGACTGGTTTTGGCACAACAACTGCGCAACGCGACCGACAATGCACACCCCGGATCTGGTGCCGATACAGATGGGCGTGCCGTCCTGGCCGAGGTCCTCGACAGGTTGCGGGCGGACACACGACACTCAGTGCGTCGTGCGGCCGTCGGTCTCGACAGCTGACGTGCACGCTGCTGTTTCGATCACCACATAGTCGCGGAGCAGGGAACCGCATAGGCGTGAGCTGGTCGACTCGATCCACTTGCACCCAAAGAGGGTGCCGTTATCGGCAGCCCGCGCCCGGTCAGATCTTCGAAGATGGCGAGCAGTCGCTAATCGAATGAATCAGTTAAGTGCGGTGTTCCTTTCACTTGTCTGGGCGTGAACCACTTGCACAGCTTGCGCAGTCTTCGGCATCCAAATCATTTGTCGTTCGACAGCTGGCACATGACCAGTGCGTCGCCGACGCTGTGTCGTGTCGAGTCTCAGGTGGACGGACCGACAAGTCAGGGTCGCGGCGCAGCGCATCCGTTATCGAGCTATCAGGATCCATGCCTTCAGCTTGTGCCGCAATACGTGCGGCGATCCGATAATCAGCAGATTCGGCTGCGGCCGCCCGAGCCAGTAGTTCTTGACCTTTCTCTGCGGCAGTAACGATCGCCACGAGGTAGAGTAAGATCGCCCTATTACGTGGCCGATTCGACATGCCTTTCTCGAAAATGTCTTCGCTGTTCCACGGAGGGTTACTGACATTAGCGAGAACATTTGCTGAGGCCCAAGAAATCCAGTCGGGTCCCGAGTCCAGCCGTGAAAGTAATAGGAGCAACTGATCGGAGGTCAAAACCGCATTCAGATCATCGGAGAGTGAAGGCTCATCGAGTGCGTCGGTTGCAGCTACGAACCATTCGGCCATTTCTGCGCGCTCGCCCTCCGCTGCGCCGACTGCCCGGATATATCGCGCTTGCTGCGCGATCGCGGTTTTGTCGAGACCGTAGGCGTCGGCGATAGCAGCCAGCGCGTCGCGCCGTATGGCGGCGGAGCCGGTCTGTCCAGCCGAACTGTCACTGCGGTCGTCATAGTGGGTCACTTTGAGGAAAGACCCGAGGTCGGCCAAGGACCACAACCCGTCGACGGGTAGTGGTTGCGTCGGGGGAGGCGCGAACGCGCTCAAATCGTCTAGCAGCGCAGTCCGATTCCTTCGGTGGGTATCGAGCCAGTACCTTGCCGTTTCTCTGATTCCCGAGAAGCTTTCGCCGATTTCAGTGTCGACGCCTGCATGTTCGAGAAAGGTGGCAATTCGAGTCGCTATTTCTGCTGCACTGTAGTGGGCGATGAGGGCGGCTCGTTTGCCGGCGTGCTCTGGCAATTCGTCGAGGCGGCGTGCCGCAGCGAGGGCGACGCGGTCCAGTCCCGGTGCCAGAGGTTCACGGGAAACGATCGTGAACCGGCGACGGCGTGTCGCCACCGCGTCTGGCCGGGTTGGCATGGCGATATTGAGCGCGGCCATGACGGTCTGAACCGCCGCCGGGTCGAGCCGTTGCTTGTCGGTGTTGGTATCGGTGAGAACACATAGTGCTGCAGCGATCAATGCGGCACGTTCATCGAGCTCAGCATGGGCAATCAGTTCTGCTCGCTGGGCTCGTGCATCTGAGGAGAGGACGAGCTGGCACGCTGCTTCGACGAAAGGCCAGGGGTCTGCGTCAGCTGAATTGGCTGCGGGCTCGCGGGGCTCTGGGGGAGTTCGGCGAGCACGCACGACTGGAGGGTTGCCTTCGCTGATGGCGGCGATCCCTGTGGCGAGCTGCGCTAGCGTGCGTCCTTGCTCCTCCGGCTCCAGCGTCACAATGCCACGATCGGCCAGCTCTGCGACGAGCAGGGAGATGTGCGGCCTGTTGCGATCGCCGAGATCAAGCAGTGCAGTGACGGTACGGTTGTCCAGGTCGGCGGCGAGGCCGATCGCGCCGTCGGAGTCGGTGTAGATCAGCGCTTCGTCCAGCCATGCCTCGAGCGTCTTTTCATCAGAGCTTTTGGCCCACATAGCGGTAGCGATCTCGACGAATACCTTACTGCGCGCGATGAGCTGGTCGGTCGCGTCGATGACGAACACGGCGACGTGCTCGTCCCAGAAGCGCAGTACGTGCTTGGCTACTTCACTTGCCCTGGCCGGCGCCAGCGCCCATCGGGCAGGATCCCGCAGCAGCGAAGCCAGCGCTTGGGTTGCTTGTGAACCGGAGACGCTCATGTCGCCTGCCAGGGTGATGGGACCACTGGTTTGCCATGTGGATGGGACCGGGTGGCCTTCGGTTGCGGCCGTGTGGTGATAGTGGCCGATCGCGGCCTGCTGGTCAATCCGGTTGCGGTTAGTGCGTCGTTCGCTGGCCGGTTCGGTGGGGTATTGGCTGGTAGTCGATGGTGAGGTTTGTGAGTGGAGAGTTGACCAGGAACTGACCTTCCCATCCTCGGGGAGGGGGGTGCGCGTGACCGTAATATCGGCATCCTTCCTCTCTTGACCAGGGGATGCTGACTTACTGCCAGAGGGACATCATGGGTGACTGGTTTCAGACGGTCGTTGACAAGGACGTGTCGCCGCAGAACGCGAAGGCGGTGGCTGCGGACATACTCGACTGGTTGATCAGCGCCGGGGTGGTGCTGGCCGAGCGTGATGACTGCGTGCTGAGCGCCGAATCCGGTCACCGTCCCGGCCCGGCCGCTGAGACGGTGGTCGATTCGACGGGGTGGAGTTCCTCTTTCCACGACCTCGCAATCAATGGCCTGGAGGTCGTCACTGAACGCTCCGTGTTCGATGGCGGGCAAGGTATGCCGACAGCGGTCATCTGCCCACGCTGCGATGCCACAACCGCGTTGGTCGACGACTCCTATCAACCCATCCACGAGGTCTGGAAGATGTTCGTCGATGAGGGCGTTTTCGTCTGGGACGCAGGTGAGGACGACGTCACCGTGCCGTGCCCGTCATGCGCGCAGCGAGTGGAACTGGCGGACTGGAAATGGGCCGACGGGACTGCCCTCGGTTTGGTTGACTCCTGACCTGTGAGGATTGCTCCTCGCTGGAAGGATGTCCCCCATGCCGAAGCCGTATCCCGAAGAGTTC
>NZ_JBITBU010000043.1:0-17897 GCF_044452545.1 Nocardia sp. NPDC051900 | reverse complement strand
CGAGCGGTCCCGGTCATCGACCCAACGCGTTGCGCATGGCCGACGCGGTCTTCGGCGGCCTCGTCGCGGCGGGCTGGCCGCGCCGCGAGGCCACCACGGTCGGCACGACCATGCGCTACTTCCTCACCGGAGCGTCGCTGGGATCGTTCGCCGCGGGCTTCCCCTCCGACGTCGCGGTATACGCCGACGCCTATCCGCACCTGAACGAGGCGCACCTGCTGGCCGAGCGGCAGCAGAGAATCGATCGGGACGCCTTCGAAGTCGGTCTGGAATCCCTGTTGGACGGGCTGGAGATCCGTTACCGGCTGCTCGCGGATGCCGGGTAACTCCGACCCGCGCACCGAAGCACACCCGTCGCCCGTACGCCTCGGCGCGAACAGGTACGCGGGCCTGACAGACCAGCCCGCCGACCGCGGCGACCATGCCTCCCGGTGCGGTGTCCAGGTGGTAGCTCGGGTATCGGCGCACCGTGCACGTCACCGAGATGGTCAGCGATCCGGCTTTCGTGTTTCCGGCCCGGCCCGGGTACTACGGCAGCGGCAGCGCCTGCGACTCAGGGAAGACGACCGGCAAGGCGGTCAGCGCTCGATGGAACGGACCGGGACGCCAGGTCAGCTCGTCGACCGGCACCGCGAGACGTAGCTCCGGCAGCGCGTCCAGCAGCTGATCGATCGCGTCCTGGGCGATCAGGTAAGCCAGCGAGTTCGCCGGACACGCGTGCGGCCCGCCGCCGAACGCGAGATGGGCGCGGTTGCCCGCGTAGCGTTCGGCGCGGATCGCCGGATCGGTGTTGCAGGCGGCCATGCTGATCACGACCGGCTGATGGGCGGGCAACCAGACGTCGTCGATCAGGATCGGCTGCTTCGGGAAGCTGAAGCAGAAATTCGCCATCGGCGGGTCGTTGAACAGCACCTCGTCGAGCGCGTCCCGGGTCGACAGACTGCCACCGAGCACGCTGCCGCCGAACCGCTCGTCGGTGAGAATCAGCAGCAGGGTGTTGACGATCAGATTCTGCTGCGGCTCGATGCCCGCGCCGTAGAGCGTGCCCAGCTGGTGGACCATCTCGGTGTCGTTCAGCCCGGATGGGTGCCTGAGCATGCGCGTGGTGATGTCGTCGCCTGGATCGGCCCGCTTCAGTACCGTCAACTCGGCCAGCGAATCGGTCAGCATCTTGTTCCCGCGTTCCGCGTCGATGCCCTCGAAGATCGCGGCCATACCGGTCGCGGCGCGCTGCGCGATCTCGGCCGGGCAACCCAGCATGGCGTTCAGCACCGCGAAAGCGAGCGGAAAAGCGTACTGGCGCACGATATCCGCTGACCCGTCCGCGCAGAACGAATTGATCAACGGTGTCGCCAGCTGCGCCACGGTGTCGTGCAAGCCGTACAGGTCGACCTTGGCCAGACCCGCGACGTTGGCCTGCCGATAGCGGGCATGCTCGGCTCCGGCGTTGCGCAACGCGTTCGGCCGCCACTGCATCATCGGCAGCACCGGGCAGTCGGCGGCGATGTCCTGCTGCCACGTGCGGGGGTCGGCCGGAAAGTGCTCCGGATCGTTCAAGATCCGCACGGCGGTGTGATACCCGAGCACCAAGGTGGCAGGCACACCCGGGGCCAATTCCACCGGCGCCAGCGATCCGTAACGCTCCCGCATCTCGCGATAGGCGCTGTGCGGGTCCGCGGCGAATTCCGCGGCGAACAAAGGAATCCGCGGGCCGTCGGTGTCGATCGGCGAACCGTGCGGTGCGCGGCTGTGTGCGGAGGGCGGGGACGTCGTCATCGAGGAGGCTCCAGGCGATCGGGCAGCAAGATTCGTGAGCCTAAGCAGCTCGCACGCCGTCCGCACCGGAAACGACTCGAGATGACCCCTCACTGCAAGTTGCTATAGAATTGCCCCGATATTCGACGCGTTGACCTGATCGAAGGCGAATCGCACCCGCTGTGTCGAGTGCGCCGGTCGAGCGCAGTAGCACGGCGGCCGTGCGCGAAACTGCAACCCGAGGACGGCACGCCATGACAGACGTCGACTTTTGCGTAATCGGCGGGGGATTCGCGGGATTGACGGCCGCACTGCGGCTGAAACAGATGGGCCGATCGGTGGCGCTGCTGGAAGCCAGGGACCGGCTCGGCGGCCGCACCTTCACCCAGGTACGCGACGACGGGTCGTGGATCGATCGCGGCGGCGCCTGGATCGGGCCGGGACAGGACCGCATCCAAGCGCTGATGACCGAGTTCGGCGTGCCGAGCTACAAGCAGTACACCGACGGCGAGGCCATGATGGTCGTCGACGGCAAGCAGCACCGCTACACGGGCACGATCCCGTGGACGATGAGCCCGTGGGCGTCGATGAACCTCGGCGCGGTGTTCCTCGAGCTGGGACATATGTGCAAGTCGGTTCCGCTGGAAGCGCCGTGGGCGGCGAAGAAAGCCGACAAATGGGATCAGGTCAGCCTGGCGCACTGGCTGGAAGCCAATGTCCTTTCCAAGCCCGCCCACGATCTGCTCGAGACCGCCATCGCGGGCTGCTACACCTCGGCGGCTTCGGAGGTCTCGTTGCTTTTCGTCCTGTACCAGATGGCCTCGGGTGGCGGGCCGAGCTTCGTCCTCGGCGTCAAAGACGCGGCGCAGGACGCGCGGCCGGTCGGCGGCATGGGCGCGATCTACCGTCCGATGGCGGCCGAGCTCGGCGATGCTATCCACCTCTCGCAGCCGGTCCGCTGCATCCATCAGGACGACTCGGGGGTGACCGTCCGCGCGACCGACCTCCGGCTGCGCGCGCGCCGGGCGATCGTCACCGTTCCCCTCGCGATCGCCGGCCAGATCTCGTACCGGCCGATGCTGCCCGCCGATCGCGCTTTCCTGCATCAGCGCATGCCGAGCGGTTCGATCATCAAGGTCTCCGTGGTGTACGACGAGCCGTTCTGGCGCGGTGACGGGCTGTCGGGACAGTCCGCCGCGCCGGGTTCGCCCGCGACGATCACCATCGATGCGTGCACGGACACCGGGCGGCCCGGAGTCCTGTGCGTCATCATCGAGGGACCGATCGCACGGCAGCTGGCCCGACTAGACGACGCGGAGCGCCGCAGCGCGATCCTCGCCGCACTCGTCGAGCGATTCGGCAGGCAGGCCGGCTCACCCGTCGACTACATCGAGCAGGACTGGAGCGCCGAGCGCTATTCCGGCGGCGGGATGCTCAGCCACGCGCCCACCGGTGTGCTCACCCAATTCGGCCACGCTCTGCGCGAGCCGTGTGGCCGCGTCCACTGGGCGGGCACCGAGAGTTCGGCGGTCATGTGCGGCTGGATCGACGGGGCCATTCGCTCGGGCGAACGCGCGGCCAGCGAAGTGCTGGAGCACGAGACCGCCGTGGTGGGCTGACCTATGCGCACCGAGGGAGACGTATGGGACATCGTCAGTAGTGTGGGGCTCACCGCGTTGGGCGTCGCGACGTTCCGGGCACTGGAGACATCCGCTCCCGATCCGTTGATCCGGGACGATTACGCGCCCCTGTTCGTCGCGGCCTCGGGCCATCAGCATTTCAACGGACTGTTGGCGGACCCTTCCCAACTGGACGACATCCCGCTGGTGCCCGGGTTCATGGGCTTCCGCACGAAGTTCTTCGACGACTTCTTCTCGTCGGCCGCGGCGCGGGGCGTTCGGCAAGCCGTTATCGTCGCCGCCGGATTGGACGCGCGGGCATACCGCCTCGACTGGCCCGCGGGTACCACGGTGTTCGAGATCGACCAGCCCAAAGTTCTGGAATTCAAGGAGAAAGTCCTCACCGAGAACGGCGCGCGGCCGAAGGCGGATCGTCGCCCGGTGGCCGTCGACCTGCGCGAGGACTGGCCTGCCGCGCTGCGCAGCGCGGGTTTCGAACCCGGCGAACCGACCGCATGGTCGGCCGAGGGCCTGCTGCCCTATCTACCCGGGGCCGCGCAGGACAAGCTCTTCGAGCACATCGACGGCTGGTCCGCCCCTGGCAGCGAGCTGGCCGTGGAGAGCTTCGTGGCGGGAACCGACGTCAAACGCTTCGCGAACATCGAGAAGAAGTATTTCGACCGCTGCAACCCGTTCGGCGACATCGATCCGGCCGAGTTGTTCTACGACGACGAGCGAGCCGATCCCGCCCGGTGGCTGGCCGGACACGGCTGGTCGGTGCGCAGCGACAGTCCGAGCCAACTCGCCGCGTCCTACGGGCGATCGGTCCCGGATCTGCCCGAGGAGCTCGACGAGCTGTGGCGGCAACCGAGGCTTCTGACCGCCGTGCGGTAGGCGCTACATCTTGGCGCTGCGGGCCATGACGAAGCTGTAGAGCCCGTAGGTGATGATGCCGAGGCCGGCGATCAGGAGCAGAACCATACCGAAGGGCTGCGCACCGAGCGTCTTGATGGCTCCGTCCAGTCCTGCCGACTTGTTCGGATCGGATTCGGTCGCGGCGATAATCACCAGCAACCCGACCGCGGCGACGGCCAGCCCCTTCGCGATGTACCCCACCGTACCGAGCCGCCGCACGAATGCGCTCGGAGTCCCGCGCAGGTCGTCGAGAAAGCTCTGGGTGGCGCCTTTGTACACGTGGTAACCGCCGACCGCGATGATGACCAGCCCACCCACGACGAGCGCGATCGTTCCCGCGGTGTGCTGCATCAGGCGTGCCGTGAGCCCCACACTCTGACTGCTGGTCGACTTCCCGCTGCCGCGGGCGAATCGGAACGCGGTGACGGCCAGTCCCAGGTAGACCGCGAACAGGGAGAAGGCTTTGACGCGGTCGAACACTCCTGGCTGATCGCCGCCGGCCCCCTGCTCGGACGCGCTGCCGAAGACCGACTCCGCCAGCCGCCACAGCGCCATGACCACGAACGCGGCCACAGCAGCCCAGAGGGTGAGCCCACCGCCCGGTCTATCGGCCAGTTCGGCCATCGCCCCGGATTGGTCGGCGTTGCCGCCGCCGCCGAACGCGAGCCGGATGGCGATGTAGCCGATGAGCAGGTGCACGAGACCGGACATGACGTAGCCCGCGCGGGCGAACCGCGCGAACACGCTGTTCTGGGCGATACGACCGGCGGTGCCGGAAAGACCGGTGTGAGTCATGCTGCTCCTCCGTCCCAGGTAGTACGACGGAGACCGCCGCAGGACACCGACCGGATACCCAAGTCCGTGGAGAAAGCACCTGTCCATCGCGGCGGCAGGATGCCCCGCGGTGCGCGCTTCGCGCGACAGCCACCCGAGTGCAAGGGGCGGGGTGTGCCGCAACACGTCGATGATCGATCCGTCCGACAGCTGTGCCGACGTCCTAGCGGCGGTGGCGGACTGGCAGCCAACGGGCATGATCGCGGAAGCCAGGATTCACAACTCGTGGGTCTTCCCCTGTTTCGAGGATGTTCTCGACCGACTCGGCATTAGCCGCGAGCATCGCGCGGTAGGACTCCTCGGTAGCGCCGGCCGCGTGCGGCGTGACGAGAAGCTTGTCGTTGCCCAACGCGATCAGCCCGAAGGGATCGTTCTGGTCGGAGGGCGCGGGCACGACGTAGTAGCCGTCCATGGCAGCGGCCGCGAGGCGACCGTCGAGCAACGCGGTTCGCAACGGCGCCGGATCTACGAGCTCCGCTTCGGAAGTGTTGATCAGAATCGCGCCGGGCTTGACGGCAGCGAGTTGTGCTTCGCCGATCATCCGGGCTGTCTGCGGGCCGTATGGAGCATGGAGACTGATGACATCGGACTCGGCGAGCAGCTCGGGTAGCTCGACCCGGCGAGCGGCGATGTCTCCTTCCAGTTCCCGTTTGGCTGTTCGACTCACGTAGACCACTCGCATCCCGAACCCGCCGACCGCTATCCGGGCAACGATGGTGCCGATGGTCCCCATTCCCACAATGCCCAGCGTCTTCCCATAAAGGTCGCGTGCCCGGGTCTCGGGCCATCGACCGGCCTTCGTTTCCATCGTCAGGTCTGTGATCCCGCGCCAGGCATCGAGCATGAGACCGATCGCGAATTCCGCGACCGCGCGTGCGTTGGCTCCGGGCGCGTTGGTCACCGCGATTCCCGCCGCGGTCGCTGCCGCGGTATCGATGTACGCGTGATACCCGACACCCATGAACGCTATGACTTTGAGGTCGTCGGCAGTGGACAACGCGGCAGCGGTCGCACGCTCTACACCACCGAGAATGTATGCGTCCTTGCCCAGCAGAGCGCGCGCCAATTCGACTTCGGACAGGTCGTGACGGCAGACTTCTACCTCGATATTCCGCTGACGGAGCCATTCGATCTCGGCTGCCTTCAATTCAGCCCCGGTGAGCAAGGCGCGATAACGGCTCGATCGACCGCGCACGGTCATGCGTCCTTCGCGGCGAGCCGGACTGCGGTGTCTCGCAGCAACTGCGCACCCTCCGACATCAGTTGCGGATCGCGAGCCAAGGCGACGCGGACGAACTTTCTCCCGCGCCCCGGCTGATTCCAGAAGAAGTTCGTTCCGGGTAGCACGTGCACTCCCTCCCAGATCGCCTCATGGACGAAATTCTCACACTCGAGTCCCTCGGGGAGCCGGAGCCAGTCCACCGAGACGGGCGATCGCGATTCGGTGACGAATTCCAATCCCCCGTCCGCGAGAATCGAGCGGAGGATAGCCCGATTTTCCAGCACGGAAGGAAGGATGCTGTGTTCGATGCCATGCTTCGAACTGTCCTCGATGAATTCTGTCAGCACCCGGAGATGGAAAGGAGAGACACTCTGCAACAGATCGTCGTGCAGTCGGTACATGTCTGCGTACATATCCGGACTACATACCGTCAATCCGACTTTCATCTCGCTGGTGGACCAGGTCTTGCCCGTGTCTTCGAGCACAATATAGGAGACTCCCGATTCCTCCAGGACCTCGTACTGCGACCAACCGTTCGGCAGAGGTGAGAAGAATCGAAAAGACGAGTCCAGAACCAGGGTGCAACGACGGTCGACGCAACACTGAACCAACGTTCTGAACCCCGGTTCGGACAGCGTCCATCCGGTGGGGTTGTTCGGCGAAACCAGCCAGACCACAGCAGGATCGAGCCGAGCCATCGCCGCAGGCAGGTCTTCGACGGTGCAATCCTGTTCCAGCAGCGGCACGAGCTCGACATTCTCGCGGCGCAAGATCGAGGAGATATTGTCGAACACCGGCTCGATCAAGGCGACTCGCTTTCCCGCGCGAGCGCAGTGGCTCACCACCATTGTTATCGCGGATGAGGCGGAATACGACAGCATATATCTGGATGCATCCTGATGCATCGGCTCGCCGGCCAGGCGCAGAAAAGCGGTGATGAATGCCTCTTCCAGCTCGGACTGCGATTGATTTCGCGCCTCGTGGAACAGCTCTGGAAATCGTCCGACAATTTCGACCTGGGAGGGCGTCAGCGGTTGACGGCAATGCGCATCGGATAGGTTTACGGCGCGATCGAGACTACGTCTCTCGTAGGTGGTGCTGGTTGTGCGCCCGAGCGGATTCGGATGATTCGAACTGTGCGTACGGATAAGTGTCACGGTTGGTCGACCTCCCAAATACTAGTTGCATGCTGATGCGATAGCCGGGCAGCCACAGCAGTTGACGAAACCGCGGAGTTCAAGCGGGTGGCCGGCTCCACGGTGAGCCTTTTCGCTGAGGAGATGAAGGAGTTTCGGTCCAAGGCGTCGGGAATTGTTGTATTCCGGTTCGACCGGGGTCGGCAGCCTCGGAATCCATTGACGACACGGCTGAAAATTCGGTTCCGTTGCGATGTCCGGCAGCCGGCTGTTTCACCTTCTTCTCGAAGGCGTAAATTCCACCGAGTCGGACGTCGAGTGAACCATCGGCATTTCGAGCAAGGGTGATCTGCGCGATATCCAGTATCCGCCTGGTCGCGGTGACGAGGAATGCTCGATTCACTTGGCCGGGCGCCCCGGGAATGGGGCCGGCGCGAGCCGCGATTCGGCCCAGCCCGATTCCGGCGCCGATACCGATCGTGGCTGCGGCCAGGATGCCTCCTGACGAACCGGCGAAGTCGACGGACTGACTCGCCCCGATACTTCCCATGGCTACGCCGACCCACATCAGACTGAAATGAAAGCCGAGGGCCTCTCCGAGTGCGTCCTCAGAAGCAGCAGCACTCATCCGATCGGTACAGGCCGGGAAAACAGCACCGGCCAGCACGCCGACCGCGAAAACGGCTAGGGCCAGCGAAACCGGCCCGATCGCGAGGGCGCAGAGCGACACTCCGATTCCGAGTCCGACCAGCAGAACGTAGGGCGAGATGGTTCTGGAGATCGCGCCGTACCCGTACCCACCGGCTACCGCACCGGCTGCGCCGATGGCCAGCACCAGTCCGATCGCATGCTTGGCATGGAAGTCGTGCATGGCCGTGATGACACTCAGTTCCTCCGCACACAGGACGGCGGCGGCTGCGGCGTATCCGACACATGCTGTCACGAAGCCGGTCTGCAACCAGGATCGCCGTGGGACCCGCCGTGACACTTCGCTCGTCTCGGTTCGCAGCGGTGGGTTCTGTCTCAGCAACAGGACACCGCAACCCACGGCCACCAACCGGACCACGAGCAGCACCATCGCCGTGTCCCAGATATTCATCACCGCGACGCCCAGCGGCGGCCCGACCAACAGCGACACATCCGCGGTCACCTCGTACGCGGCGAGCGCGGGCCTCCGCTCGCGTTCGGTCGTGGCGACCGTAATGGCCTGTTTAGCGACATTGATGACCGGTATTTCGAACCATCCCGCCAACGCCGCGAGCAACAGCAACACCGGAAACGGAGCGAATGGCGCGATGAGCCAGCAGATCCCGTTTACCAGGATCGATGGAGCCATGGTTGCGCGCAAGCCCGATCGATCGAGACGCGGGCCGCGCCGCAGCTCGGTTCCGGCCATGCACAGGTAGACCACAGTGCTCAACAAGCCCGCAGCACCGTAGGAAAGGTGCAACGTGTGCCGCACATGCATTACCAACAGCAGGGATTGGGAGTTGAGAACAGTCCGGAACAGCAGACTGATCAGCACCATATTGCATACTGTCCGATTTGCCAGAAGCTCTCGGTAGGCTTTCACTCCCACTCACTTTCGGGTGGAATATCTACTCCTGGCTATCGGACGAGCAGTCATCGATACGCAAAGCTAGCCGACGGATGTCGTCTCGAGCAGGGCGCACAACTCCGGGACGGCGACAGAGATGGCGTGTGCGAATTCGAGCATGTGTTGTTCGATGCCCTTGGAACCGCTCAGGTGTACGCCGAAGCTGCCGGCCTGCAGGATATAGCCGATCCCGATGCAATCGGCGGTCGGCGGCCCGAAACCGAAGAACCGAACATTGACCGACGACACAGCACTGGTACTGAGATAGTCGTCACGCAGAATCCGCCAGCCGGGGGATTCATAGATCGCGAGCGGCTTTTCGCCGTGCTGACGCTGAATTCGCTGTAGCTCCACGAGATGCCGTTCGGGAGCACGCCCCGCCTGGCATTCTCTGGTGTTGGCGACGTGTGCCCCCGCCGCGGCACGTAGCGCTTCGGCGCGAGCGGTGTGCGTAGCGGTCGAGTCGTTCATCAATGCCACGAAACGAACGACTTCGGGGGTGACCGCCCGGAGCGCCTCGGTGCGGCCGTGGCGGTAATGCCGCACGGCTACGGATTCGTAGGTGCTGCCGAGGAATCCCCTGGACCGTTGATGAGCCAGTTGGTAAGCCACTTGCACCAACGCATCCGGCGATATTCCGAGACGTTTGGCCGTGTCCGAGCCGAAGTCGTCGAATGTCACCACCTCCGTGGCGATCTCGCCCGCCTGTTTGCCGAAGTCGGCGGCGGCTTGCCGGATCTCGTGCCGCAGGTCCTCATCGAAACGGAATTCGATCGGTGATATCTCGGGCGCTCGGCCGGGCCGGTCCGCCGAGATGGCTGTCGCATTCGCCAGAATCGCGTCGCAGAAGCCGGCAACCGTGGTTCCGTCCAGGCCGGACTCCTCGATGTTGACGCCCGCGCGACCATCGGCGAACACGATGAATGTCAACGCCTTGTCGTACCAGCGGTTCTCGCCGTCACCATACAGGAGCGCGTTACAGGCCGAGCGTTCGTCTCGGGGTGCGAAGTCCTCGAGCGCGACGCAGAACAGTGCCGTCTCGATCGTCTCGAGCGCGGCGGCGTTGTCCGGATCTTCGAGGAGAGCCTGGCGGGCCCTCGCCCATGCCGCGCGCGGTTGTGTTGTCAGCGCTCCCGGCGACGGCTCCGCGGCCGGATCGGCTCCCCTGATCGCATCCAGCCCGGCGATCAGGTCCTCGATGCGATGTGGGGTACCGTCCGCTGCGAGGACATCCATTCGGAACGCTTGACGACGGAAATGGACGACGATGTGCCGGACCGTTGACGAGCCTGGTTCTCCGGCGCTGTGAGCGGAGCGCACGGCGTCGAATTCGATGCCGGGGATTCTGGTGGTGGAGAACAGACACCTGTTCTGGTGCATGGACACCGGACGGCCGCGAAGAATCACGGGCGAAATCATCTCGGCGTCGAGTTCCAGTTTGTACGCGGTGGCGCGCGCGATCAGTTCGGCGGCGCGTTCGAGTTGACCGTGCTCCGAGTCCGTGAGCAAGAAGAAGGAATTCGCACTGAGCGCGATACTGTCGCGGTAGCCGAGATGGCGAGATGTCCAAAAGGCGTCGAGCCAACTGTGGACGCCCGGCGTCCGATCGAATCGCTCGATCTCGGCCTGCCACGTCCGGGCCGGACTGTCCAACGCAAGGAATTGATCCACGGCCGCTGTCGTGACCATCAGTTCCTCGTCGGTCAACAACGGCGAACACCGCTCGAGAAACCGCTCGCACGTTTCCTCCAGCGTCGGGATGGGGAGTCGCGGCAATTCGTCGTCGTAATCGAATGTGCTGCCGGACATCTCGCCGACGGGTTTCTCGCTCACCGTCAGAGTGTCTCATCGCCACCGCAACGACTGGCTCCAGTGGTGGGAATGCCGGGCGCGGCCATTCTGGCGCAGTACCGAACTATAAACTATGGTTCAAGATTCGAAGTCACCGGCATGGGACGCCAGGATGTAGCGGAGGTGCTCCACTCGGCCGGAGACGGTGCGAAACCGGCCCGCACCGCGCCGGAGATCCGCTCCCGATTCAAGTCATACTATGGCTGACTGCAGTCAGCCTTGGGTGTTCTTGCGCTGGTTGGCATTGAAGCGCGCCTTCTTCTGACGATTCCCGCACGTGTTCATGTCACACCATTTGCGGGTGCGGCTTTGGCTGGTGTCGAAGAAGGCGGCTCGGCAGGTCGGCGAGGCGCACAAGGCCAGTCTTCCGTCCCGTTCGCCCGCGATGATGCTGATCGCATCGGCGGCGATCACGCCTAGGGCATCTTCTACGCAGGAAGCGGAGCTGAGTCGCCATCGACGACTGCCCTCGGATGTCAGAACGGCCGCCGCCCGACCCCGAATGCTGCAGTCATTGATGACTTGGACAGCGGACGCAGGAAGAGCGTCTCGGATCGCGGCCGCTGTCGCGACGGCGTGAATCGATTCCCGCAGTTCCCAGGCGAGTTCCAGCTGGGCGGTAGTGCAGGAGTCCACGGCCAGGCCGTACACGACCAGCCAGTCGACGAGTCGCTGCGGCGTGGGAATGCGTTCCACACGGTCGCCATGGCGCTCGGACAGCGTCCCCGTGAAGCTGGTCGCTAGCACGTTACCGAGGCGAAAGTCAGGGAGCCCAGCAGGCATGGAACCACCCTAGCTGGTTGCCGGCTGACGCGAAGCCATGCTAGAACCGTCTTAGCCGGTTCTCGATAGGCCGAAGCCGGTTCCGCGATGAACAGGAGGTCTCATGCCTGCACTTGGCCACCTCGATCCGGTCTTCACCCCCGACCCCGTCGACGTGCAAGCATTCGAAGCCCACGCGGCCGACGCCGTCCTCGACGATCTACGCACGCGACTGGCCACAGCGCGGCTACCGGAGGCCGAGACGGTCTATCGCGCCGCCCCCGGCCCTCGCAGATGGGAACAGGGCGTTCCGCTCGCCGACCTCGTCGACGTCGTGAACTACTGGCGCACCGGGTACGACTGGCGGTCGTTCGAAGCGCGCCTCAACCGGATCGGCCAGTTCCGCACGACCATCGACGATCTGGGAATCCACTTCCTGCACCGCCGATCCGAGCGCGCAGATGCCACTCCCCTGATCTTGACGCACGGCTGGCCGGGCAGCATTGCCGAATTCATCGATGTAGTAGATGAGCTGGCAGATCCGAAAGACGCGGACACGCCGGCGTTTCACGTCGTGGCCCCGTCGCTGCCAGGCTTTGGTTACAGCGACAAGCCGGCCACCACCGGCTGGGGAACCGAAAAGATCGCGGCCGCATGGGTGCAACTCATGGAAAGGCTCGGCTACAGCAAGTTCGCAGCCCACGGCGGCGACTGGGGAGGTGTGATCACCACGGTCCTCGGCGGCAGGTTCCCGGCGCACGTTCTCGGCATCCACACAACGACCGCGCAGGCACCGCCCGGGTTGACAACGGAAGGACTGACGGCGACCGAGCGCGAATGGGCGGAGGAAACCCGCGATTTCTGGCGCCACCACGCGGCGTACGCGAAGCAGCAGGCGACCCGACCGCAGACCATCGGCTACTCGCTCGTCGACTCACCGGTCGGGCTTCTCGCCTGGATCCTCGACAAGTTCGCCGAGTGGACAGATACCGAAGACAGTCCGTTCGAGACGATTTCCAGAGACCGCGTTCTCGACGACGTCACCCTGTATTGGCTGACGTGGACCGGCGCATCGTCGGCCCGCATCTACTACGAGAGCCACGACTCGCTCGACCCCGAACTTCGGGTCGACGTCCCGTCGGCGATCACCGTGTATCCCCGCGACATCGAGAAGTGCCCGCGCCCCTGGGCACAGGAGCGGTACCGACAGATCGTCCGATGGAACTCGCCCGAAGCCGGGGGACATTTCCCCTCACTCGAGGTCCCCGAGTATTTCGTCAAGGACCTACAAGAAGGCCTCGCAGCAGTGCTGGACGCCAATCGGTGAACGCGACTGGGGTGCCGAGCGCGCGCGACCCGCCAGCCGAGCGCGCCCGGGCCGGCGGAGATCTCGTAGCGTTGGTCGAGCCATCCAGCCGGTAGCGGAATCATCCGTATTGAGCGGGGTCCCAGGTACGGGTCGGCTTGTTGGTGATGATGAACAGCAATGCCTTGATCATGATGTCACCTCCTTCCTGGGGCTCGGTCGGGCGTGGACGGGGCTTGTGGGGGTACGCAGCAGGGTGAACGGCCTGGGGGTCGCGGCATTGGTCACGATCGGGCGGGTATCACCGCCGCTGATGACGCGCATAGCGGTGTTCTCGATGAGGGCGGTGGCTGCGTCGGTGACCAGATCGTGGGCGACCGCGGCGCCTGCGCAGGTGAAGGGGCCGGAACTGAAGGGCACAAATGGGCCGTGCTCGCTCCGTCGAATCCAGCGGTCGGGTTGGAATGTCCCTGGTCTGGTCCAGTGTTTGTCGTCGTGATGGAGCAGATAGGGGCTGACGGACAGCAGGTCGCCGGTCTGGAAGGCGATACCCCCGAACTCGGCGGGATAGGGGACGGGACGGCTGACCATCCAGGAGACCGGCCGGTGCCGCAGGGCCTCACGTACCACCCAGTCGACGGGCCAAGGCCATGGTGCGCCGGGAGAGTGGAGACTGCCCAGCAGCACCGACCACGCGAGCGAGTAGCCCAGTGGTCCCACAATGGACCGGAACATCAGCACATACAGCTGCGCCACCGTTGTATCGGCGACGCCGTCGGGACAGGCACCGATCACGGCATCGAGCAGATCCCGTGGTTCGGCTTCCGCACTGCGGCCGGTGGCGCTGCGCCGGTCCCGGATCTGCTCGTTCAGCGCGGTGGACAACTTGACGCGCAACAGCTGCGCCCGCGCCCGCTGCGCCATTCGGGCCGGGCGAAGCGCGCCCACGCGTGCGTTTCGCTCCAGTGAATGCCGCAACTCGGGAGAACCATCGGGGTGCAGCAACAGGTCCGCGGTGCACCGATACACCAGCTCGACCCCCGCTGCGGGCCAGCGGGTGACGGAGGGCATTTCGGTCACCGCCGCCGCCAGGGACTCGCGATACTTGGGCGTATGCGTCCGCAGAATCGCGCGCACCGCACGGCCGAAATCGACCTGAGCAGACCGCGAAGGCAGCATAGAACCGAAGAAACCGGACTTCTCCGCATTGAACGCGCGGTCACTCAGCACCGTCAGTGCCAGATCCGTATCGCCGACACACCACCCGCCCCACGGCAACCCGAACACCTCTACCGGGCTGGTCCGGCGCAGATTCTCGAGGAAACCCAACGGATCACGCCGGAACCGGCGCATCTCTGCAAAACCCATCGGAAGGTCCTCTCATAGAGAGGGTGAGCGATTCATCAGATTTTTCGAGCGGCTTTATCCACTGGCGGTGCGTACAAACGCAGATCAAGCATAGTCTCGAGTAATTTTGCAAGCGAGGCCGTGGGGGTCGACCATGAGGTGAGTACCCGGCACCACCGGGCCTATCGAACACTGTGCCGGCAGTGATGTCGGTTCACGATCACCCGCGACGGCCGGGCAACCGGGCATCGAGGTCTAAACGATGTGAACTCCATCCGCCTCGGCGAGGGTTCCCGCTGCCACGCGCGCGTACATGAGCATGTCGCGGCGTCGATCGCCGACCTTCTGCCACGATCTGAGGAGCCCTTCGCATTCGAAACCGGCTCTCTCCGCAGTGCGGATCGAAGCGCGGTTCCAAGGTTCCACATAGAGCTGTAGTCGTGGGATATGCAGCTCTTCCAGCGCCCAGGTAGCCATTGCCGCCAGAGCATGCGCTGCGACGCCATGGCCGCGGGCAGAGCGAACCACCCAGTAGCTGAGCGATGCGCGGCCTTCGTCGATGTCCTTCAACCACAGGCCGATGCTTCCCAGTGGTGTGTTGTCCGGTCGCCGGACGATCACCATCGGGTATCCGGTTCGATCGGTCGCTGGTTGCCGCTGGCGTTCGACAAACCTCGTTGCGGCCTCGAGCGAGAAGGTCGCAGGCACCGTGGTTATAGGAATCAGGTCGTCGGCAGAAGCTTCCCTCACAAGCTCGAGGTCTGCCGCGGACAACGACCACGGGCGGAGTTCCAATTCTGCGGTGGCTCTCAGATGCGGTATTTGCAGAGCATCGTCCATGGTCGACCTCCCCACAATATGCACAGGATATCGGCCCGGTGTCACCCTTACCACTTCCATTTCCGAGTACCGCATGCACACGCCCACCCCGCAATGCGATGGCCTCGGGCAGGCATCGGCCGGTTCACCGCGCGATAGGTAGTACCGAACTCCCTCGGGCTTGGGTTACAGCGTCAACCTTCCCGGACACGGCACTAGTATTCTCGCTGGTTTCTCGCGGCGGGCCTGGGATTACGCGGTTCGCGTTCGCCTGATCCCGGCGAGCGCGGGTGCGAGCCGGGCGGCGGTGTTGCCGGGTAGCAGCATGGCGCGTGCGGCGCGGAATCCCTGTTGTTTGGAATGGACGCAGATCCGATTCCCAGAGCGACGTCATTTCCATGCGCACACCCCGAAGGTCTTCTGCTCGGTCATGGGGACAGGGCCGCCGCGGTCCACCAACGAACCACCTACTGGATTCTCCGTGGCGGGTTCCGTGGTCGGCACGGATGGCACCGGGGTGGCCCGTTCCTATCGTTATGGACATGGAAATCACCACGAAGACCAGCACCGACATCACCATCGAACTCGAAGTGGCCGACCCCCGAGCCGCCGCCGCGATCTACGAGTCCGCCTTCGGGCTCGGTGACCGGATCGGGTTCCGCGCCTCGCAGACACCCAGCACCGGATTCCGCGGATTCCTGCTGTCGCTGGTCGTCTCCCAGCCCTCCGCGGTCGACAGCCTCGTCATCACCGCCCTCACAGCCGGGTTCACCATCGTCAAACCGGCCAAGAAGAGCCTGTGGGGATACGGCGCGGTCCTGCAAGCACCCGAAGGCACGATCTGGAAGGTCGACACCTCCAACAAGAAGGACGTCGGGCCGTTCACTCGCGAGATCGACAACCTGGTATTGCTGCTCGGCGTGGCAGATGTCAAGGCCAGCAAGCAGTTCTACGTCGATCGCGGGTTCACGATCGCGAAGAGCTTCGGCGGCAAGTACGCCGAGTTCGCCAACCCGGGTTCGCCGGTGACCCTGGCGATGTATCCGCGCAAGGCCGCCGCCAAGGACGCCGGGATGTCGCCGGAAGGCAGCGGATCGCACCGCATCGTGATGGACAGCGGCATTGGTTCGTTCACCGACCCGGACGGGTTCATGTGGGAAGCCACGGCCTGAGCACACAAGTCGACCAGCGGCAGAACAGCAGGAGAAGGCTCATGAAGTTTCGGACCCACGTCGAACCGCCCGAGCCCATGCGTGGCCTGGAAGTTCCGCCCGAGGTGGTGGCCGCGCTCGGCGAGGGCGCGCGGCCACCGGTGAGGATCACGATCAACGGGCATTCCTGGAAGAGCCGGGTCGCCCTCATGCGCGGCCGCTACCTGCTCGGCCTCAGCAACGCCAACCGGCAGGCCGCGGGTGTCGAGATCGGCGAAGAAATCGAGGTCGAGGTCGAACTCGACACCCAGCCTCGTGTCGTCGTCGAACCGCCGGACTTCGCCGAAGCTCTGGACGCCGACCCCGTCGCCCGCGCCGCGTACGACGACCTTGCCTACAGCCGCAAGCGCGAGCACGTGCACGCCATCGAGAGCGCGAAGAAGCCCGAGACGCGTCAACGGCGCATCGAGAAGGCCATCGCCACCTTGCAGGGCTGAAATTCGCTAGCGATACTCCGCCGACTGGCTACACGGGTCAGAGGAACGCCACCAGTGCCAGTAACTGAATCCGCTTCCGACCCGACGGCACCCAACACCCGCACCGATCCGAACACACTGAAATACCGCGACGCGCATCTCCGCCTGCTCACGCGCCCCTCGGATGCCAGGCTCGGGAACCAAGGCAGGGTCGCCGATCCACGGGCGCACTGTTTGCTAATTCATTGCTAACGCAGTTATCCGGCTGCGGGCCGGGAGCCGCTTGACCGTACTAACTGGGCGTCCTTGGCGAATTCGTGGGCTCTGGCGCACTTTCGATGATCTTGGGCTCACCGATAGTGTCGGGGACAATGGATTGGGCTATAGATCCTGTCCGTGGTAGTCGATGGTGCCGCAGATGCTCTGCTTCGGTTGCTGTTCCCGCGTTGGTCGCAGGTCCGCGTCAGCGGTGTGACCGCGTCGCGGATGACGGTTCGATTCGAGGTGGCCGCAGCCTCGCCGATAGCGGTCTGCCCGCTGTGATGTGGCCTCGATGCGGGTTCATAGTCGCTATCGGCGGCGGCTGACCGACCATGCCGTGGGCGGTCGCGCCGTGGAGATCCGAGCCTTCTCACCTGACGTGCACGTCGCGCTCGCCGGATCGGTCGAGCTAGCGATGGAACTCGGCGTGGCTTCGGACGAGATCCTGGATTCCGATGAAAAGGTCGATGCCTCCTTCCTCGACTAGCGAGCGGAAGGCCACAGCCGACGCGGCAACCTATCCCTCAACTTGCGTCTGCGCCCAGTCCCGGCCGGGGTGGCGCGTTGGCTTCCGACACAAGACGATTCCGTTCCCTTCGCGTCGACGGATAGGTCTCAGGGGTGCAGTAGCATTCGCCGAAACTGTCGGATATGGCGCACCTGAAGGACAAGCAATGCCACAACATGATCAGGGGGCACCGACTCGATGGGAACTGGAGCGTGAGTGAGGATCAGCCCGCCATGGCGGGCCTCGGAGAAGTGCTGTCGTGCATCGGGCCGACCTGCGGGGACACCGTCAACTGGAGTGCGGCGGAGAAGATCTACGAAACTGCTTTTCCGGCCGAC
>NZ_JBITBU010000042.1:0-18956 GCF_044452545.1 Nocardia sp. NPDC051900 | reverse complement strand
GTCGAACCCCTACCGCGACCACCTGCGCCACCGCCGCACCGAGGAGCCCGGCGTCGCGGTGCTGCATCTGTTCCACGAGATCAAAGCCCTCGGCTTGTCGTATAAAACTGACGGAGTTGCTTGACACTCGGACCCTCTGAACCGTAGGGAGATTCGGGTGAGCGAGCCTGTCATGGACCGTGAGGTGCGTCGGCGCCTGGCGGTCCTTCGTCATGTCGAGGAAGTCACCGGCAACGTCGCGATGACCTGCCGGTACTTCGGCATCAGCCGTCCCACGTACTACACGTGGCTGCGCCGATATGAGACCGAAGGTGTGGACGGACTGCGCGAACGGTCACGGCGCCCGCGGACCAGCCCGACTGCGACTCGCGCCGAGGTCATCGAGAAGATCATCCATCTGCGCCAGCATTACCACTTCGGCCCGGACAAGACCCGCATGTACCTCGAGCCCCACCACGACATCAAGATCAGCAAATCCGGCGTCTGGCGCATCCTCGAACGACTCGACATGGGCCGGCTACCGGCCTCCCAGCGCTACAAGCGCCACGACCGCCGCTGGAAGCGATACGAGAAGCAACGCCCCGGCCACCACGTGCAGATCGACGTCAAGTTCGTCGAACCCCTCCCCGCCAAGCCCGGCACCCCGGCGGTGAAACCGGTTGGTCGGCGCGGGAAGTTCTACCAGTTCACCGCGATCGATGACTGCACGCGGTTGCGGATCTTGAAGATCTATCCGCGCAACAACCAGAAGACCGCGATCCAGTTCCTGGACTACGTGCTCTCGCAGCTGCCGTTCGCCGTCGAAACGATTCAGACCGATAACGGGGCGGAGTTCCAGTCCGGGTTCCACTGGCACGTGCTGGACAAGGGCATCAACCACGTCTACATCAAGCCGGGAACGCCGCGCTTGAACGGGAAGGTGGAGCGCTCGCACCGGATCGACGCCGAGGAATTCTACCGGCTTCTCGACGGCGTGGTCATCGACGACGTCAACATCTTCAACGCGAAACTCAAAGAGTGGCAAGACTATTACAACTATCACCGGCCCCATGGCGGACTCGACGGCCAGACCCCGTATGAGAGACTTCGTCAGAAGACGACAACCGGGGACCGGGTGTAGTCGATCTTCGTCAGCGGCACACCACACTGCAGTAGTAAGGCCCGCCAGATGTACAACGAGACCTACGAACACGGCAAACGCTGCTACACCGTCGCACAGATCTCCGAAACCTTCGGCGTTTCACGCAAAAGCATCTACCGACACCTCCACCGCAACCCCCCGTAACGTCGTCCTTCTGTCCGCGGGTGGGACCACGCGCGTATCCGAATCGAGCCATGCCCGAAACTGTCCCATAAAGGGCCGACAGCCCCGGTTTCGTCCCGTAGATTCCGCACACGGGTCCTGGCCCGGTTCGAGATTTCGACGAACTGCGGCTTCGCAGATCCGATTCGCCGCGCTCGATCTGGGAAAAAACGACTGTTTTTGCCCCGCTGAACCAGGCGCTGCGATGATGTTGACCCCGCGCCCGCGGATGACCCGCGCCTGTCATTCGGGGGCGAATTCGCCGGATAAGGATGGCGGCAGAAAGCCGAGCGCCTCCCTACTACGCCGGATCTGCGGGCGCGTGCTCCGGCAGTCAGTCGAGGGGGTAGGGCCGGTTCTCGGCGATGGTCTTCATGACCAGTGTGGAGGTGAGTTTCTCGACGCCGGGGAGGGTGGCGAGGGAGCGGTCGTAGACCTGCTGGAAGTCGGGGAGGTCGCGCGCGATCACCCGCAGCAGATAGTCCGGTGTGCCGAACAGTCGGTGGGCTTCGAGGATATTGGCGACCTCGCCGACGGCGATCTCGAATGCTTCGACGGTGGCCCGGTCGGCCGAGGCCATCGTAACGAAGACCAGCGACTCGAAACCGAGTCCGAGGGCTTTCGCGTTCAGGTTGGCGCGGTAGCCGGCGATGGCGCCGAGTCGCTCCAGAGCGCGGACCCGACGGTGACACGGCGAAACGCTCAGGCGCACTCGTGCGGCGAGTTCGGTGACCGTGAGCCGCCCGTCTCGCTGGAGCTCGGCAAGTATCTTCCGGTCTACCGCATCCATGCGCAAGATTTTGCCATTCGCAGCGGCATTCCAAGGAAGACTTGGAAGCACATTCTCCCTGTTCACCCCTAGTCTTCCGATCATGGGATTTGGGGTTCTCGGCGCATTCTGGGCGGTGTCACTGCTGTTCGCCTGCACCCCTGGTGCGGAATGGGCCTACACGATCACCGCCGGGCTGCGCTATCGGAGTCCTGCGCCCGCCGTGGCGGGTATGTTGGGTGGACACCTGCTCGCCACGATCGCGGCGGCGGTCGGGATCGCCGCGACCCTGGCTGGGTCGCCGCCGCTGATGACCGCACTGACCGCTCTGGGCGCGGCCTACCTGATAGGACTGGGTATCGGCACCTTCCGCAACCCACCAACACCACACGCCGACATCGACATCGCTTCGGCGTCACGCTCGCGCCAGGTGATGAAGGGTTTCGGCGTGAGCGGGCTCAACCCCAAAGTGTTCGTCCTATTCCTGGCTCTGCTACCCCAGTTCTCCGACCCGACAGACGCTTGGCCGATCGCCGTCCAGATCCTCGCCCTCGGAACAGTCCACATCGTGAACTGCCTGGTGATCTATACCGGCGTCGGCCTGTGCGCCCGGTTCGTCCTCGGGACCCGACCGACCGCCACCAGGATGGTCGGGCGAGTCTCGGGTGTAACGATGGTCGGTCTCGGCGTTATCCTGCTGATCGAACAGCTCGCCCACTGAATCGTCGCCGTCCACGGGAGGGGCGATGTCGCGAAGCGCATCAGAACAGGGTGTCGCGCCCCCGCAACGGCCGGTATCCAGTCGGGCCCAGGGCAGCGAGTTCGGCGTCGATGTCGACCTCGATCGCGCCGAAGAAGTTGATGTTCTCGCTGTGCGCCGGGGAGATGTGGGTCAGCACCTCGTAGTCGATGCGGCGCCCGGTGCGGCGCATCTGCTCCACGGCCAGCCCGTAATACTCTGTCGTCCAAGCGATCACGGCGTTCGTCGCGAGGGTCGAGCACCAGGCTTGCCCGGTTTGGCCGTCCAGCTACCGGGCCCGGATCATGCCCTCGTGGGGGTAGAGCAGGTCGCGGCGCAGCGCGTGCAGGGACTCTCCCTTGTTGAGCTGGCGGGAGATCTTGCGCCGGTAGTCGGGGTCGGCGAGGTATTTCGCGGCGTAGATCGTGCGCCGCAGCGCCCCGTACTCCTAAATTCGGCCGATGCTACGGCTTCCCCCAAAAGGCGGATCGCGGTCGTCGAAGGGCTGATCGCGCTCGAACATTCGGGACGGTCGGCCTGCCGAGCTGCCAGCGACAACAGATCTACCTTCTTCCGGCAACCACGGCAGCCGTTGTCCACCAGAACATTCGCAGGATCGTCGTCGCCGACGAGATATCCCGGATTAATGCCCGGTCACGCGGGACCTACGGCAAACGCCGGATCAAGGCTGCGTTGCTGGCCCAGTGCGAGGTGATCGTCAACCACAAGCTGGTGGCCTAGACCATGTCCGAGCGTAGGCTGTCCGGCCTGCCCGACGCAAACGTCGCGGTCACCCGAGGCTCCTCGGTTTGTCGCTGCCGGAGATCGCCGCCCGCTACGGCAACATTCGACCTACCCACGCATCCGCTACATACGCGAATAACTCACCACCTTGACGATATACGTACGTGATAATTCGCCGCCGCACGCTGAATCACCTACGTGGATTTTACCGCCCTAGCGGCCCGCTCCACGCAGGCCGGGTCTTGCCAAAATCTCGCAACGCGTGTACTTTGACGTATCCATTCCCAATCTCTGAAGTGAGGTCTTACATGGACGTCCAAATCCTCCTGACGGAGGTCATTCCTTACATCGACACGTTGAAAGTTTTCAGCGCGTTGACGGACTCGATTATTCACCTCGCGGGGTACGCGGCCCCGATCGAAATCTGACGGCGAGGTGTGAACTGTAGCAGCAATTTGTAGTCATCCGGAGAACGAAACATGAGCACTCGGGCGCCTATATTCGATGAGCTGGTCGGCGATGAACAGGTATTCTTTCGCGAATACTTCGATCGCATGCCATTGCTGCGGCGTGCGGCCATTCAAGGTGATGTACGCGAGGTTCTCCGCGCGGAGGATCTCGACGAGTTGCTGCATCGCGAGTCGCTCCGATTGCCTTATGTGTCGATTTTCGGCCGCGAATCATCTTATCAGGTGTCCCGGCTCATACACGGTAAGCCGGTAACCGACTGCGTGGCGCCGGAACGAGTCCACGAACATTTCTTGTCCGGCGCCACGATACAGTGGTATTCAATGAATCATTTCTTTCCGAACCTGCGTGAACTCACGTCGATGTTGGCTCGGAAATTCGCGTCCCGCAGTGAAGTCATCGCATTTCTCAGCGCGGCCGGCGCGAAAGAAAGCGCAGGCTGTCATCAAGATCCGGTGGACCTCTTCATCATTCAAGTCGAAGGTACGAAGAACTGGAAGGTGTGGGCGCCCCGAAAAGGGGAACCCACCTCGCATGAACCGGACGAGCTCGGCGAACCCCTGATCGACACCGATCTCGCGCCCGGCGATGTTTTGTACATGCCCTACGGCACGCCGCATTTGGTCTCGTCCAAGAATGCGATGTCGCTGCACCTTTCCGTCGCGGTGAAGCCTCGCAAATGGAGCGAGTTGTTGATCGACATCGTCGGCGACATCGTGAACGGCGACGCCGCCTTCCGAGGATTCCCCCATCTGGACGAGCAGTTGTCCGACGAGCAGGCGGACACGCTCGAACGGCTCGCCGGATTGCTCGCCGAGCGGATCGCGCTGATCGATCCGAAGGCTCGACTGCAGCAACTGGCTCGAGCCGGGCGCGACGCGGCGGTACCGTCCAACGGCCACGTCTTCGGCGACGCGGCCGGCATCGATCGCGCACAGAAGACGACCGGATTCAAGCGTGGGCCAGCAGAGGTCCTGTTCGGCGATACCGACGACGGTACGTGCACGCTCGAGATTCGGAAAACCACATCCGCGAGCATGGACGGCAAAGTCGAGCACTCCATCCGGAGAACCCGAATCAAGGTTCCGGAGAAAATAGCCGCCGGTCTGCGGCATATGACAGAAGGCGATATTCTGACCGCAGAGGATGTCTTTCCGGTGGGCGACGCTGAGCGATCGCTCGAAGTCGCCAAAAGTCTTGCCCGCATGGACATCCTGCAACCGGTTCGACTGCCAAGTTGATGAGCCTTCCCTCCAAGTCGAGAGGGGCCTGCTCGGAGTATTCGTGCCTGTTCACCGAGCGCTCGGTGTCATGCAGGCATGATACTCAAACCAAGTGCCGTTGCAATATTGATACTAGCTGCACTTCGTGATGTTGTTGGGTAGCCTATTTCGTCGTGTCGGTGGATGAGGATCTGGCTGCGTGGGTGGCTGGGTTGGATGAACGGGCAGCCCCACCTGGTGTTCGGTAAGCCGTTCGGTTCACGGAATACCACACTCGCAGAACTGAGGCCTTGGCCAGGGTGTCTTGCAGAGGTATTCCGCGAACTGGTCCGATGAACCCCCGTCAGTAACGTCAAACGGTGATCGAGCCCTTCCGTGTCGGATATGTACGCTTTCCATTGACGAAACAAGACGTCAGATCCCAATCGAGCGACTGCTCGTCCTCACCGTGCTGCCCGATCGGATTCCCGTCGACAAGGGGTTTTCCGGCACCACCCGCCGCAACCGCACCGGCCTGAACAACGCGCGCACCGCAACCCCCTCCGCCGCAGCTGCGGTCACTGACCGGCAGGTGGTGCCGGCCACGACGAAAGTCGACCGGTTCGCCTGCGACATGGCCGAGGCCGGCGAAAGCACTGACGAGCTTGCGTGAGCGCGGCGTCCTGTCGGGCTCGGCAGCCAAATCACGACTGGTCCAACCCGTTAGGCAAACTGTTCCTTCAAACCTCACCATGGTCACCGAATTCAAGCCGAACCTGAACCACCTGCGCGAATGCGCCACTATTCAACGGGCACGATCGGCGATCCCCCGCCTCGACCCGGCGCGGGCGGAACCAGGGCGCCGGCGGGCGCAACAGCGTTAGGTGCAGATCTTCCGGGTGCCTGGGCCGGCATTCGCGGTGGGGAGGGTAGTGGCGCAGCAGGTCCGCCTCGCTCTGCAGGGCCGGACTCACGGCTGCCGCAGGCGGGAGCAGCTGTCATGTTTTGTGTTTCGGCGCATGTTGGCGACGCAGCGACCGGTTCCGCGGATGCAGTGGAATCAGCAAGTAACAACGACGCCGACGTGGCGGCCAGCGCGAGCCAATGACACCATCCTCGTGAGCGAGTCACAACCATATCGGGTCACCGTAGACGGCGACCGAGTTGTCGGCCGTGGCTGTGGATATCGACACGATCGCAAATGAGCGTAGGCTAACGGCGCCCGCGCACGCGTCGATCTTGACCTGCACCTGGTCAACGGAGATAGAACCATGGGGTCCGGCAAGCGATTTGGTTTCAAAGACAATGTCGCTGATGGTACCCGGTTTGATGGTTGTCGATATGTTCGGCAAAGCCAATGCGCTGCCGCCCACTGCGAGACCGGGAGATGGAGCGACCGTCACCGCCACACTCGGACCGATCGCAGCGGACATCCCGAGGGTGAGACCGTTAGAAACGTCCACTTGACAGCCGATCTGGTATCCCAACTGCAGTGCTCCTGAATTCACCGCCTCCCGGCCCTCGCCGCTGACATCGGCTGCGACCGATAAGGTGGCAAATCCTTCACGGGTGAACGGCGTGGCAGCCAGATTGGGTACGCGCTGAAGATCTTCCGCAGTCTTGCTAATCCGCAGCTCCCAACCGTCCTCGGTCGTGACGACGCGAGATTTGTCCTCCGTTTTATCGGCAGACGCGGTGGCGCTAGCAATCCCGACCACCGCAGTGGCGGCGAGTCCGAGGATCGTTATCATTGAGCCCCTCAAATGAAATCCTTCGTTCCGAAAGCAATTGGGGCCCTCATATTACAGCGCCTCTTCGAAATCCTATGCATGTTGTTCCCAGAGCCGACAGGGGCCGCGCGGGGGCGCGTCATACAGATTTGACTATCTCCACGATACGGAGGTGGCCGGGCCGGACGCTGGGCCATCGGGCGTTCGCGCCTCCACGACGATCCGTTCACCCTCATCGACCACATCCTCGACAACCGGCGGCAAACCCCGAAACGGCACCCGACAACGAGAGTCACCTCAACCATCGAGGCATCATGCCGTCACCTACCCTCGGCCACCACCGGAAGTGAGCTGGGCATGATCTTCAACGCCCAACAGGACGCGGTCTGGCGACGGACCAAGGCCGGCAACGAACTGCGGTCACTGCTGCGCGAGTACTATCCGGCCTTCCTGGACGTCTTCGCTGGGAAATCTGCCACCAACCTGGCCAATTCGAGGCCCGCGCCGTCCTGTCCATCGCCCCCACTCCAGCCCACCTCGCCAAACTCACCAAAGCCCGGGTCGCGGCTGCGTTGCGCCGAGCCGGACGCCACTGCGGCATCGACGCGCTCGCCACCGAGATCCACAAAGGCTTACGGCGCCCCAACGGCGCCAACCGGCTTGGTGGAGACAGCCTTCGGCCGCCAGGCCATGGCGTTGTTGGCAGCTCTCGACACCGCCTGCGACAGCACTGACGACCTCGAGCACGGCCGCTGCCGAGGAATTCCGCAAGCACGCCGACCACGCCATCATCACCATGCATGGCACCGCATCCACGACGCATTGTGGGACCGGGCACGGGTACGTGCCGGACTTGCCCCGCAGCCCACGGCCGCGGTGATCGACTCGCAGACCGTCCATGGCTGCGATACCGTGGCGGCAGCCACGGTCGGTTACGACGCGGGCAAGGAGATCAAAGGGCCGTAAACGTCACATAGCCACTCACACCAGCGGACTGCTGCTGGCCGTGGTAGTGATTGCCGCGTCGATTCAGGACCGCGACGCTGCGCACCGGCTGCTGGCCGCCGTGCGGGCCCGCTTCGCCACCGTCTCGCCGGTGTTCGCCGACGGCGGCTATGCCGGACGGCTCGTTGTATGGGCGAAATTCGTGCTGGCACTGACAGTTCAGATCGTCAAACGCCGCGATACGGCCACCGGATCCGAGGTTTTACCCGCCGGTGAGTAGTGGAGCGTTCGTTCGGGTGGCTGGGTCAAACACCGCCGCGGTGTCCGCGACTACGAGACTCGCCTCGACCACCATGAGACGATGGTTTACCCAGCCTCGATACACACTCTCACCCGCCGACTTGCCCGCACCACCGACCAGCGCACCTGAGCCGACAGACGCAGCCGAACATTCGCTCTGCCGATACGGGACAGGGCGACCAGCTGGTTCTGGCGTGGATGTTCGAGCTCGTACTAATGTCTGGTTGCATGTTTATGCTTCATAGTCGACTCGGGGCCAAGCCGGGCAAACGAGATGAGTTGCTGAAGATCCTCACCGAAGGTGAGCACGCTGATCCTATGCCAGGATGCCGGCTCTACGTCATTGCCCTCGACGAGACCGACCCGGACGGGGTATGGGCAACCGAGATTTGGGAATCCGAATCGGATCATGCAGCTTCGTTGCAGCTTGATGAGGTCAAAGAACGGATCTCACGGGCGATGCCGCTGGTCGATACCGCCGGCATCCGCCAGCAACGGCTCGACGCGCGGACAGGGATTCCCGGCTGAACCGGATCAATACCTGTTTCCGGAGCGTAAGCGCGTGTCAGCGAAGTGCCTTCGAAAGTCCGCAGCCACGCTCACGCACAACACGTCGTCGTGATAAACCACTGAGCCTGCCCGCAGACCCCAACGCAGTTATGCCATATGGCTCACTGCCCGAACTCAGTTCTCAGATGCCCTCTAAGACCATCGCAGGTCGTTGGCGCTGCCCCGCAAGACTCCATCCGGGCCCAATCGGACCATTCTCGGAGCCCTTCAAGAAAGCGGGCATGCCTCTCTATTTAGCTCGTCGGCGAGCAGCACCTGCGGGTTGCGCCGTGGTGGGCCTTCCGCTAGGCGGGGTACCGCGACCGCCTCCAACAGCGGCGCGAGCATCGGCGAGTCGTCTACCTGGCCCGGCGTGAGCTGTACCGCCAAGCCTGACTGCGGCCGTCGGTGACCAGATGTGGCGCTCGACGACGAACTCACTGCCAACCAGAAGGCAATAGCCGCCCTCGTGCGCGCCACCCCAGCCGCCGGCCTGCTCGAGCAGACCGAAATTGGACCAGTTGCCACGGCCGCCTGCCTGATCGCCTGGTCTCACCACGGCAGCATTCGTTCCGTAGCTGCGTTCGCCTGTCTGGTTGGGGGCCAACCTGATCCCCGCCTCGTCGGGCAACACCGTCCGTCATCGCCTCAACTGCGGTGGAGACCGGCGGTGCAACCGTGCCCTCCACATGGCCACGATCCCCCGTTACCCGCATGATCCACGACCCCACCACCCGCGAATACGTCGAACACAGCCCGCCGAAGGCGGCACCACCGCCGCTGCCTCATACAACTAGGTCCTACGTATGCATAGCCCAGCGACACTTGCCATTCTACCGATGTGATCTCGCCCCGCTGACAGCAATTCTGGTTCGATGACAAAACCCAGCTTCATGTGTCGACTCAAGCGCGCTCGCCCGGCTGACTGCTCTGCAAGAAAGGACGAACCGAAATGTCACTGCAGTCCGACTGGTGGCCGATGAGAGTGAATGCCAGAGCCCCGAGCTCGCCTTCGCCGCAGGCCTCACGGATATCTCCGCCATGCTCGGCCAACCCGAACGACTGGGATCTGGATAGGGGGTCGCCCTCTGTGTGGCATCGGTCCACGCAGATCTGCATGCAGTGTCCGTTGCTCGACCAATGCCGAAGAACGGTCGAAAGCATGAGCGGCGGCGGGCACCCCCCGCGCTCCATGATCTGGGCGGGCATCGGTTATGACGATAGAGGTCGACCAGTCCAGGACCTCGGTGAGTATTCGAACCAGCAGCAGAGAAGGATTCGTCACCCACTGCGCATCACACGCGTCAAGCAACTGGACGCTCAACCTCTGCACAATCATTGTGCCGAATCGCAATCCGACAGCACGTCGCGGCCGTTGAGGCCTCGGGCTTCTTGTATCATCCCGAGGCGAATGTGACCGTCATGTCCGAACGACACCTTGCCGTGCAGTTCACTCCTGCGGGGCTTGTGCTGCACTACCGTGCGGAGAAGGCAGCCGCAGAAGAGTTCGCGACAGGCCAGGCGACAGTGTCGACGCTCGTCGAAATGTTCAAAGAGCGCTGACAAGAACGACCCTGAACCTGGTGGACGCGGGTCGATGCAGTGCTGGGTGGGCTTTCTTCGGCGGCCTGTCCGCTTCCGCGGTTGTTCATTCCGTGCGGCCCGGAAGACCATGAGGAAGTCTGCGGCGTACTCGTGGTGATGCTGCCGGGGTAAAAGCTCGATCGTGACCCCACCGACCGGTGGGCAGTGACGTGGGAAGCGACCGGGCATCGCCCTTCACTTCCGGCATCCTGCCCGGCGGCGGGCAGGCTCACTGTCAACTGCTGGTGGCCGGTCGTGGCGGAGCTCTCGTAGTAGTCCGAGGTCGGGGTATCGGGGTGCGACACGAAGTCGCACGAGTTGACTGAGCTTCATCGGAGGAGGTCGGCGGATGCCGAAGGTGTAGCTACAAATCAGTGTTCGAGGATCTGTCCCCAGGCCTGACGCGCGTCGCCGGTAACGGTGGGGTGTGAAGCTCAGGTCGGAAGGCTGGAGGGCTCCCGTTCCATCCGGCAGTTACAAGTCACGGGGAAGGCCGACAGGGTGAACAACCGTACACCCGTGATGATGCCTCGTCATCGGAAACCCCGAAGATGGGTTGCCACAGCAGGGGTAAGGACTGGTCGCTGGAAAGCGCAGACGCCGACCGGAAGACTCGAAGCCGGTCGGGAGAACATCGCCGTCGTAGTGGGTACAGGGCACCCGACACGTTCGTAACTCACTCGTGTGGAACGTGACAACCCCATTGGAGTCCGGCGGCATAGACGTCGTCAGCAAGCTGACCGTGAGGCAGGCCAGCGGGCGCTGGATAGCCCACGAAGCCAATGTCGGCGGCCGAAAGAAGACGAGAGAACGAGACATTCGTGATCGACTCCTCCGCCGATGGTTTCGGTTTACCGGACGGATGCCGGCATCTGCCCGGACCTGAAAGGTCCTGACGTGGGCCGGGTGAGCCTGTGAAGAGACTACGACAACGACGCCGGAACCGAAGCGCAAGTTGGACAACATGATCGAGACAGCTGCGGTGGTCGAGGGGCGTCATGGTGAACGGACCGGAGGACGACCTGCTTGATTGGCAGTCGATCGACTGGCGAACCGTCGCGGGTGAAGTACGCGTTCGAGTCCCTTGAGTCAAGTCCTCATGCTTTGTGCCCTTTGCCCCTCGGCGATCTTGCCGTCGTAGTAGTTCCGTCCTCTGGTGCCCGGCATGCGCACTTGCGTCAAGCGATGGTGTGCAGGGCGTTGTTGAGCTAGCGATCGCCGTGGCGGGACAGTCGATGCCGAGGCTTGCCGGCGCTGGCGATTTCTATTGGCGCGGTGCCGGTGTGGACTGCGAAGGCTCCTGCGCTGCGGAACCGTGACGCGCGGCCGGTGCGGCCCAGCAGCCGAGCCGCGACCACCGGTCCGACGCCGACCAAGTCGAGAAGGCTGCTGCCGGAATCGGCGACGGTGTCCTGCATACGCTGCCGGTTGGCCTTGAGCCGGGCGTCGAGGGCTCGCACGTCGGCGACGAGTTCGCGGGCGAGTTCTTTGCGGGCGCGTTTCACCGGTGAGGACGGGCGGACACGCCGCAACACATCAGTGGCCTGGTTTGCGGTCAGATCGGTGGACACGCCACGGGGCAGCAACTCCCGCATCACCGGGTGCAACTGGTTGACCGTCCGGGTGCGCTGCCTGGTCAGATTCGTGCGCCGCTCATCAAGCATTCGCAGCACGGTGCTCGCTCCCTCAACCTCGACGGGCACCGCATCGCCATGCAACGCCGCCACACTGGCAGCCGCAGCCGCGTCGATATTGTCGTTCTTGCGCCGCCCGCCCCGCGACAATTCTCGCACCCGCGCAGTGGCCGTGGACGGCACGTCGGTGACCTTCTCGCCGTGGGCGATCAGCCATTGGGCCAGGTGCCGGCCCAGACCCCACGCGTTCTCCACGGCCCAGCACCGCTCAGAAACTCGTTTTGCCCACGCCAGAAGCCGCCCATACTCGGGCAATGTCGCGTCGATGCGGATCGTTTCGATCGTCTGGTTGGTTGCGGCATTCAGCGCCGCCGCCGTATGGGTGGCCTTGTGCGGGTCGACCCCGATCACCACCATCAACCACGTCTCCTCACTCCTCGTCGGGATATAGGGAGCCGCGGGCGACATTCCGGCTTTCGGCCTGTGTGTCCCACACCTCTGTTGAGTTAGACCCGCGGTCGGTGTCGGGCCGGGGCGCAAACCCCTGGTGAGCCAGCCCGAACGGGCGCAGGAACCTCACGAGCCAGCCCCGACTCGACACCTCCGGCAGACTACGGCCGGTGATCATCCAGCCCGCCAACCGGTCACGCCTACACAAGCCGGAACCTCAGGCCGACCCCACGCCATGGCCGGGTGATCCGGCGCACCCGCAGCGTTCGCAGACAGTGCCATCTTCTGAACGGCGCATCGAAGCAGTCGAACACGTGCCGAGCACCCCTCCCCCTCGATGGTGAAGCCAATGCGGGAAGCTCGGCCTCCCGCCCGCGCGCGACCCTGTCCAGGCGTCGGCCTTTGGCCACCGTTCGAGAGAACGCCGCAGCAGCGAGGCCATGCGCAAGGCACTGTTCGAGCAGATGGCCACGTTGCCCGCATAGCTGCGTCGCTCGCTCACCTAGGACCGCGGCAAGGAACTCGCGCAACATGCCAATTTCACTGTCGACACCGGTATCGCCGTCTACTTCGCCGGCCCGCATCAACCCTGGCAGCGAGGGACGAAAGACACGAATAGTTCTCTACGCCAATACTTTCCGAATGGAACAAATCTGTCCCAGTGGAGCGCAAGCGAAATCGCAGCAGTCACCGCGGCACTGAACGCCAGACCCCGCAAAACCTCGGCTCCCCCAACTACCTCGCTGTCCTCCTGTTTGGCCGCATCGACGAGGAACGCGCCGCCTTACGGCAGCGCAGTCAACGTCGTACACCGGCAGGTATATCAAGCGATTTAGCGTATTAGTTGGGCATCCTTGACCGCTAGCATCGGGTTTTGACTATTGCGCACACCTTCGCATCCTCCATGGAAAAGCGCATTTTCGAGCAGATCGCTCGGTAACGGATTATCGCGGACTAGCCTTGATCGGACGCTGCGACCGACGGACTCCTCGCACTTCCGAATTGCTGGATGAGGTACTCCACCAAGGTAAGCAACACATCTTTTACCGATTTACGATGACGAGCGTCGCACAAAATAATGGGTACTTCGAGAGTGAGATCAAGTGCGCTTCGGATCTCTTCAGAGCTGTAGACCGGACCTCCGTCGAAACAATTGACGCCGACTACAAATGGTATTCCCCGCCTCTCGAAATAGTCGACAGCGGAAAACGAGGACTCCAGGCGCCGCGGATCCGCGAGGACCACTGTTCCGAGTGCGCCACGCGATAACTCGTCCCAGAGAAACCAAAATCTTTCCTGGCCGGGCGTGCCGAAGAGATAAAGGATCAATTCGCTATCAATCGTGATGCGACCGAAATCCAGCGCGACCGTGGTGGTTGTTTTGGCATCCACGCCGGTCAGATCGTCCACTGATACGCTCAGATTACTGAGCGACTCTTCAGTGCGCAGCGGCGCGACTTCGCTGATTGCCCCCACCAACGTGGACTTTCCCACACCGAATCCTCCCGCGATCAGAATCTTCACCGATTGCGCGATCATATTCATGGATTTGGCGGTATCAGAGTTTTCGAATGCCATTGAGCACCGTCCGGAGTAGATCGATATCGGTCGAACCGGAGCTGCGCGACGAATCCGGTGACCGGTAGATGAGGTAGCCGGCGACTATGAGGTCGTTGATCAGGATCTTCGTCACCGTCAGTGGAAGCTCGAGTTGGGCGGCGACCTCGGCAATTGACGTGGGACGCCGACACATCCCCAGTATCCGACGGCTTTCCGGCTCCAACCCGTCGACGCCGCCGAACCCGGCTGTAACGATCAGCGTGATCATATCGAGGCTGTGGTGGCCACCCGTCCGGCCCTGGCTGATGGCGTAGGGCCGCACCAGTGGACCAGAGGCATCCTCGAACCAATGCTCACGCCGCTTCGTCATGGTCTTGTATCGACCCTGCCGATATGACTGGGCCGAAGTGTCGCTGAGAGGTATCTTCCGATGCGCTTGATCGTGTGATTCATGTCGTAGGCAACCATTCCCATATCCGCCGCAATGTCCGCCATCAGCGCCAGACACGCGTTGGGCCCACCGGCTGTTACGAATATGACCGCCTCCGCCAATTCGATGACCGCCTGTCGGACCTCCCCACCACCGAATCGGCTGCCCGAACTTCGCGCAAGACCATATAGCGCGGAAGACATGGCGCAGAAGTGTTCCGCGTCCTCTCTGGACATATGGGTGGAGTTGCCGATCAGCAGCCCATCGGTCGACAGCACAACCGCTTGGCGTACGCCGGGTAGGCGCTGCACCAAATCATCGAGCAGCCAATCGAGGTCGGTGGGAGTGGTCACTGTGACTTTCCTTTGTAATCGTCGGCGATGTGCGAATCAAGCTCAGCTTTGGGCATGACGTCCCTGTCGTGTACCCGCTTCGATCGCGGTGAATAGGTCCCGCGCCTGTTCCGGTGAACGACTGCCGATTGGTGTAGATCTACCTGACGAGGCCGAGGAAGTCGGCTGCGCAAGTTCCGGCGCAAGATGTTCCTGTCGCCGTCGGCGCGGGAGCGGCGGCCGCCCTTCTGCGGCCACCGGTCCGAACTCGCTGTCTCCGGGCCAGCCAGGAGTCTCGGGAACGTCGCCGGTCCGCCGAGCGAGGTCCGCGGAACTCTCCAAAAGCTCGACAGATCTGGACGACGAGACCTGCGGCGTCCAGCCATTCAGCTGACTTCCGAACTGCTCTGCACTATCCGACAGGCCGGCGCCTTCGTCACCACTCCCCGGCTGCACCAGCTCGGTATCGAGCAGGTGCTGCGGAATGAGTACGACCGCACGAACGCCGCCATAGTCCGATTCCGCCAACCGCACTTTAATGTTGGAACGACCTGCCAGCGCGGCGACGACCAGCAGCCCGAGCCTCGAATCACTGGATAGGTGGAGCACACCGAAGTCTGGGGGGTTCCGCAGCATCTCGTTCGCACGGTCCAATTCCGCACCGGGCATCCCGAGACCTTGGTCGACGACCTCGATGACCGCCCCCTTGCCGACGATGGTTCCCGAAGCTTCCACCCGAGAACCCGAGGGCGAGAAGGAGGTTGCGTTATCAATCAACTCGGCGAGCAGATGGATGACGTCGGCGACGACGGTGCCGATGACTCGCACGTCCGGCACCCGACTTGATCGAACCCGTTGATAGTCTTGTGTTTCGGCAATCGCGCTTCGGACGATCTCTATGAGCGGCACCGGGTTGCGCCATCGACGACCCGGCCGCTCACCGCCGAGAATGATGAGGTTCTCGGCGTTGCGACGTTCACGAGTCGCCAGATGATCGAGCTGGAACAGCACGCTCAACAGTTCCGGGTCCTCCTGGCGCGACTCAGCTGTATCCAGGATCTCCAACTGCCGATGCATCATGAGCTGGCTGCGATGAGCGATGTTCAAGAACACCGCATTCACGGCCCCTCGGGTCTTGGCCTCGGTGACCGCCGCCGACACCGCCGCCAGCTGGGAACGATTGAACGCATCCGCCACTTGGCCGATCTCATCGCGTCCGAAGTCGAGCCGGACCACCTCTGACTCGACGTCAACCGACTCTCCGTTGCCGATTCGGGTCATGATGTCAGGCAACTGCTTGTCGGCCATCGCGAGGGTCTCACCGCGTAGCCGCTTCAGTCGCCGGGTCAACCGGTTCGACATTCCGACCGAAACGAGCAAGATACCGAAGGCGATCGCCACAGCCGCCACACCACCCGCGATCGAGTTCCGGACAGTTCGGTCCGCGATATCGCTGGCAACTTGATGCGTAGCGGCGAAATTGGTGCGCCACACCTCCAGAAGCTTGGCCTCGACTCCGGTAAATGCCACGTGCCAGGCATCCAGGTCTACCTGAAGTGCCGCAGTGCTCGCCGTCCCTTGAAGTGCGGCAGTGCTTGCGGTCCGGCGCTGGTCATCCCGTGCCCTCGCCCCATCCGAGATGATCGCCTCTTCGATTGCGGTGGATTGCTGCCAGAGCTGGCTACCAGTGAGATCGTCCAGCATCCGTTTCGCGGAGGGGGCCAGCTGCGGGGCCAAGTTGGCAAGTTCATTGTGGTAAATATCTATTTGACGAACGGACTCCCGCCAATACGCCGGAGCCAGACCTTCGGTGTCGGCTGCCGCCGCAGCCATCGAGTGCGCCATGCCCGCCGTCAGGACGGCGGAAAATAATCTCGTGGAGGTTATCGCCGAGGCGGCGTTGCTGACGTCCCGAGCGGCCTTGGCGATGCCGTCCATGATCGTCGAGCCGTAACGGGCTACCTGCATGTACAGGCCGTACACCTCATCGATCGAGGACATGCCGGTATCGACACGCCCACGGAGCTGGACGATGTGTTTGTATGCGTCGGCCACTTCTGACGAAGAACCGTCCACAGTCCCCGGACGCATGCTGCTCATATCCGCCAGCTGTCCGATGTTGACCTTTATTTGCTCATCAACCCGGGCTCGCGCGTCTACCAGGTCATTCGGAGCTATCGGTTTGCCACTGACGCGTAGCAAGGTCAGTCGGAACTCATTCTGGATGAGCGAGGTCAGGTCGATGATGGCTGGAGCGGATCGCACATTCTCGTCTGCGAAATTCTTGTCCCGAACTCCCTGGGTCACCAAAATCGCCGCACCAGCCGCGCCAACAGCCAGCAGCACGACGCTGGGGATCAAAGCAATCGACAAGATGCGAGCGCGGATGCCGGGGGTGAAGTGGAACATGCGGACGACCTAACTGAAAGAGCTCACATCATTCGCCAAGATATTGATGGAGCGGCCCGGATTCGATGTGGATATGCCTGACACGGCGCGGGATCTTCATCAGAACCGTCCCGAGTTGGCGATGAAATCGCTTGCCGTGCCGCAGATGTCGTTGCGTGGCCAGGAGCTGGGTGGAGCCAATGTCCACACATCGTAGTCGCGGCGTACCGCGTCGAGACAGCCGGTCAGATGCCGCACGTTCGGCACGACCACCGTATCGATTCTCGACGTTGCAAAGCGGCGAGGGAGATGAGTTCGTCGGCGTCGGCATGATTACGCATCGTGGCGAAGACTCGCTGGCCCTGCCGAGCCAGAGCCACAGCGGTAAGTCGCCCGAAGCCGCTACTGCATCCGGCGATCAGCACATTCTTTGTCATCAAACCTCTTCTTTTCGATCACAGATTTGTGGTGACGCGGGCACCTGACTCAGTCAAGTGCCCGCTGTGACTTCGGTATCAAATCCGACATATGCGTCGGTAGATAGCAGTGGTGGCATTAGTGGCACTAATAGCAGACCGAGAAGGCCGCCGTTTTTTCTTCAGTGGTGCCGAGAAACTCTGCCCGCAGTCGTTTAAAACTGGTCTCCGACCAGCGCATGCTGCGATGGCGAATATTGCGCGTGCGGCGCTGCGATGCGCTGTATCGTCGGGCGGTCCCGTCGCCGGCTGATAGGCCCGGATGGACGACTTACTCGCTGACGGCACTGTCGTTCAACTGCTTATCGTCCGAGTAGCCGACAACGCCCGTATGCCGATCCGCTGGAACCTTCCGAACTACTCGGTTTGGCGCGACCTTTCCTCGTTGTGATGTTAGCGAGAGGGTAATTCTCGACAAGCTCCTTTGTCAAGACTTGCAGTCTCGACAAAGCGGTCTACCGCCGCGCTACGCTGAGTCGGCGGCGAAAATGACATCGGCAGGCACCACCAAACCGTGCTCACGCGCCGGATGCGCGGTGCCAGCCCCGCCGACGAGGTGGCGGGCCACCACACCGCTGTCGGTGGACAGTCCCTGCAACACCAGGTAGTTCTGTTCGAAGAACGGAATCTCGGCAGTGAGGAACCCCTCGAATTCGTCTTCGTTCATTCTCGGCAGGGCGGTGGCATCGAGGCGAGTCCGCTCCGACGTCGGAGTGCGCGGCGACGATGCCCGCGGTGTGGACGGTCGACACCGTGGCGGGCGTTATCGGCAGCCTGGGGGATGACCGATCAGGTGAGGCGTCGGAGGCCGCCGAATTGTTGGTGTCCGCTGCGGAGGCGGGTGTCGTGACCAGCGAGAAGATAGTGAACGTCTTCGGTGACGGCGACCGGGTCGACGTCGATGGCGCCATGTTCCAGTTCGTAGTCGCGGGCTTGGCCGCAGACGATGCGGGTCGCATCCTCAAGGCAGCTGCGATCGACCTCGTCCGGGATTACATCCGTCGCGGGGGCCGCGATACCCGATGTCGACGCCGCAGGCCGATCGCATCAGTGTGGGCTGGGTGGTGTATTCGCCGGTGCCCGCTAGGGAAATCGCTTTGGACCGTGCGGTTTTCTATGTCGCCGATGACGGTGCCGTGGAGCGGTCGACCTTATCGGTGCCGCGATCGGTGTTCGTAGCCGGTTTCGAGTAACGGTTCCGGCTTCGCCGAGACGGCCGAGCCGGACCGAAGGGTTAGCAACGTGCCCGATGAAGTCCGGCCCGTGACCAACGATCTTGTGAAAACTGGCGTTTAGCCTCTACTGGGGTGAGGCCGGAAAGGGGCAATGACGATCTGATGGTGCTGGGCCGCC
>NZ_JBITBU010000041.1:0-21036 GCF_044452545.1 Nocardia sp. NPDC051900 | reverse complement strand
CCCCGAGATTCGCGCCCTTGCCGCCGACGCGGTCTGCGTCCGTCAGCCGCAGGTCACCGAGGTCGGTTACGTAGTCGCCCATAACGGCTCCGATCAATCGGAATTTCAACGTCGCATGTAGTCAGCTTGGCTCAACATCATGTGCGTTCACCACGGTCGAAGGTCCCTTTGTCGCGCCCATCGACTCCCGTCGTCGCCACCACTCGGCATAGAGGACCGGCCACTCGTCACGGAGGGTCGCCCGCGGTTTCGTATGGGATGGGAGCCGACGTCACATGTCGTGGCTGTGGGCCCTCCCTGAGGGGAGGCTGAACCGGCCTGGGCCGCGCGGGCAGACCGAGAGCCGAGCGATCACAGGCGAGCACCAGGTCGGTCGAGGTGATCAACCCGATGAGCCTGGCGTCGGCGTCGACGACCGCGACGGCGTCCAGGTTGGGGCGCAGCACCACACGGGACGCGACATCGCTCACCAGCTCTTCTTCCCGGGCAAGGGCGACAGCGGGAAGCGCACGCGCGGCATCGCCCACTGTGGTGGTCGCGCGGGCCGGTTCGGTGACCGCCGCCAGATCCGACCAGGCCACCACCGCAACGGGGTGACCGCTCGCGTCGATCACCGGAAACACACGATGCCCACTGGCCGTCGCGTCCGAACGCAGCAGCGCGGCGACCGGCAAGGCGGCCGGTATCGCTATCGGGTGCGAAGTCATCACGTCGCGAACCCGGCTGTCGCCCAGCCGGTGACGTAGCCCGGCGACGGTGAGTTCGGCGTGCGCCGCCGACTGAAGGAACCAGCCCAGCAGCATCAGCCACAGCCCACCAAGGTGCCCGAACAGGACGAGTTCGGCGATACCGATCATCAGCAAGACCGTGCCGAGGAATTGTCCACTGCGGGCGGCTGAGGTCGCAGCGCGCAAACGGTCACCGGTGCGCCGCCAGATCACCGCACGCAGTACACGGCCGCCGTCGAGCGGCGCGCCGGGCAGAAGATTGAACAGCCCCAGGATCGTGTTCATGAGGGCCAGCCACACCAGGACAGCGGTGATCGGCCCGTCCGGGTCCACCGCCGCGCTCGCGAGGCCGGCGAGGAACGCGACGGCGGCGATGCCCAGACTGGTGAGCGGACCGGCCGAAGCGATGCGCAGATCCGTTCGCGCGTCCCGCGGTTCTTCGCCCAATTCCGAGACACCGCCCAGCAGCCACAACACGATCACGTCGACGCGAATACCACTGCGCCGGGCGACGATCGAATGGGCCAGCTCGTGGGCGAGCAGCGCCGCGCAGAACGCGATGGCCCCGATGACGGCTGTGATCCACACGACGGCAGTGGCCGCGGTGCCGGTCAGGTACGAGCCCAGAACCCAGGTGAACAGGCCCACCGTGACCAGCACCGACCAGTGAGCGCCGAGGCGGATGCCCGCAATCCTGCCGAGCGGGAATGTTCGATGGATCATCGGATCCCATTCAGCACGGTGGAGCGGGAGTCGCCGGATGCGTTCGTCATGGGGTGATGGTGGTCGAACGGGCCGACGGCAGCCGCAGACTGCGGGCGATGGTGTCGGTCCACGAACGGACGGTTGCCCAGTCGCGCAGGTCCCCGTAGCGGCCTTTGCCCAGCAGTCGGTAGAGCATGCGCGTCCGCAGTGAGATGCCGTCGCTGTCGTACTGTCCGGCGAACGCCCGGTAATCGTGCGCCCTGACCGAATCGCGCAGTCCGGCGATCTTCTTCGGGACCAATCGCCCGAGGCGGCGGCCGATCGGGCCGCGCAGTGCCGGGGCGAGGCCGACGCTGAACAGCCAGACGTCCTTTTCCACCAACTCGTCCTGGTGGGCGTGCACGTAGTCGGCGACGGAGGGCAGGAGTTTCATGTTGTGGACTGCGCTGCCGAGGACGAGGGTGTCGAAGTTGGACAGGTCGGGCGCGTGGTCGATATCAGCGAGTTCGACGATGGCGTCGCGACTCGACAGCTCGGTGCCGATGAATTCGGCGATGTCGCGGGTCGATCCCTGTTCGGTCGCGTAGACGACAGCAATGTGATGTTTGTCCTGGTCCATGCCGAAAATGTTCCTCGTGTACGCCCCGTCCGATGAGAGGACTCGTGCCCGGACACAGGGGACCATCGTCACTGCCGCTTGTGGCGCATCAGCCAGCGTCGTAGTTCGTCGGCGCCCCACACGATGAACGGGTATGGCAGCGTGAAGGCGAGCATGGCGGGGGTCAATGCGGCCGTGCCGAGCAGGCTCTGCATTACTGGGGTGTAGATGATGATCGCCGCGAGGGCGAGTTCGAAGGCGATGCCCCACAGCAGCAAGCGGTTGGACAGTACGCCGATGGAGCGCAGCGAAGCGCGGTCGGTACGTGCGGCGAACGCGGTGCCGATCTGGCCGGCGACCATGCCGAAAAAGGTCATCGTGGTCGCCTGCTGGTAGGTGTGGTGCAACGGGCTACCGGGGCCGGTGGGATCGCCCGGGTGCCAACCGCCGTGCAGCAGCACGAAGAAGAAGCCGGTCATGGCGAGCGCCGCCGCGATCACCCCGAGGAACAGCCACGCGCGCAGCAGCATCGGTGTGCGGATCACCGACTCACCGCGCCGGCGCGGTGGACGGCGCATCAGGCCGGGCTCGGCCCCTTCTCGTCCGAGCGCCAGCGCCGGAAGCGTCTCGGTGCCGACGTCGAAGGCCAGCAGCTGCATCACGGTCAGCGGAAGCGGAACCGCGCCGCCGGAAAGCGCGAACACCAGCAGCGGCGTCACCTCGGGCGTGGTGTGGGCGAAGATGTAGCAGATGAACTTCCTGATGTTGTCGTAGACGCGCCGACCGGCCTCGATGGCTGTGGTGATGGTGGCGAAGTTGTCGTCGGTGAGCACCATCGTGGCCGCCTCGCGAGCGACGTCGGTGCCCGAACGGCCCATCGCCACGCCGATGTCCGCGCGTCGCAGTGCGGGCGCGTCGTTGACGCCGTCTCCGGTCATGGCGACCACGTGCCCTGCGGCGCGTAGCGCGTCGGCGATGCGCAGTTTGGCTTCGGGGGAGGACCGGGCGAAGATGAGTTCGCTCGGTCCCGCCAGCAGCTGGTCGAGATCGGCTTCGCTCATCCGTTCGAGTTCCGCACCGGTGATCACGGTCGGCCTGCCGCGCGTGATACCGATCTGGTCGGCGACCGCTGCCGCGGTGAGCCCGTGATCGCCGGTGATGACGATGACGCGGATGCCTGCGGCGTGGCACAGGCGTACGGCCTCGGCGACGCCGGGCCGTGGCGGGTCCTCCAGTGCGACCAGGCCGAGCAGCGCCAGATCTTTCTCGGCCTGTTCCCGCTGTTGCGGGGCCGTGGAACCGGTGAGGTCGCGCGCGGCGACGGCCAGCATCCGCAGACCCTGCTGTGCGCGGGCATCGACCAGCGCGGCCACCTGCTCGCGGCGGTGTGCACTCAGCGGTCGAAGTGCACCGTGTGAGGCGAGTTCGGCGGTGCACAGCGGTAGCAACGACTCCGGGGCTCCTTTGGTGTGCACGCGCAGCCGCCCTGCCTCGTCCGCGTCGATGGTCGACATCCGTTTGCGGACCGGGTCGAAGTGGAACAGACGCCGCCGGGAGCGCTCCCGCTGGTCGGCGCGAACCTGCGCGCCCAGGGCGGAGGCCGCGGCCAGCAGCGCCAGTTCCATGGGGTCACCGACCACAGAACCGGACTCGGCGAGTCGAGCGTTGTTGCAGGCCGCGATCGTTTCCGCCACGCGGGCAAGCGTGGGATCCTCCGTCCCGGAGGCGGCGTCGGGGTCGTGCGCTCCGGTTGCGGTGTCGATCGCGACCACCCGCATACGGTTCTCGGTGAGGGTGCCGGTCTTGTCGGTGCAGATCACATCGGTGCAGCCGAGGGTCTCCACGGCGCTGAGGCGTTTGACCACCGCGCCGCGGCGCGCCAGTTCGCGCACACCCATCGCCAACGCCAGCGTGATCACCGGCAGCAGACCCTCCGGGACGTTGCCCACCAGCAGTCCCACCGCGAAAACCACCGCATTGATCGAAGACAACCCCGCGCCGAACACCGCGAGCGGGATGAACGCCGCCGCCAGCAGCACCGAGATCAACGCGATCAACCAGGCCACCCGGCGCACTTGATGTTCGAGCGGGCTCTCCTCCGGCTCGACGCGTTCGGACAGGGCCGCGATGCGGCCGAGTTCGGTGTGCATGCCGGTGGCGAAGACGATGGCGCGCGCTTCGCCCTCGGTGCAGGAGGTGCCGCTGAAGACCAGCTCGCGTGCCTGCGCCAGCGGCACCCCGGCGTCGACGGCGTCGGCACTGCGGTAGACCGGCATCGATTCCCCGGTCAGTTCCGACAGGTCGACTTCGATGCCGCCGTCGAGCAGCCGCGCGTCCGCGCAGATCCGGTCGCCCTCGGCGATCACCAAGACGTCTCCGGGCACGACACCGGTCGCCTCGACCTCGGTGACCTGGCCGTCTCGCACGACTTTCGCCCGGATCGGCAGATAGGCGGCCAGCGCCTCCACCGCCTGCTCGGCGTGCCGCTCCTGGGCGAACGCGAACCCCGCGTTGATCATGATGACGACCACGATCGCGATCGCGACCGGCACGATGCCGACCGCGCCCGCCAGCCCGGCCGCGGCCCACAGCAGCAGCGCGAGCGGGTGGGTGAATTGACGAGCCAGGTCTCGCAGCCAGCTTCGGCGGCCCCGCCGCAGCAGCACGTTGGAGCCGTAGTGGATCAAGCGTCGTTCGGCCTCGCGCCCGGTGAGCCCGCAGCGGTTGCCGCGTAGATCGCGCAGCAGCAGATCGATCCGCTCGGTGGGATCGATGCGCAGGCCGGGTTCCGCCTCGACCAGATCGGTCACGGTGCTGCTACCATGTCGCGGAGGGTGTCCACCGTGGCGCTCCGCCGAACATTATCGGCGATCGCGGACGACCCCACATGCCGCACGATCCGAAGGACTTCGCGCATTCGCGCGGCATTGTCGGCACCGAGCAGATTCGGATGTGGACGAATCTCGCTCCGCACCCGTACCACCCTTTCCGGTGCCGGTACGACGAGGGCTACCTGGTATCCCATCGAAGCCTCCGTTCCTCCTGCCTCGAGCGTGCGCTTTGCCATGGTTGCCGGACAGGGGCGAAGGTCCCGCACCGAGAGGTATCCCGCCGTCGCCGCACCGGAAACGACGGAGGTCATCAGCATGCGAGGTCTTTACGCCCTGCCGGAGCGGCCGTCGCGGGTCGTTGACTTGATCGCGGGAGGCCGACATGAGGACTTTGAGCCATGAGGCATCGAACGCGCGGACGCGGTGGGAACCGATCGAGAAGTCTACGGCCGAACGCGTCGGTGCGAATCTGACCGACTACCGGATGTCCTGCCAGGTATTCGACTGGGCGGCGGCACGCTCCTCGCTGGCTGGGTTACCCGGTGGGGGAGTGAACATCGCCTACGAAGCCGTCGATCGCCACCTGGGCACCCCTTCGGCCGATGTCACCGCACTGCGCGCGCTGCGTTCGACCGGCGAACGCTCCACCTTGACCTACGCCGAGTTGGCGGCCCTGAGCAACCGATTCGCAGACGTGCTGTACGAGCTGGGTGTGCGTCCCGGCGAGCGGGTGTGCATCCTGCTGGGCCGGACTCCGGAGTTGTATGTCGCGGCGCTGGGCGCATGGAAAGCCGGATGTGTCGTCTCGCCGCTGTTCTCCGCGTTCGGACCCGAGCCGGTGCGCCAGCGTTTGGCGATCTCCGAGGCGACGACGCTGGTCACGACGACCGAACTCTACCGGCGTAGAGTCGCGCCGATCCGCGCCGAGGTTCCTGACCTGCGGCATGTCCTCGTGACCGACGCCGATCCGGAGAGCGAACTGGAAGGTGGCGCCATCGACTTGTCGCTGGCGATGGTGGCCGCCGACGCCGAATTCCCGATCGTGCGAACCCAGCCCGAAGATCCGGCATTGCTGCACTTCACCAGTGGGACCACGGGGAAACCGAAAGGCGCGGTTCATGTGCACGCAGCGGTGCTCGCCCACCGGATCACCGCGCGCTATGCACTGGATCTGCGACCGGGCGATGTGTTCTGGTGTACAGCGGACCCGGGATGGGTGACCGGCATGTCCTACGGGGTGATCGCGCCGCTCACCCTGGGCGCCACCGTGATCACCGACGAGGCCGATTTCGACGCCCTGCGCTGGTACGAGGTACTCACCGCGGAGAAAGTCTCGGTGTGGTACACCGCGCCGACCGCGCTGCGCATGCTGATGCGCCGCGGCGACGAACTGCCGCCCGGCACGGATCTGTCGCGCCTGCGATTCGTCGCCAGCGTCGGAGAACCACTCAATCCCGAGGTGGTGGTCTGGGGTCAGCAGGTTCTGGGCAAACCGGTTCACGACAACTGGTGGCAGACAGAGACCGGCGCGATCATGATCGCCAACCTCGCCGCCGAGCAGGTGCGGCCCGGTTCGATGGGACGGCCGCTGCCCGGCGTCGAAGCCACGATCCTGCGCCGCGGGCCGGACGGCCGGGCAGAAATGATCGGCGGCGGCGTCCGGCATGCCCGAACCGGCGAGATCGGTGAGCTCGCGTTGCGCGGCGGCTGGCCGTCGATGTTCCGCGGCTACTGGGGACAACCCGAGAGGTACGCGCGGGCGTTCGCCGCGGGCTGGTATCTGTCCGGTGATCTGGCCCGGCGCGACGCCGACGGATATTACTGGTTCGTCGGACGCGCCGATGACGTGATCAAGTCGGCTGGGCACCTGGTCGGTCCGTTCGAGGTGGAAAGCGCTCTGATGGCTCACCCGGCGGTCGCGGAGGCGGGGGTGATAGGTAAGCCGGATCCGGTCGCGGGCGAGCTGGTGAAGGCTTTCGTCCTGCTGCGGCCGCGATACCTCGCCTCCGAAGAACTGCGGGCGGAGTTGCTCGCGTTCGGCCGCCGGACACTCGGCGCGGTGGCACCCAAGGAGATCGCCTTCGCCGAGAGCCTGCCACACACCCGCAGCGGAAAAGTGATGCGGCGACTGCTCAAAGCGCGTGAGCAAGGGTTGCCCGAGGGCGATGTGTCGACCCTGGAGGCCGGGCAATGACGGCCACCGAACTGCCGGATCGAGTGGGTGACCGGCTGTCGCTCGCCGCCACGGAACGAATCGAATTGCTGCGGCAGATGATCCGTATCCGGCGATTCGAGGAGCGCTGCGTGCAGCTCTACAGCGCCGAGAAAATTCGCGGATTCCTCCACTTGTACGTCGGCGAGGAAGCCGTCGCGGCCGGGCTGCTGCGGCAGATCGGCCCCGAGGACGCGGTGGTGTCCACCTATCGCGAACACGGGCACGCACTCGCTCGCGGTATTCCCATGGCCGCGTTGATGTCGGAGATGTTCGGCCGCGCGTCCGGATGCAGCGGCGGGCGCGGCGGCTCGATGCATCTTTTCGATGCCGGTCGACGATTCTTCGGCGGAAATGCGATCGTCGGGGGAGGTTTACCGCTGGCGGTCGGCCTGGCCCTGGCCGATGCCATGCGGGATCGGCCCGCGGTAACGGTGTGCTTGTTCGGTGACGGCGCCGCGGCCGAGGGAGAGTTCCACGAATGCTTGAATCTGGCCGCGTTGTGGCGACTGCCGATCCTGTTCGCGTGCGAGAACAACCGGTACGCGATGGGCACGGCGCTGCACCGCGAACACGCGGTGACCGATCTGGCGCTGCGCGCCTCGAGCTATGGCTTGGCGGCTTGGCCGGTCGATGGCATGGACCCGGAGGCGGTGGCGGCGGCCACCCAGCGGGCGGTGGAATCCATCCGTGGCGGGAGCGGGCCGTGCTTTCTGGAACTGCGGACCTACCGCTTCCGTGCGCACTCTCTCTACGACGCCGACCGCTATCGCGACAAAGCCGAGATCGAGCAGTGGAAGAAGCGCGACCCGATACCCCGGTTGTCCGCCGAGCTGCGGGCATCGGGATCACTCGACGAGCAGGCCCTGTCCGCCCTCGAGGCCGCGGTCGACGCCGAACTCGACGACGCGATCGCCCAGGCCGAGGCCGGGCCGGTGGAGGCGGTCGCCGATTTGAGTCGTCACGTGTACGCGGAGCGACCATGATCACCTACCGCGAGGCTATGCGGGAAGCTCTGCGGGAAGCGCTGGATCGCGACGACCGCGTCTTTCTGATGGGCGAGGATGTCGGCGCCTACGGAGGCTGTTTCGGAGTGAGTCGCGGCTTGCTGGAGGAATACGGGCCGCGCCGCATCCGGGACACGCCGTTGAGCGAATCCGCGTTCGTCGGCGCGGGCATCGGTGCGGCGCTGGGTGGCATGCGGCCGATCGTCGAGATCATGACCGGCAACTTCAGCTTGCTCGCGCTGGACCAGATCCTCAACAACGCCGCGACCTTGCGGCACATGTCAGGTGGCCAGCTCGGCGTCCCGCTGGTGATCCGGATGGCCACCGGTGCGGGCCGCCAGCTGGCCGCCCAGCATTCCCACAGCCTGGAAGCCTTTTACGCGCACATCCCCGGGCTCCGCGTCGTTTCGCCCGCCACAGTGGCGGATGCCCGCGGAATGCTGTGGACCGCGTTGCAGGACCCTGATCCGGTCGTGATCTTCGAACCGATCGCTCTGTACGGCAGCGAGGGGGAGATGGCTGGGGACGACGAACTGGTAGATATCGATCACGCGATGGTTCGGCGTGCGGGCACCGACGTCACCATAGTCGCCTTCGGCGCGACCCTGCCGACCGCGGAATCGGCCGCCGAGTTGCTCGCCGCCGAAAAAGTTTCGGCGGAAGTGATCGATCTGCGCAGTTTGCGGCCGCTGGACGAGACGACGGTGCTCGAGTCGGTGGTACGCACACACCGCCTGGTGGTCGTCGACGAGTGCTGGCGCAGTGTCGGCATCGCGGCGGAAATCGCCGCTCGTGCGGCCGAATACGCCTATTACGACCTCGATGCGCCGATCGGCCGGGTGTGCACCGCCGAGGTGCCGATTCCGTATGCGAAGCAGTTGGAGGAGGCCGCCCTGCCACAAGCCGAGGCCGTAGTCGACGCAGTGCGTAAGGCGGTGCGCTGAGGTGGTCGAGTTCCGTATGCCCTCGCTGGGAGCCGACATGGTGGAGGGCACGTTGTTGCACTGGCTCGTGCATCCCGGTGATGTCGTGCACAAGGGAGACGTGGTCGCGGAAGTGGACACCACCAAGGCGGCGATCGAGGTCGAATGCTTCGACGACGGCGTCATGGGCACGATTCTGGTACCCGAGGGAAAGACAGTGCCGGTGGGCACGCCGCTGGCGACGATCGAACCGGCATCGGACCGTGCCGTCGTTGCAGGAGACACCCGCACCGCGATACCGGACGGGCGCAATCCGCCTTCCTCGAGACCAGCGGAATCTGCTCGCGGCGAGACTGTTCCGGAAACGGACGGTGCGACGGAGATGGCTCGTCATGCCACGCCGCTGATCCGTCGGCTGGCACAGGAGGCGGGCATCGACCTGGCGACTCTGCATGGGTCAGGGCCGGGAGGGCGGATCGTACGCTCGGATGTCGAGCACGCCATCGCTGCCGATCAGCGCGCGACGCCGCGCGCAAGACCGATCGCCGCGCAGGACCGCGCGCGGTCCGACGAGCCGACGAAACCACACGAGAGGTTCGACACCCCCGAGAGGCTCTCTAGTCCGTCGCCACCGACCGTTGTGACGCGCGCTTCCGGCTATGCGCGTCGGCTGGCGCTCACCTCCGGAGTCGATCTGGCGAACGTCTCGGGCACCGGCCCGGGCGGCGCGGTGCGCGCCCGCGATGTACCAACAGCGGGCCCGGTCTCCGAACCTCGCGCCGAGGTGACGGAATCCGCACGCACGCAACCCACCGACACGACGCGTGAGACCGGCGTGGAAGCCCCGCAACATGATCCCGTCGCGGTGCGTAAGGTGATCGCCGCGGCGATGACGCGGTCGAAGCGCACGGTGCCGCACTATTACTTGTCCAGCACCATCGACATGGACGCCGCGCTGGATTGGCTGGAAGGAGCGAATCGCCGGGCACCGGTCAACGCGCGCATAGTGTCCTCCGCTCTGGTGCTGTGTGCCACGGCGCGGGCCGCGCGGGCGGTGCCCGCGCTTAACGGACACTGGCTCGACGACGACGAATTCCATCCGGCCTCGGACGTGCATCTCGGTGTCGTGGTGTCGCTGCATGGGGGCGGCATCATGGTGCCCACCATCCCCGACGCCGACACCCTCGCTCCGGCGGCCATGATGGACGCACTGCGTGGCGTCGTCGCGCGAGCTCGCACCGCCCGGCTGCGATCCTCGGATGCTGTGCCCGCGACCATCACCGTGACGAATCTAGGTGAGCTGGGGGTGGATTCGGTCTTCGGCGTAATCGCCGCGCCGCAGGTCGCCATAGTCGGCTTCGGCGCCGTCACCGCACGTCCGTGCGCGGTTAATGGTCTGCTGGGCGTCCGTCCCCAGTTGACCGCCACGCTCTCGGCGGATCATCGTGCCAGCGACGGCGCCGTCGGAGCCCGCTTCCTCAACACCGTCGCCGATTATCTCCAGCAGCCAGAGGAGTTGTGAAACATGTTGCCCCCAACCATGTCCCGCGAGCAGGCAGAGGACTCCGTTCGTGCAGCGCTACGCGGATTCGCCACCGAAGCCGACATCTCCGCCCTCGGCCAGGACGACCCCTTGCGCAGCAGCCTGGAACTCGACTCGATCGACTTCCTCACCTTCATCGAACGCCTCTCCGCTGTCGGCGGCCGGATCGAGGAGAGCGACTATCCACGACTATCGACGATCCGTTCCTGTGTCGACTTCCTCACTCGCACCCGCTAGATGCCTGTCTCGGCCGTTGCGAAATGCCGAGGCATTCGTTCAACGGTCGGGCAGGATCCGGGCGTCGTCGATCACATCGACGTGATCCACACCGTCTACGGTGCGGGCCAGAGCGGCGACAACCTGTTGCTCACGCGGATCGGCGAAGATGCCGCGAACGGTGACCGCCCCGTCTGCGACCTCGGTCGTCCACTGTCGGCGGCTGCCTGCGTAGTCGTCGAGCAGTGTGCGGATCTTCGCATCGATGGTTGCGTCGTCGCTGAGCAGAGTTCGCAGCAGGTCGCGCCGAGACACGATTCCGACCAGCAGGCCGGCTTCCACGACCGGCATCGAGCGAAGCCGCCCGGTGAGCATGCGGGAGACGATCGTCGCGGTGTCGGTGGTAGGCGTGACCACCTCGACCGGAGTCGACATCGCCGCTGCCACCGTCTCGTCCGGCATGCCTGAAATTGCTGCCAGAGCGTCTGATTCGGACAGAATCCCGACCACGTGGCCCTGCTCGTCGACCACGGGAAGCGCGGCGAAGCCGTGCGCGGTCAGCAGCGCGGTAGCCTCCGACAACGGTGTCCCCGGCCGCGCCGTCACGACGGGCCTGCTCAGGACGTCACGTGCATGCATCGGTATCACCTCGTAACTGTGGCGTTCGGAGTGCCTGCGGCAGGAACGCCAGATTGCGCCGAGCCGACGCACAGCGGCGTCTTGGCTCGCGCTGTTTCGGTCGTGCGGTCGGTTCCGGCACCGGCCCATACGTCCAGCATGGCCCGCCTGCCTCGATGACGGGGAGAGACATCTGCCCTGCCCGCCTGGGACTAATGTCCTCAGTCGGAGGACGGCCGAGCTTCTGTAAATGATGCGAACTGGACACTGGTCGGCCGGGGGATGTGCGACGACGGGGCGGCTTCTTCCGCAGTTGCGGCCCCGGCTTTCGACGCATGCTCGCTGCCGAGTTCGAGTACGGTGGCGAAGCCTGCGGCGAGACACTCGGTCAGGGTTTCGGTGTCCGGGATCGCCGCCGTGTCGGTGTTGATCCCGACGTAGCACGTGCCCGCATGCGAAGTGAGGGTCACATTGACGGCCGTGCCGATGGTGGGCCCGAAGGCGTACATGCGGTCGATGCGCGCCCCGGCGATGTAGAGCGGCACGGGGGAGCCCGGGACGTTGGAGGCGACGAAGTCGACATGTTTGAGCAGGCCGGTCAGCAGCCCGGCAGGCAGTCGGTTCAGCGTCGCCGCGACGGCACCCGACAGCGGTATCGCCGGTTCGCGTCGCCAGCCCGCGACCGCAGCGTCGATGGCGTGCATGAGGTCTGTGGTGTCGGCGATGGCGACCGGCAGGGCGAAACGAGCGAGTGTGATGCGGTTGCCGCCGAGTGGGTCGTCGGGGGTGCGCAGGCTGATCGGCATTGTCACCCGCAGCTGGTCGAGTTCCGCGCCGTGGCCGCTGTGATAGCCGCGCAATCCGATCACGACCGCGGTGAGGAACGCGTCGTTCAGGGTGCAGCCCGCGGTCCGGGCGGCGTCCCGCAATCGTTCGAGAGGCACGTCGAGCACCGCCAGCCGGCGACCGAGGCTGCGCCGGGTCATCACGGGGGAAAGCGTGGTGGTGATGGGCCGGGCCAAACGAACCAGCGACCCCGCCAACGCCGCGCCCTCGCGCAACGCCCGGGCAGGATTGCCGAGCGCTCGCCGAGCGATCGGCGGCGCCGAACGGACACCGCCGACGAGCAGATCCGAGCCGACCGACAGGTTCCATGCCACGATGTCGCGCAGCGCGCCCGCACGGTCGCCCAGCGGCTCGGACGGTAGACCGCGGTCGGTGCCCGCGCGGTCGAAATCCAGCAGCGCCGTGGCGATCTGGATTCCGCCGATACCATCGGTGAGACTGTGGTGCACCGTCAGCACCAGGGCACATTCGCCGGCCGCCATGCCGCACAGCATCGTCGCGCGCCACAGCGGGCGGGCCGGGTCGAATCCGGTCATGGCCTCGGTGCGGGCGAATTCGAGTACCGCGGACATGTCCGCCGGTTCCGGTAGCGCGGATCGCCGCAGATGCCAGGATAGGTCGAAATCCGGATCCAGTGCCCACCGTGGCGGGGCGAAGCCCAACGGCGCGGCGATCAGCCGATGCCGCAACCTGGGCACGAGGCGGCTGCCGCGCTCCATCGTGCGCGCCAGTCGATCCAGGTCCGGTTCGGCGTCGAGCATCAGCACCGACACGATCGTCGAGCGCAGGACCGGGTCACGTTCCATGTTCCAGGAGAACAGGTCCGACTGCGACATATGGGATTCGCGCGCGTCCATCAGTCGCTGCCTTCGTCCACCGCCGACCACATAGGGCGATCGCGCGCGCCGGTTCGGTTGCGCCCCGAGTGTGGATCGGCTGATACCCTGCGCGTTGTCGGCAGGGGAGCGGAACGGGCCATACCCATACCACTCAGTCTGTTCAGTGGCGTCCGGCGGCGACCGTTGACGAAGACCCTTATCCGAAGGACCTTCGTCCTTCATCGTCTGTCCGATACGCAATTGGGTTTCGCATCCAGCAAGCATGTGCGTGCCGCTGAACTCGGTGCGGCCACGGCGCTGCCGCAGCTGCCGAAACCGCCGCGATAGTGGGAGTGGCGTCCGAGCCATCTCGGGGCCTGGGGCCGGGCGATGGCAGGAGGGCTCGCAAATGCCGTGCCTAGTTCGGTCTTATGACCTAGGTCCCAGCGCCCGAGGGGCGGGCGACTCTGCTCCGGTCGTCCCCGAGTGTGCAGAGTATTCGGTACCGGACCCAGGCGAGTTCCCCGACGGGCAGGCGCCCGGGCCGGGACTGAACTTTTCAGGGGTGGGGCGGCATCGAGGAGGCTTCGGTGGGCCGGATCGTGACATTGACGATGAACCCCGCGATCGATCTCGCGACGCGGGTGGCAAAGGTGGTGCCGACGGACAAGATGCGTTGCGCGGCACCACGCTACGACCCTGGCGGCGGCGGCATCAACGTCGCGCGCACGGTGGCCGAACTGGGTGTCGAGGTGACGGCGGTGTTTCCTACGGGCGGCCCGCCCGGCCGACTGCTGGAGCAGTTGGTGCGCGATACCGGAGTGCCGCCGCGGCCGGTGCCGGTGGCCGAATCGACCCGGGAGAGTCTCTCGGTCACCGAAACGTCGAGCGGCGAGCAGTATCGGTTCGTCTTTCCGGGCCCTCGGCTGACCGATCCGGAACAGCATCGCTGCCTGGCCGAGGTCGAACGGGCAGCGCTCGGCGCGGACTGCCTCGTGGCCAGCGGCACCCTCCCGCCAGGTGCGTCCGCGGACTTCTACCAAATCCTCACCGATCTTGTCAGCGACCTCGATGTCCGTGTGGTGCTGGATACGTCCGGTATCGCTTTGCGCAATGTGCACCGGGGCGTCCATCTGATCAAACCGAGCGTGCGGGAACTCGGCGACTACGCCGGGCATCCGCTGCTCGACCGCCCCGAGCAGTTGGCGCAAGCCCGCCGCCTCATCACCGCCGGAATGACGGAGATCGTGCTGCTGTCCCTCGGCGCCGCCGGCGCCCTTGTGGTGACGCGGGAATCGCACGAATGGTTCGCGCCGATCCCGGCGCGGGTGCGCAGCGGTATCGGGGCCGGCGATGCAATGGTCGGGGGCGTCACGGTGGGACTCGCCCGCGGATACGAACTGGCCGACGCCGTGCGTCTGGGTATCGCGGCGGCGACTGCGGCGCTCGCCACAACCGGTACCGGACCCGGCCGCTGCGAGCACATCGCGCAGCTGTATCGACAACAGCTGCGTGACAGCAATTCCACGGCCGGGGTCGGCGACCTGGCACGACCGACGGCTCCACGGCTGCCATAGCCCGCGCTGATGAGATCCCCAGAGCCGGGTACATCGATAGAGCCCGGGTCCCGGCATCAAGGCACAGCGGCCATCCGGCCGCCGACCGCGTGCGGGAGATTCGGCCTTCGGACTTCAAGTCGATGTCCTGCTCCGCCCGTGAGCCGTGCCGCCGCGCGCTGATATAGCCCACAAGCAGCGAGTGAAGGAGAAGCCGTGCGGAAAAACGAGGACATCAGGTTGGCGGATCGGATCGGACCCGCGTTCGGCGAGGCAATCCGGCCGAGCCGGGTGGAGGGGTCGCCGCGATGACCGAGCCTGCAATATCTATCGCCGGCCTGCGGAAATCGTTCGGTCCCGCGAAGGCGCTCGACGGACTGGACCTGACCGTAGGTACCGGTGAGATCCATGGGTTTCTGGGGCCGAATGGCTCGGGCAAGACGACGACGATTCGTATTCTTCTGGGACTGCTGCGTGCGGATTCCGGGACGGTGCGGCTGCTCGGCGGTGATCCGTGGTCGGACGCGGTCGCCCTGCACGCACGATTGGCCTACGTGCCAGGTGAGGTCCTCCTCTGGCCCGGTATCACCGGCGGCGAGGTCATCGACTTGATGGGCCGTCTGCGCGGCGGCATCGACCAGCGCCGCCGCGCCGAATTGCTGGAGCGATTCGATCTCGATCCACACCAGAAGGCGCGTGCCTACTCGAGGGGCAACCGGCAGAAGGTCGCGCTCGTCGCGGCGCTGGCCTCCGACGCGGAACTGCTGTTGCTCGATGAACCGACCGTTGGCCTCGACCCGCTCAAAGAAGCCGAATTTCAGCGCTGCATTGCCGAATCGAAGAACGAGGGCAGGACCGTCCTGCTGTCCAGTCACATTCTGGCCGAGGTGGAGGCACTGTGCGATCGGGTGAGCATCATCCGGCGCGGGCGCACCGTGGAAAGCGGCACCCTGTCCGAGCTGCGGCATCTGACCCGCACCACGATCACCGTCGAGACTATCCGGCCGTTGACGGCTCTGGATGCGGTGATGGGCGTACACGACCTCGTCCGCAACGGCACTCGGGCGCGGTTCGACGTCGACACTGCTCACCTCGACGCCGTGACACGCGTACTCGCCGATCTCGGCGTGCGCAGCCTGACCAGCACGCCGCCCACACTCGAGGACATCTTCCTGCGCCACTACCGCGCCGCTTCGGCCCCTTCAAGGGAGGAGAACCGGTGAGCACGACGATTTCGCGACCGATACCGCGAGCACAGTTTTCTGGGGCAGGCACGCTGCTGTACTTCGCGCTACGGCGCGAGCGGTTCTCGCTGCCGTGCTGGCTGCTCGGCGCCGCCGCGCTGCTCGCCTTACAGTCGGTCGGTAGTCAGCGCTTCTATGACACACCGCAGAAACTAGGGCAGCTGCGTGAGACGGTGAGTGCCAGTGCTGCTGCCGTCGCCATGGGCGGGCCGACCCAATTGCTGACGAGCATTGGCGGAGAGATCGTTTTCGAGATACTCGCGTATCTGGCGGTCGTGGTCGCGTTGATGAACATGTTCCTGGTCGGCAGGCATACTCGCTCGGACGAGGAGACCGGGCGAGCGGAACTGCTCCGCTCGGCGCGGGTGGGGCGCCGGGCTCCCGCCGTCGCCGCGCTGACACTGGCGGGGCTGGCCGATATCGCCGTCGTTCTGGTGCTCTTCGCCGCCGCCGTCGGAACTGGACTTCCGGCGGGTGGCTCACTCCTGCTGGGCGTGGTCACCGGGGGCGTGGGCGTCACGTTCGCCGCTGTCACCGCCGTCGCCGCGCAGATCTTCGAGAATCCGCGCAGCGTCTACGGGGTGGTCGGGCTGGCTGTGGCGGCCGCCTACGTGGCGCGAGCGATCGGCGATGTGGGCAGCGGGGCAACCTCCTGGTTATCGCCGATCGGGTGGGCCCAGCGCAGCTACCCCTACGCAGGCGACCGCTGGTGGGCGCTGCTGCTGTTCGCCGCCGCGTCTGTCGCGCTGACCGCTTTGGCCTTAGCTCTGCTGGACCGGCGCGACTTCGGCGCCGGACTCCTTCCCTACGGCACCGGGCGCGCGACGGCGTCCTGGGCGCTGGGCTCGCCGCTGGGCCTGGCCTGGCGATTGCAGCGCGGTTCGCTGGCCGGATGGGCCGTGGGCGTGTTCGCGCTGGGGGCCGCCTACGGCTCGTTCACCGAGAGCATCGACGACTACCTGGCCGACAACCCCGAAATCGCCGCCTACCTTCCCGGCGGTGCGGCCGACGCGGTGAACTCGTATCTGTCCCTGACGGTGTCGATCGTCGCGCTGCTCACTGCCGCGTTCGGCGTCGCCAGTGTGCTGCGCGCGCGTGGGGAGGAGACCGCGGGACGGGCCGAGTCGCTGCTGGCCGCTCCGGTCAGCCGGTATCGCTGGTTGGCGAGCCATCTCGCCATCGCTTTGGGGGGCGGCGCACTCATACTGGCCGTCGGCGGTTTCGCCGTCGGTGTGACCTATGGGTTGACGATCTCCGATTTCGGACAGGCGCTGCGCATGTCCGGGGTGGCGCTGGCGTACCTACCAGCGGTCTGGTCGGTGATCGCCGTCGCGGCGCTGGGCGTCGGCTGGGCTCCGAGAGCGGCTGTAGCCGTGGCATGGGCCGCCTTCGCCTACTGCGCCGTGGCGTTGCTCTTCACGACTGCTTTCGATCTGCCCGACTGGTTCGACGACGCCTCACCGTTCACCCACCTTCCGAAAGCCCCGCTGCACCCCGTCACCGCCACGCCCATAGTCCTGATCATCTTGACCGCTTCGGCCGCGCTGCTGATCGCTGTCGCCGGTTTTCGCCGCCGCGACGTCGGGTATTGACCCGGCCTCCGTCAGCTGGCGAACACGCGGTCGCTCCCCGGGCGGGTACTCGGGCGTCATCGAAAGCGAAAGAGAATCATCGAGGCCCTGGGTCCGATGGAACACGGTTGGGCGCTGGTCATGGTCGCCGCACGCCATGGCGAAAGTCCCATGGCGATGATCGGTTCGACTCTGTCGCGGCCTCTCTCCGCCGCCCTACCGTCGGAGTCCTTCACCTGATACAGCGCAGAGGAGAACATCGTCATGCGCGCGCGAATTGTCTACGAATCGATGTTCGGCAACACCGCCGCGATCGCGGAAGCCATCGAACAGGGACTGCGTGAGCATGCCGAAGTAGAAGTCGTGAACGTGGTGGCGGCGGCAGAGGTGTGTGCGACGGTGAACCTGCTCGTGGTCGGCGCCCCTACTCACGCCTTCGGGCTCAGCCGCTCGCAGACGCGTCGCGATGCCGCCAAGCTCACCGATGCTCCGATCGCGACCGACCTCGGGGTACGGGAATGGCTCGCGGCCGCACTGCCGGTATCGCCGGGCCACCGCGCGTTGGCCTTCGGCACGAAGGTCGCCAAACCGCCCTGGCTGCCGGGCTCGGCCGCACGCGGTATCGGAAAACGGCTGTGCCGCTTGGGCTATTCGCTCGCCGATCAGCCGGTGGATTTTCTTGTCGACGATACGACCGGCCCGCTCATACCGGGCGAGCTGGACCGCGCTCGGGCGTGGGCGGGCCGGATTGCGCACACCGAACTCGACCGAAGGAGGCACCACACCTGACGGTGCACCGACGCAGATCTGTGTTCGCAAAGGATGGATGACCATCGGAAGTGGTCGGCGACCGCATTGCGCTCGACACACCAGCGGTTCCGTGTCCGTGCGTCCGATGCTCATAGCCGTGGCCGTCTCAGCGGCTGCCCAATGTGCGGCCGAGTCAGCACGTGCCCGCACCGACGGACCTGTCGCCGTCGGCGCCGACGGCAGCCCGCCGATCCCGGTGCTGCGCGGCGCGCAACTGCTCGTCGGGACCGGTCCCGGCACACTCGGCCGACTGGGGACAACCTGCGGTGAGATTCGGGACCTACGACTCCTCCGGACATCGCCTCTCGATCCCTACCGTGACGGTATGAACCAGCCACCGCCCGGGGAAACCATCGAGAAGGCCGTATCGCTCGCCGGGCGGGCGCCGTCGCTGCACAACAGCCAACCCTGGCACTGGACATTCGACGGCGACGTCCTGCGGCTGTTCGCTGTACCCGAACGCATGCTTCCGGCGACGGACAAATCCGGCAGGCAGATGCTGATCAGCTGCGGAATCGCGCTGGACCATCTGAGGGTTGCGATGGCCGCGGTGGGCTGGCGCATCCACGTCGCACGCTTCCCAGATCCGAACCGCCGCGAACACCTGGCCAATATCACGTTCGACCGGGCTCCCATCATTACCGACGGCGACCGTGCTCGCGCCGACGCCATCCCGCGGCGGCACACCGACCGGCTGCCGTTCCAGGCGCCGATCGGATGGCCCGACTTCGAAGAGGTCCTACGGTCGACCTTCGATCCCATCGACGCCACACTCGATGTGCTGGGTGACGACTGCCGCCCCAGCCTCGCACGCGCCTCGGAGATGAGCGCTGCGCTCCGCCGCTACGATGCCGGATACCACGCCGAACTGCAGTGGTGGACCGGGCACACGATCGGCGACGCGGGTGTGCCCAGCGACGCGCTGATCTCCCAGGAGGAACGGCAGCGAGTCAGCGTGGGCCGGAAGTTCCCGACCACCAGCGGCGACCGGCGCGGCGAAATCACCGAGGACCACTCGGTGATTCTCGTGCTGTCCACCGGCCGCGACACACCCGAGGACCTGGTGCGCTGCGGGGAGGTGCTGTCCACGGTGTTACTGGAGTGCACGCTCGCCGGGTTCGCGACCTGTCCGTTGACCCACCTGACCGAGGTGCCGAGCAGCCGTGCCGTGGTCCGGGAGTTGACCGGCCACTCCGGCCTGCCCCAGGCGTTGATTCGCGTTGGTATCGCACCCGAATCGGAGTCGAACGCTCCGGCAACTGCACGCCGACCGCTCAGTGAGGTCCTGGAAATTCTCCGATCCGCCCGATAGCAGGATCGAGCTCGTCCATCGCCGCGCTCCGTCCGCTTCCGCTAGGCCAGTGTCGTCGCTGGTCACCGTCGCACGTGCACGTCTCGAATTCGAGGAGAAGTCGGACATCATGGATACGCTGAGGCTTGCCGCAACCGTTCGATCAGCAATAGGACTGCCGACCGGACACCGGTTGCGCACCAAATGGTTGACCTGGGGAGCCTCGGGGGAAGAGATCGCGCGGGTCATGCCCGGTGACGATCTACTGGTGGACGCCGATATCGTCTCGACTCGCGCTATCACGATCTGCGCGGGCGCCGACGCGATCTGGCCGTGGCTGGTTCAGCTGGGCCCCGGCCGCGGCGGCGCGTATACCTACGACTGGGTCGAGAACCTGCTCGGCGTCGATATGCACAGCGCCGACGAGATCTTACCGGAGTTCCAAAACCTAACGGTCGGAGAAAGTTTCCCGGTCGGCGAGACCGGTGCGCGTATGCGTGTCGCGATCCTCGAACATGAACGCTCATTGGTCTTCACTTCCGAAGACGCCTGCTGGATCTGGGAATTCAGCCTCTATCCAATGGGCGCGGCGACTCGGCTCGTGAGCCGCAATCGCATTGCGCTGACGGGCGCCTCCACGTTCACGCGCGTCGTCATCGTTCTCGTGATGGTGGCCAGTCTGGTGATGGAGCGCAAGATGCTGCGCGGTATCAAACAGCGCGCGGAGGCATGGACGGGAACACCGACCAGAGATGACAAAAGCCGCCCCGCCGCGGCCACAACTCCCGGATTCGCCGTGCTGCAACGCCCACGCCACGGCCCGCCCACCGTCGCAGGCCCCGAGAAACAGCGCTGATGTGCTCCCTCATCGAGTGCCGTACCTGCGGCATAGACCGGCTGTGGCACGCACATCGACGGTCGCGCCGCTACCCCGCCGGGCCGGTGGTGCACCGGCGACGACGACCAGGCCCAGGACCGAGCACCCCTGCGACGTCTCCGTGGACCAACGGCTCGCACCGCACCGCGTCGATCACCACGGCGAGGTCCATACCCGCCAGGTATGACGATGCTCGTTGGTTCACTGCCCGATAGGATCACTCGAACTCCGCAATGCCGAGTCCTCCGACCTAGGAGGCGACGGCCGGACCGATCCCGTCGTCTCCGCGGTATTCGTTGCCGACGCCGATGACCACGGCCCACGGTTCGGTCATCGGCGCACCACGTCGAGGTCCAGGAAGTGGGCTGAGCAGGATATGCACGGGTCGTAGTTCCGGATCGCGCGTTCGCACATCGTGGCCAGCGCGGCGTCATCGAGGTCGAGGTGGTCGGAGACGACGCGCCGCAGATCGTCCTCCATCACTGCCTGATTCTGCGAGGTAGGCGGGATGATCATGGCCGAGCGCACGATGCCGTGATCGTCGAGTTCGTACCGGTGGTACAGCAGGCCGCGAGGCGCTTCGCTCACGCCGTGCCCGGTGCCGGCTCGAGGAGCGACCGGAACCGCGGCGCGGGAGGGGCG
>NZ_JBITBU010000040.1:0-21725 GCF_044452545.1 Nocardia sp. NPDC051900 | reverse complement strand
GGCGGAGGATTGGCGTTTTCCATCCTGCCGCCGGAAGGCCCGTCCCCTTCAGCTCACCCCTGTTGCGGGCGTCAACAACCTCATGACCCGCAACATCTAAGCCTCGATCGCCGAGATCGCCGCCACCCAGCTGACCGGTCGGCTCTCCGGCCGACTGATCGGCACCAGCAGCGCGGACCGGTTCACCATGTCCGCCAGAAACTTGGTTTGTCCGATGTCCGTCTCAGCATCGAAACCCACGACGGCGCGCTGCTAATCATCCGCTACTTCGGCCGATACGCCTCATCCCTCAACAGCCCTCGACCGCGATCGTTGCTTCGTCCGACACCGCCGACCCTCGCTACGACTGGCTCAACGACATACAAGCTGCCGGCAAAAGCATCTTCAAGGCAGACCGCAGCCGACTGGACTACGAACTCTACGAACTACGGTGAACAACCACGACCTGCCGTCGGTCTGCGTCGGGCGCCGCGCCGATGTCGAATGTCGGCAAACCTTTTCCTGACCAGCCCCGGTCATTGCTGTGTGCATCGAGTCGCCGAAGACGGTACCCAGCGGCTGTTGCTGCTCAGCAACGGTCTGCTCTTTGCCGCATGTCATCGGGTGCTGCGAGCGTTCTGTCTGACATAGTGCGGCGCAAGCAGAAGCATGCCTTCGGTCGCTGGTGGACAAACTTCTACTCCCTGTCGTCGGCTTGTGCGCCGGTGCTGCTCGTCGGCGCTGCCTTGCCACCCGGCCCGGCAGAGAAGAGATCTGGCGGGCGGCCGTCGTGGCAACCTGGGTCGGGCCTGCGCCGTTGGACAATCGGAGCAGGGCCATCGGGTTCAGCTGGTATTCGACGAGGAACCGGTTCCGCGCTCATTGCCGGTTCGTACTGTCGATGGCGGAGTCGTCCCGCGATTGCTTCCACAGTGCCTGGTAGTCGGGGTCCGACAAGGACTGGATGAGCCTGCCGACGAAGGCGTGTTCGGCCTCGAGGATCGCTATCTGGTAGTCGTCCTCGATCAGGAATATCCAGGGCAGCCCGTTGGCTCGAGCGGTCGTGCCCTCGGCACGCAGTTCCGCGAGGGTGGCGGCCAGGGCGTCTTGCCGGGTGGTCAGCAGGTCGGCTGCCTCGGCGGGTGGCAGGCCGGCCAGCAGCGACAGGGCAACCCCGAATCGGGGGTACTCGTTCTGCGGGTGCGCCAGCAGCATACGCATCCAGTCGAGGTATTCCGCGCGGCCGGCCTCAGTAAGCGCGTAGACGGTCCGCTCCGGCCATCGGCTGTCACGGACGGTGCCCTGTTCAGCGATGAATTCCGCGCGGGTCAACTGGTCGATGACCATGTACAGGGACCCGCGGGTGTATTTGACGTGCCGGTCGGCTCGAGTTTCTTCGAGCCGCCGAGCCAGCTCGTACGGGTGCGCGGGTCCGTTCAGCAACCACGCCATGACCACCAGTCCCAGCGGGTTGGACACCTTCCGCCGATGCGCCATGAACCTGTCTCCTTCCGACCGAAGCGTGCCTCTCCATATTGGGGACCACAGTAGTTGACATCGACTACCCACAGTCGTCTAGTATTAGTCGATATCAACTGGTTTGTATTGGCTAGTTGGGATGAACTAATAGACGGGGAGTTCGATGACAGGCGCACGGACGGCCATCGTGGCCGGTGGCGGTATCGCTGGTGCAGCAACCGCGATTGCATTGCAGAAGGCGGGCATCGAGGCGGTGGTTTACGAGGCGCACCGCGACAGCGCGGAAGGGATTGGAGCGTTCCTGACGTTGGGCAGCAACGGCATCGACGCATTGCGGACTCTTGATGCCGCACACGTCGCCATGGATCTGGGCTTCCCCACCCCCGGTATCGCGTTGCGCAACAGCGCAGGCAAACTCCTCGGCTACAGCAGCACAGGGCTCCCGCTGCGCGACGGCACCGTCTCCCGCACGCTGCGGAGGGCCGACCTGTACGTGGGCTTGAATCGGGAAGCGGCAGCCCGCGGCATCCGGATCGAATACGGCAAGCGACTGGTCCAGACGGAGCAGATCGGCACCGAGGTACGGGCACGGTTCGCCGATGGCACCGAAGCGATTGCGGACGTGCTGATCGGTGCCGACGGGGTGCATTCGACGGTGCGGGGAATCATCGATCCCGCCGCGCCGAACCCGGTGTACTCGGGCCTGCTCACCACAGGCGGATACGCGCAACACGCCGGAATCACTGTCACCGACGGCAGTTACGAGATGATCTTCGGTCGCCGCGGGTTCTTCGGATACGCCACGGCCCTCGACGGTGTCACCTGGTGGTTCGCCAATGTGCCGCACCGTCGCGAACTCGATCGGCGCACGGTGGCCGCCGAGACCGAACACGAGCGCCGCGCACGGCTGAACGAACTGTTCGCCGACGATCGCGGACCGGCGTTGTCGCTGATCGAAGCCAGTCCCGAGATCGGCGCACTGACGGCAATCCACACTGTGCCGAAGCTACGGCATTGGCACCGCGGGCGAATCGTGGTCATCGGCGATGCGGCCCACGCCCCGTCTCCCACCTCGGGGCAAGGCGCCTCACTGTCAATCGAGGACGCCGTCGTGCTTGCCCAATGCTTGCGCGACAACCACAACGTTCCGGCGGCGCTCGCCCGATTCGAGGCCGAGCGCAAACCCCGCGTGCAGGCGATCGTCCGATGGGCCGCTCGCGTCAACAGCAGCAAGGCCGCCGGCCCCGTCGCCGCCGCGATCCGGGACGCGATGATGCCGCACCTCCTGCGAATGACGGTCCGCAGCAAAGCCTTCGGCGACATCTATCACCACCACATCCACTGGGACGACCGACAAGCTGCCCGCTGAGACCGAACACACCGACCTAGCGCCGATCCGGAACCTCGAAGTTGGAGAGCGAGACATGTCCACACTGCCCCAGCCGTCGACCGACCCGACTGCAACCGCGCCCCGACAGCGGATACTGCCATTGGCAGCCGTCGCCGGCCCGATTCTGTTCACTGTGGCCTGGATCGTGCTGGGATTCCTGAGCACGGGATACACCCTGTTCGACCACACTTACACTCACTACTCTCCGGTCAGCCAACCCGTCAGCGGGTTGGGTATCGGCACTACAGCCCCCTGGATGAATACCGCATTCGTCCTTTCGGGCACGTTGCTGATCATCGGCGTGCTCGGCGTTTTCCGCGCCATTCCCGATCGCACATCTAGCAAACGAGCCTGGTCGATCGCCCTACTCTCCGCTGCGGGGGTTGGCATGATCATCGACGGCGTCTTCACCCTGCGATTCGTTATTCCTCACACCCTCGGATTTCTCCTCGCGGCGGGGGTGCCGGTCATCGGCTTCCCACTCGCAGGCAGTTACCTACGTCACCACCCACAGTGGCGCGCGATCGGGGCCTGGCTCCAACTCGCAGGGCCACTGACACTGCTACTCATAGTCGCCTTCTTCGCCACCTTCACACCGACCGCCGACGGCGCCGAACACGGTATCGCCGGGCTGATCGAGCGAGTTCTGGCAACTGAAGTATTACTCAGTTTCGCCGTGCTCGGCATACACGCGGCTACTCAACGTCCACGGCCATGACCGCCGCCGCTGCCACCCCTGATCGCCGCTACCGTATGCGGAACCGCCCGCGATAACAGGTGGACAATGCGCTACCCAACAGGGCGATAAGAGCCTTCGGTGACCGCAGCAGCGACACGGTCAACACCCCGATCGCGGACAAGGGCCACGACTACCCCAGCATCTACACCCAACTGCGGCAACGACGTATCACCGGTTACACCCCCGCCGCAGCACCTGCGACAAGGTGACCGCCGGACGCTGGATCGTCGAACAATCCCTCGGATACCGGTGAGCGCAAACGGTTCTCCTCGGCGATCCTGCCCGGCTTGGTGCCGGTGTTCACCGTAGATCAGCGAGGTGCTGCCGCTGCCGTATCTGCACGGGCTGTCCACCGGCGACTTCGCACCGGCACTGCAGCAGTTCCTGGCCACCGGATCGGGCCTGTCGGCCTCGGCAATCAACCGGCTCACCTCGCAATGGCGGGACGAGACGAAAGGCTCTGCTGTCCGGGACTTTTCGAACGTAAACTACATGTATTCGTGGGTGGACGGTATCCACCTGAAGGTCCGCCCGGAACAGGAGAAACTGTGCCCGCTGGTGATGACCGGCGTGCGTGCGGACGGCCGCAAGGAACTCATCGCCAGCAGCGACGGGTTCCGCGAAATCGCACGAATCGTGGGCCCACCTGCTGCCTGGTGCCGCCCTTGAGACCTTCATCACGCTTGCTGAGCAATCCTGGGAAGGACGGACACCGTCACATCTCGGTCGGCCGAGGCAAACGAACCGTAGTCGCCTCACCAGCACTTCCCACAGCGAAATCGGGCCGTATCAACGAAATCGAGTTGGTCATTGGAAAACAGAGCCATCCAGCTACTCAGACAAATCCAAACGGCTCTGACCGATATGTTGACTAGGAGAGCGAGGGTTGACGCGAAATCCATCAAGGGTCTCAGCGCAGCAGCCGAACAGGTGGCAAAGACCAACAACGAGGCCGATATCCGGGCCGCGGAGATGATCACCAACACAGCAGAGCCCGGAGCAGCACGGCCGACGCTCTCTGCCGGTGCACCTTCTCGGCCCGCGATCGCCAATATCCCCGATCGACTGCCAACAAAATATTTGAACACGAGCCTGGACGAAACCGGGCTCGCAACCGTCGGCCCCGTGCACACAAACGACGGCCCCGGCATCGCCCGTGCGCATGTGCTGGCATCAAGAGTCGCTTACCGTGATCTCCCTGGGGCGGCAGAGCACCTCGATGACTTCCTGCTGGGCGATCTGGGACCGCGGAAGATCGCGGACTGGTCCCGACTGGCCACCTCGGGCGAGCCGGGACTGTTGGTGGCACGTACCTCCGACAATACGGTCGCAGGATTCATCTGGGTCTCCACACGCGGCGATGGCGCCGGAGAGGTGAATGCTTGGTACGTACACCCGAATTGGCATGGCGCCGGAGTCGGTCGAGACCTGATTCACGCGGCGCTCAACCGGCTGGGAGACGTCGATGTCTACGCCCAAGTCGTCGCCGGCACCACAGCGGTCAAGCACTATCAGCGGTACGGATTCAAAACATTTGGCGAGCTGGGAGAAACGCCACTCCCACTACGAGAAGCCGGGATTCACGCACCCCTGATCTCGGTCAAACGCACCTCAGAAGCGGCCGGTCAGTAACGCACGCAAATCTGCCAACTCCTCACCCACAAGTTTCGACAACATCTCCTGACACCTCGATCACCGGAGGCCATGTGTTCCGGGCCCGAACGTGCTTTACATGCCGACTTCCTCGGCAGCACAAGGGCGAGTGCGAACTGCTCGGGGCGTCACTCGCACCTAGAGAATTGCGCGTCAATTTCCTGAGCATCGGGCGACGGGAGCCCGATATTCGCCCGCGTCACGAGGCCCGGTAATCGACCCACCATATGAAAAGATTTGTCACGCCCTATTATCGCGGGCCGGAGCGCGCCGGCTCGATTGCTCGCGGTGTTTTTATTTCTAGTGGAGCTTTTACAGGCGGTCTGCGGGCCACTGGGTGTCGGATCAATTATCACTTTTGCTCGAGGTGAACCCGAGGAATCAACTGCAATGCCGGGTTCTAGTCTCTTTCTTTACGTGGTGGGTGCCCGGTCCAGCGGATATAGGCTCGGCGGAACCCTCGGGCGTCGCCGAAACCTACCTCCCGGGCGATCGCCTCGATCGTCAGCGTCGACTCATGCAGCAGATACGTCGCTCGCCGCGCGCGCACACGGTCGCGCAAACTGTGGAATCGTTCTCCAGCACTGGCGAGTTGCCTGCGCAACGTGCGTTCAGTGATGTGCAGGCGCTGAGCGATTTCGGCCATGGTCATGGGATGCCGCAGATTGTGATCGAGCAGCGATTCCACGGCCATGACGACGTCAGGGCGAGTGCTGTCGATGTCCAGCAGTCGGCGGCACGCGTCGATCGCGACGGCACGAATGGGATCGTTGGGGGTGGGGAACGGCCGATCCAGGTCGGCGACGGGAAAGACCAACCGATTGGCGTCGGCGCCGAACCAGACCGGGCAGTGGAAGAACCTGCGATAGTCGTGCGCGTACTTCGGTGCGGTATAGGAGAGTTCAATCCTCGTGGGCGACCAGCCCGCGCCCAGCATGGTGCGTAGGAAGACGACTGTGCTGCACAGGACCTCTTCACAGAGGAACGCGATCAGACGTGGCTCGGGCGCGCGCTCGCGCAGACGGAGCGCGACTTCATGATCGAACAGTTCAGCTTCGAGATCGACCAGACTGCCAGAGGCTTGGTGCAGTTCCAGTCCAACCGCCATCGCGTCGGCGGTAGTGACGCACGAGCGCATCGCCATACCCAGCATGCCGAACGTCAATAGTACGTCGCGCATCCCAACCTGCATGCCCAATGGCCTATCCGGCATCGCACGCACGGCCCGGCGCAGGATCGTCGCGGCTTGCTGGTACGACACCTTCAACTCCGGGGAGGTCACCAACAGATTGGGATCGAGGCCCGTACCCGCGAACCAAGACACAGTGGGCAGCCCTTCACGCTGTCCGATCTCCACAACCCCGGTCAGCACGAGGGGCGGTATGACCGCCTCATGCAATCGCATATCGGCACGGTTTGCCACATCACCCATCCCTGTCCGGTTTCGCCCCCATTCTAGCCGGAATGGCCCTCCTGGCCCTTGCCAGCGCTGGCTTGAATTCATTTAGGTCTGCGACGGCGAAAGAAGGATGTATGACCTCCAAAACAGATTGTTCCGAGCCCGCTCGTATGTGGTCGGTTCACGCCGAAGGTGGGGCGCCTTCGTGTGCTTGGGATCATTTGGGTGTTGGTTCTGCTGTGGAGCTGGGTGGTGCGGGTGCGCCTGCTTTGACCAGTGAGTTTGTGGGGCGGCATGTGGAGTTGCGGCAGATTGATGATTGGTTGCGGTGTGAGACGGCGAGGTTGGTCACGCTTGTTGGGCCTGGTGGTATTGGTAAGACGAGGTTGGTGGTCGAGGCGTTGCGCCGGCACGGGCGTCGTCCGAATCCGGTCTATTGGGTTGGGTTGGCTCGCTTGGTGCGTGGCGCGCATGTCGATGTGATCGCTGAGGAGGTGATGCGGTCGACCGGGGTGGTGGATGTTTCGGGTCGGTCGGTGCGGAAGTGCGTGGAGGGGGTGTTGGCTGGTGATGATCGGCCGCGGGGGCGTGGGGCGGTGCTGGTGATGGATAATTGCGAGCATGTACTGGATGCGGTGGGGCCTCTTATCGTGGGTTTGCTGCAGGCGGTACCTGGGCTGACGGTTATCGCGACGAGCCGGGAACCGGTGGGGTGGGTCGATGAGCATATTCTGACTGTTCGGCCGTTGACGGTGTCCAATGCCGTGGAGTTGTTTCGGCGGCGGGCGAAGATCATCGGTCGGCCGGTTTCGGATGATCCTGAGCAGTTGGCTGTGACCGAGGAGATTTGTCGGCATAGCGACAATAATCCGTTGTTTATCCGGTTGGCTGCGGCGCGGTTGCGGCATCGCCCGTTGGGGGTGGTGCGCCGGGAGTTGAGTGGTGATTCCGATGACAGGCGTATGCAGTGGTCGCACGGGGCTAAGATGGGAGTTGAAGAGCGTCATGGTGGTGTTCGTGATGTGATTGCCTGGTCCTATGATTTGTGTTCGGGCGCTGAGCAGTTGTTGCTCGACCGTATGTCGGTGTTCGCGGCGGGTTTCGAGGTGCATAACGATGTGACGCGAAGCGGCGGCGCCGAACCGGATGCCATCGTGGCGGTGTGTGCGGATGAGTGCCTGCCGGCGGAGGAGATCGAGTCCTTGCTGGAGAGGTTGGTGGAGCGGTCGCTGGTGTCGGTGAATATCGCGTCCGCCACGGTGCGGTATTTTCTGCTCGAAAGTGTGCGTGTGTTCGTCTCCGGCCAGCTGCGGCTGCGTGGTGGGGGGCCGAGCGAGGCGGAGTTGCTGGCGCGGCTGCGGCGGTATTATCGGGACAGGGTCGTGTCTGGGCGAGCGATTTGGTCGGGGCCTGGGCAGCGTGACTGGCTGGAGTGGGCGCGTGGTGCTTGGGACAATATTCTTCTCGGTATCGAATCCGGCCTCACCACACCTGCTGAAGCTGTTATCGGTGTCGAGACCGCGAGTGCGTTCATCTCGTTGCGGGCTCCGTTCGTGATTTCCCATGCGGGTCGTGCGATGCCTGCGTTGATCGAACGCGCTGTGGAAGCTGCTGGCGGTATCGAGGTGATACCGACGCGGTTGCGGGTCGCGGCGCTCGCGGATGTCGGCCACTTCGCGTTGTGGCACGGGCAATACGACTACGCGGCAAAGTTGTTGGATGAGTGTGTGGCTGCCTGTGTGCCGGATTCGCGACTGGCCCGTGGTTGGCGTGATACTCCAGGGTCTGACATCGGCCTGCCGGCGGAATTGGAATTCTTCTGGGGTGTCGAACTCATGCTGCGCGGTTCGGATCCCCACGCGCCGTCTGTATTGGCTCGTGCGCGAAAGAAATTCGCTGAGGCCGGTGACCTCGCGGGCCAGCGGCGTAGTGACATGTTCGAGTCGCTGGCGTGTTCTCTCACCGGTGATGGACAGCACGCGCTGGAAGTCGCTCGGCGGCACCTTGATCGGGTCTTGGAATCGGAATCAGAGAACGCTGATTGGGTGAATCCCTGGGCGCGGTTGGCGTGGATGCTCGCGCTGCTGTTGCATGGTGATCCGCATGAAGCATTGAAGGTCGGTCGCACCGTGCTGAAGCGGTATAGAGCGGGCATCGATCCGTGGACGACCAGCTGGATATTCCGCTTCGGTGTCGCAGCACTCGCCCGCGTCCTCGCCGACCGCATCGCCCGAGAAGACGCCCACCGCGACGACTGGGAGACCGCCGCCGCAGAAATCGCGCTCCTGCACGGCGCCGTGGCCGAATCGTGCCGATCGATGGGTATCACCGTCGAAAACATAGCCACCGTCGCCGCGCAGACCAAACGCGTCACCGAACTCGTCACATCAATAATCGGGGCGGATGGGTTCGCCGCCGCAATGGAACTCGGCGCGCAACTGAGCGTGGAATCGCCGGACCTGCACGCATTGATGCTGGGCACCCGATCCGCCGACGACCTGCTCCACGCCACCACCACCGACCGGCGCGCGGCGACCTCGCGCTGGCAAGACCTCTCACCCGCCGAACGCGAGATCGCCGTACTCGTCGCCGCCGGCTGGGCCAACAGCGCAATCGCCGCACGCCGCGGCAGCTCCATCCGCACCGTCGACACACAAGTCTCCATCATCCTCCGCAAACTCACACTCACCACGCGGTACGACATCATCACCCTGGTCCCACAAGAACTCATTAAACGCATCCAACTCGAAGCCCGAGAACGACCCACCCGCCTCCGCCATCTACAGCACTGATAAAGCCGTGAATCGCGGCTCTGTCTCAATTTCGGTGGTGATTGCTGGTGTGAGGCACGAAGTGCCGTGGGTGATGTGAATGTGTCTGTAAGCCTGATTTTTTCGGAGTTGCCACCACTGTTGGTGGAGGAGGTGAGCGACGAGGGCTCCTGGATCGGGATACGCGCCCGGACCCCCGATGGCCCGGCGGCCTGCCCGGGCTGCGGTGCTGTTTCGGGCAAGGTGCACAGCTACCATCAGCGCACCGTCGTCGACCTGCCGCTCGACGGTCGTGCGCGTGCGAGTGCAGGTGCGGCGGCTGGTGTGCCCAACCATAGGCTGTCGCAACACCTTTCGTGAGCAGGTGCCCGGGGTACTGGAGCGCTACCAGCGGCGCACCACGCGCCGCGGTACTTCGCGCACTGGGCCTGGGTGAAACCGGTCGCCGGATGACCAGGCCAACAAGAGCCGTATGACGGGAGACTGTCACCACGGATCTGTGGGAGCCCGGGGTTGAGATACCCCGGACCACCCGACCGTTGTATTTACAGTCCCCGAAACCGGGGGAACATCATCACCTCCAAGGAAGCGGGAAAACCTCAGTGTGAGGCCCTTGGCCGACACCGACGATCGTCTTTGCTGGCTGTTGCGGTGTGAGTGCTGGCGTAGGCGGCGAGTGTGCACATCGCGCCGAGCACCGTCCATCGTGTGGGTGTGATCCCGGCTGCGGTGAGCAGGTAGCCTGCGGTCAGTGCGCCGAGTGCGACCGCGCCCTCACACACAAGTGCCATCGCCGCGACAGCGCGCAAGAGCGTGTGTTCGGGTATCGCCTCGACCCGGTAGATCGTCAACGCCACATTGGTAAGTACGCCTACCCCACCGATTCCGCACCAACATGCTGCCAACACAGAAGGGTTGGTACTCAGCGCCATCGGGACAAGCAGGACGGTCCATGCCCACAGCGATGCCCGGTAGAGGCGTCGAGGAGAAATGCGTGCGGTGAGCCACGATGCGGCCGCCGCACCGAGAATTCCACCGATCCCTGCCGCGCCGAGTACCAGCCCGGTAGTCCATGCGGGGTATCGGTTGCTGTGTAGTTCTACCAGGATCAACAGCAGCACGACCTGGATGACGATGTTCGACAACCCGCTGATCAATGTCGATGTTCGCAGGAACGGTTGGGTCCACACAACGCGTATACCGTCGAGGATATTGGCGCGGCCGCCTGTCTCAGCGCAGACTGGTTCGGGTGCGGGCACGTTCGAGCGGATTACTCTCAGTGTGACTAAGCAGCACAGGTACGAGGCGGCGTTGGCGAGGAACGGTAGCCAGCGGGTCACACCGTAGACCGCTGCACCGGTGGCTCGCCCGATCAGGATTGCGATCGGTTGTTCGGCTTCGAGGAAGGAGAACGCGGTGGGGCGCTGGCCGGTTGACACCACATCGCGGATCGCGCCGAGTTCGCACAGACCGCCGAAGACATAGACGCTGCCCTCGATGAACGCGGTGGCAAGCAGTATCAGCCACAGACGGGGCAGGTGCGCCGCGGCCGAGATGGCCGCGACGCCGGTCGCGGCCAAACCGATGTACTGGCATCGGATCAGCGTGTGTATGTGGTGGGAACTGTCCGCGACCGCTCCGGCGGGCAGTTGAAAGATCAGCCCGGGCAGGTTCAGGGCTAACCCGATCCACCCTGCCGCCATCGGCGAGCCGGTATCGGCGAGAACTAGCAGCGGGTAGGCGATCCGGACACCGTGGAATCCCACCAGCGACGTCGCGCTACCGGACCACAGCAGGATGAAGTTCCGGTTGGTGTGCAGCCCAGAGCTATTCATCACGCCCCGTAGTGTCGGAAAACCTGAGATCCGCACGGACGGCCGATTCGATGTGCTCGATCAACTTTTTCAGATCGGCGCAGTACACCGACGGGTTACGGAATCCGGTGTCCTCGCGATAGCGGTGGACGTAGTGTCCACCACCGCACACGGGCTGCACCGGGCAAGAAAGGCAGGTGTCGCTCAACGCGGCAGCACCGATCTGGCGAGCGACGATCGACGGCTCCGATAGAGCCAGATCGAGCGGGTTGCCCTCGCCTTTTGTATGGAGTTCGGTCGCTCTCGCAAATGTCGACTTCAATTCGTCGACCTGCTCCAGGATGCCGTTCGTCTCGATCACGGCGAGTCGAATCGGTGCCAGTCCTACAGTCTCCGATACCGCGACACCGCCGAGCAGGAGGTCGATGATGTCTTCGAAGAGACGTACTTTAGTTTCCAGTACCGGCGCTCTGTACCATCGGTCGAATATTTTGATCAGCCAGTCGGCGTAGGGTGTGGTGTTGTCGTAGATACCTGACGCGGGCGGCGGTGTCACCCAATTGCCATGTGGCATTAGGAAGTCAACGGCTGGCGGATCGAACTTCGCGAGCGCCTCATAGGTCTGTACCGGGTCGTTGTGAGTATCGATCGTGCACAGTAGTCCGGAGAATAGGTGACGCCAATCGTCGGTAGTCAGCTTCGCCAATCCCTCGGCGACCCGGGAGTAGCTTCCCGAACCTCGCCGATCGCGGCGGTGTCGATCGTTCGCCTCTTCGTCACCGTCAATACTGACTCCAATCTGGATGCCCCATCTATCACAAATGCGAAGGAATTCTTCATCGAGCAGAACACCGTTGGTTTGCATTCCAACTCGCACCTCAGTGGACGGCTCGATCAGCTCTCGCGCTCGTCGGGCGAAATGCCCCAGGTCCCGATGTCCGACAAGTAACGGTTCACCGCCGTGTAATACGATATCGACAGCGGGCAACCTGAAGATGCGAGCATGTTCACCGATCATTCGGCATGTGTCGTCGAAAACTTGTCGAGACATTGTTTTCGGCTGCTCGCGCCAACTCTGGTCTGCCATTTCGTAGATATAACAGTAGTCACACGCCAAGTTGCACCGGCTATGGATCTTGATGATGAACTCCGTGAATGGCAGCGGTTTCCAACCGCCGCGACGTAATTCGGCAACATCTAACCCAATCGCAGGCCACGGAGCTCGCTCCCGAAAAGGACTCAACGATAGCGAAACTGATCCCATTTCTCACTCTCTTGGGCAGTGTGAACTATCCCGGTGGACTCAGCTCACCGAGCCCACCGAGTAGTCGACGCTTATCGCAACCGGTTACTTACCGGAACCTATGAAGGAGTTGAACGAGCGGCCTCGATCACTCCGATTCAGGCGACGCTCGAGCGCGGCACGCAGCGCGGGACTCACCCCCTCTGGCAGCTGCTCCGAGTTGGTCATGGCGAGCTGGGGAAGATTTCCCATGGTGATACCTCCTGATACAACCCCCGCATTTCAGCATTAGAAACGCAGCCTCAGGCGGACCCTGGCCGACTATTCTACGAATCGAACGGGGGATAACCTGATGCCGTGACATGTCGTCCACCCGGCCTCTGAAGGATATTTCGCCACAACACAATTTCCAATTCTCCAAATATGGGAAGCCCAGAGCCCGCCCTTAACGGCGCCCCGCTGACCGCGTGGGGACCCCAGGCCACAACCGCTCAGCGCCGCCTCCGCGCCGCGGGGTCGGTTTGGGACTGCCACCAGATCAGCGCTTCCGCCGAGGGGCGTGGGTACTTGCCGAGGGACCGGACCGAGGTGTGCCCGCTCATGCGCATCAGCATCGGTGTCGACGGCCCCGTCCTCGGCGGCGTGGGTGAGCTTGGAATGTCGGAGTTGGTGCAGCGTGAACGGTCCGCTATGGCTCATTTTCGGTGCGTTGTGAGGCGCTGTGATTCGCATGGAGGTGAGAGTGATACAGGGATAGACGTACCGACGGTCGAACGGGCCAGGCGGGGCGGAGCCGCCGTAGTAGTCCGAGGCCGGGGTGCGACACGAGGTCGCACGAGTTGAGTGAGCTTCACTGAAGGAGGTCGGCGGATGCCGAAGGTGTAGTTACGGATCAGTGTTCGTGGATCTGTCCCCGCGCCTGACATGCGTCGCTGGTAACGGCGGGGTGTGAAGCTCAGGTCGGAAGGCTCGAGGGCTCCCGTTCCATCCGGGAGCCACAAGTCACGGGGAAGGCCGACAGGGTGAACAACCGTGAACCCCTGATGATGCCTCGTCATCGGAAACCCCGCAGATGGGTTGCTGCAGCGGGGGCAAGGACTGGTCGCTGGAAAGCGCAGGCGCCGACCGGAAGACTCCAAGCCGGTCGGGAGAACACCGCCGTCCTCGGGGTATAGGGGGCACCCGACCCGGCCGTATCTCACTCGTGTGGAACGTGACAACCCCGTTGGAGTCCGGCGACGTTTACGTCGTCGGCAAGCCGACCGTGAGGAAGGCCCGATTCTCCAGCGGGCGCAGGATGGCCCAAGAAGCCAATGCCGGCGGCCGAAAGGCAGCGGGAAAACGAGACATCGTGCTCGGCTCCTCCGCCGAGGGTCTCGTATAACCGGCCGGATACGGGCGATGCCCGGACCCGAAAGGGTGCTGACGTGGCCCAGGTGAGCCTGTGAAGAGACGACGACAACGACACCGGAACCGAAGGACAAGTTGGACACCATGGCAGAGACAGCCGCGGCGGTCGAGGACATCATGGTGAACGGACCTGAGGACGACTTTCTCGATTGGCAGTCGATCGACTGGCGAGCCGTCGAGGGCGAAGTACGGCGTTTGAGGCAGAGGATCTTCACGGCGACGCGGGCAGGCGACCTCAAGAAGGTCCGCAATCTGCAGAAGTTGATGCTCCGATCCCGGGCGAACACGCTGCTGAGCGTGCGGCGGGTGACAGAGATCAATGCGGGTCGCAAGACGCCCGGGGTGGATGGTCGGGTGGTGCTGTTGGCACAGGACAAGGCCGGACTGTCCGACTGGGCGCAGTACTGCTCGTCGTCGTGGACTCCTCGGGCGGTCAAGCGGGTGTTCATCCCGAAGGCAGGCGGGAAGCAGCGCCCGCTCAGCATCCCGGTGATCGCTGACCGGGTGCTTCAGGCGCGGGTGGTCAACGCGCTGGAGCCCGAGTGGGAGGCACGGTTCGAGCCGAAGTCGTATGGTTTCCGGCCGGGTCGTGGTTGTTAGGACGCAATCTCGGCCATCTACCTCACGTTGAAAGGTAAGAATCCGCAACGCGTGTGGGTGTTGGATGCGGACCTGAAAGCGGCGTTCGACCGCATCGATCACAGCCATCTGCTCGCTCAACTGGCCACGTTCCCCGCCCGGGGATTGATCGCAGGCTGGTTGAAGGCGGGGGTACTCGATCGTGGTCGGTTCGCCTCGACCGAGGAGGGCACGCCCCAAGGCGGGGTCGTGAGTCCTTTGCTGCTGAACGTGGCCCTGCACGGGATGGAAGCAGCAGCGGGAGTCCGTTGCCGCAAGCTCGGCACGCACGCCGCCGAGTCGGTGGAAGGCTCCCCGGCGCTGGTCAGATATGCCGACGACCTTGTGGCCCTGTGTCATTCGCGTGGACAGGCCGAGCAGGTCAAAGCGCGGCTCGCCGCCTGGCTGGAGCCCCGGGGGCTGGTGTTCAACGAGGACAAGACGCGCATCGTCCACGTCGAAGACACCGGTTTCGATTTCCTGGGGTTCAATGTCCGCCGTTACGACGGCAAGCTGCTGATCAAGCCGAGTTCTGCTGCTATGAAACGGCTTCGGGAACGGCTGCGCACCGAGATGAGGGCTCTGCGCGGGGCCAACGTCAGTGCGGTGCTGCACAAGATCGACCCGATCGTGCGGGGCTGGTCGGCCTATTACCGAACAGTGGTGTCCAGCAGGGCATTCACCGCGCTGGATGACTACATGTGGAAGCTCACCTACAAGTGGGCCAAGCACGGCCATCAGAACAAGTCGAAGCACTGGATCGTCACCCGGTATTTCGGCCGGTTCAACCAGTCCAGGCAGGACCGGTGGGTCTTCGGTGACCGGGACACCGGCGCTCATCTGCCCAAGTTCGCCTGGACGAAGATCGTCCGACACCAGATGGTCGCGGGCACATCGTCTCCGGACGATCCGTCCTTGACCGAGTACTGGTCCGAACGGCGACGCAAAGGGGCGCCACCGCTACTGGGCGCGTTCACCCTGCGGATGCTCAAACTACAGGCCTGACGCTGCCCGCTCTGCGGGAACCTCCTGCTGCGCGCCGACCATCAACCCCAGAACCCGCACGAGTGGGAACGCTGGGCGAAGGTGACCCGCACCGCGATGGTGAGGCACAGCCTCACCATCGCTCGCGGAGACGGAACGTCGGGCACGGCCATCCGTTTCGTCCACGCCTCCTGCCGTCGTCGGCGGTCTGCCGACCGGGCTGGAGGTCCGGTAATTCTGCAAGCCCGCAAGCCATCTGGGCTTGCTTGAGCCGTGATGCGTCGACGAGGCGCATGTCCGGTTCTGAGGGGGCCTCGGCGCAGTAATGTGCCGGGGCTACCCGACAGAGCCGGTCACATGGCGAGGGGTAACATCGGTTTTCGAGAAGGGGCGGAGACTGGAATGCCGAAGATGCGCCACCGAACGGTGACGCCGCGCCGGGCGGCCCTGTGGGGCCGCGCCGGCGGGTATCGGGAATGCAGGCCAAGCTTCACCGTCGAACCGGCGGCCGATCCCGGCCGCCGGTTCGACGACCTCGCTGCGCAGCCGATCGACCATGCGGTCCTGATGGACCGGGTGCATCGGCGGGTCAAGGACAAGCGGGTGCTGGTGAGCAGCAAGCTCCCACAGAGCGGGCAGCGCCCGTCCTGCAGCTTGAGAATCCGCAGGCTGAACGCGTCGAGTAGCGGTGGTGTCGCTTTGCGTCGCCGTTCGGACCAGTACTCGGTCAGGGCCGGGTCGTCCGGAGGCGATGCGCCCGTGACTATTCGGTGTCAGACGTTCGTCGTCCAGGCGAACTGGCGCAGGTGAGCGCCGGTATCCCGGTCGCCGAAAACCCACCGGTCCTGCCTGGACTGGTGGAACCGGCCGAAGTACCAGTTAACGGCCCAGTACCTCGACTTATTCTGATGGCCGTGCTTTGGCGCACTTGTAGGTGAGCTGCCACATGTAGTCGTCCAGCGCGACGAATGCCGTGCTGGACACCACCGTCCGGTAATAAATCCGACCACCCCCGTACGCTCGGGTCGATCTTGTCCGGCACTGCACTGACGTCCGGCCCGTGCAGAGCCTTCGTCTCGGTGCGTAGCTGTTCCCCGAATCCGTTTCATAGCAGCATAACTCGGCTCGGTCAACAGCATGCCGCCATAACGGCGGACATTGAATCCGAGGAAATCGAAGCCGATATCGACGTGCACGATTCGCGTCTTGTCCTCCTTGAACACCAGCCCTCTCGGCTCCACCCAGGGAGCGAGCCGCGCTTTGACCTGTTCGTCCTGTTCGCGAATGACACAGAGCGACAGAGTCGTCGGCATATCTGACCAGCGCGGGAGAACCCTCCACCGACTCGGCGGCATGAGTCCCGAGCTGCGGTAGCGAACTCCCCCTGCTGCTTCCATCCCGTGCAGGGCGACGTTAAGCAGAAGGACTGACGACCCGCCTTGGGGTATGCCCTCCCCGGTCGGGGCGAACGACCGTGATCGAGTACTACCGCCGGATCACAACCATCTGCTCGCTCAGCTTTCCATGTTTCCCGCTCGGGGACTGGTGACCGGTTGGCTGAAGATGCGGTCGAACGCCGCTTTTCAGGTCCGCCGCTACGACGCCTGGTACCGGCACATCACCCTGGCCGCGCTCGTCCACACCTACCTCGCGTCACCGCAGCCATCGCCCTGAAAGTGTTGGCAGCGAACTCATCCCGCTCATCCCCGGCGAACTCCGTGCCTTCTGGCACACCTTATTACCTACCGGTCCGCCTCACCTCCATCCAACGATGGTCGACCTGCCGCCCACGCCACCAGTTACACAGCCCAAAAGGCGCGACTAACACACCGATTACATCACGGAGTGCGGATGAGTGCGAGAACGAACGTACTCATAGCGGAGATATACGGACTCAAACTCCTGCTTGTCACACATATTTACAAGCTTGGAATGCGACGCTAAACTACGTACGTATGCTGTTCATCTCCACGGATGAGCGCCATCGACTTGTTCGCGTAGACTAAATCTATGTGGAGCTCCGAGAAACTATTTCAATGTCGGCTGCCCATCATGAAGTTTGCGAGCCTGGATGCCAGTCAAACGTCCGCTGCCAATTTCTGGCGAATAGATCGGTGAGCAAGGAGGCGGGGCGGCTTCGTGCACTGCTCCGTTGAGCAGCGCAGCGAGAGCTCCCCTGCTGCGGAATGGTTATTACCAGTAGCCGATTTCTGGCACAGCAATTTTAGCAAAGGTCTGCTGTAGTATAGAAACTAGGCACTTTTGCCAATGGTGGATATCTAGGCGCCGTGATGCCATTATCGAACCTTGCGGTAGTGCCGTTCCGGATATAGACACCACCCGGCTCGGCGGACCAACTTCCGCCACGACCCTCCGATAATCGACCAGTATTCGAGGTGGAATTATTATGCCCCGGACCGGGTGCTGCCAGTATGCCGAAATATGCGCGGGATCCGCCGGGTTGCTGCTGCGGAGGACAGTCCAGTTCAGTGACCATGTTCAGGCTGGTCAAGACACTCGCGATCAACGCGGCGGCACTCACTGTGGACAACTGCTGGCTGGCACCAAATGCGGCGAACGACGCGTTGGGCGATACCGCGCAAATCGCTGCGGATTCCGACATCATCACCGGCATCTACGAAGGCAACTCCCCGCTCATGTCCTCGGACTCGAAGTCGGGAAAGTCCAGAAGGTCACGCCGACAGGCACACTCATCGAGATGCGCCTGTCGATCGAGCCGCGCGTGAATATACCGAAAGACGCTATGGCACGGACCATCACCTGGGTCGAGTCCGACACTGCGATCAAGACTATCGATCAGTTCGCTGCAGCGTGGAAACCGCAGGGAGGCGCCGCGAGGCTCGGCCCGATGTCGGGGTGGGTGCTCTAGCCCATGCTCGAAAACAACGGCGCGAAGATCCGCGGCACCCTCGGAGCGCTGTCGGCCGCGCTGAAGGTCGGCGGCGAGGACAAGGACGCGGTATGAAAAGTCATCCTCCGGCTCAGCGAACTCACCACCGCCATCCTCTCCGCGAACGACCGGGCTATCCGCGATTTCAGCGACTGGATGACTCAGATCTTCGCACTGCTCCCCGAACAATCTCCGGCTTACAGGTGACACTCGACCATACGCAGCTGACCACCTTCCTCGCCAACACCTCCGGGGCACTCGGGCAGTACCGGGACCAGCTCGCAGGCACCTTGACCGAACTCACGAATGTGACACCCCAGCTTCGCGACAACCCCTCCGAAATCGCCGACCTCGCGCCGAGGGTGTTCCAGAATATCGACCACCTATCGACCGCGAGAACCAGCGAGCGCGAGTCCATTTCATCGTCCCCGCCGCTCTCATGATCCGGCCGAGGTGGAGATCCGAGGAGGATCCGCGGGACGACTGTCGGCGTCCCGTCATGTTGTCGCGTCGGTTCTGTACCAGCCGTTGGCGGCGGCCCGTCGGCCGACTACTGATCGTAATCCTCGCGCTGTTCGTCCTTCCCGGACTCCTCGGTGCGGTGGCCAGTGCCCAGTACCAGGCCGCGACGACAGGCAGCGGTGTCTCCGAAATCGACGGGATCAGCTGGATGCATATCCGAGACTCCTACGGCGTGCCGCTGGCGAGCTATGCGTTCGCGACCGACCATGGCGGTGTGCTGAACCCGAGCTCCACCATTCTCTGGTCCGTCCTCGGTTTCGAATTCATCGGTTACATCGCGATCGTAACCACCGCGATCTGGTTGATCGGCAATGCATTGAGCTTTGAATGGCTGAATATGTTCGGCTCGGCGCTGACTGGGGTTGCGGACCGGCTGACCGTTCAGATCGCGACGCCCATGCTGCTGACCACCGCGGCTACCATAGGCGCGTTCTGTGTTGCCTGGTTCTTGCTGCGTGGATATCACGCCAAGGCGGTGCTACAGATCGTGACGATGCTCGGGGTGGCGATCCTGGGCCCAGCGTTCCTGGCCGAACCGCTCGGCGATGTGCTGTCTTCTAACGGATTGCTCGCCAAGGGGCGGGATTTGGGAATTTCGGTCGCAGCCGGATTGAACGGCGACACAAATCCGAATCCGAATCAAATGGTGACGACCATGCAGGAGGCTCTGGCGGACAACTTCGCCCGCCGCCCGGTGCAGGTGTGGAATTTCGGACATGTGGTCGACGAGCAACCGGCCTGCCGAGCCGCCTGGTCCGCAGGGATGGCCGAAGGCGATGACGATCGCGTTCGTATGGGCATGCAACGCTGCGGTGATTACGCCGCCTACGCCAAAGCGCAGAACCCGAGCATGGGGCAGGCCGGCACCGGACTGATGTTGTTGATCTGCGGCGGCACCCTATTGGCGTTCGCAGTGATGCTCGGGATCAGGGTCATCAAGGCCGCACTGGATACGATCTATCACGGGTTCATGTCGATATTCGGCTTCGCCGCAGGCGGATTCGTCTACGGACCGACGCAGACCTTCCTAATCCGCAATCTCGTCGACGGCTTTGTCGCGGCCGCCAGGATGACCGCGTACACCATCTTCCTCGGCATTTATGTGCTGTTCATGGGCAATCTGTTCGCGCAGGCGAAAGGGCAGACCATGGCGGTGATAGTCATCGCGGGCACCGTCGAGATCGTCGCCACCGCCCAGCTCAAGCGTCTCAGCCGCAGCCTGGGCAGGGGCAACGACTGGATCGCCAACCGGTTCGCGCTCGCCGTGCAGGGGTCTGGAGCACGCTCCGGCGGTGCAGGTGGCGGTGGATCGGCACTAGGCATGGGTAATGCTCGCGCTGGCGATTCGCTGCACGCCGGGCTGATATCCGGGATGAGCATGCTGAATACGATCAATGCCTCGCCTGCGACCGCGTGGCTTCTCGGGGCGACGGTGGGCCCGTTGAACCCGCTGTCGCGCAGGAAGAAGCGGATGGATCTCAACAACATCGCAGCCTCCCCGATGGCGCGGCAATCGCAGGAGTACAACGATGCTGGCCGCCGGAACTGGCGAGTCAAGGTTACCGGGCGGTTGAACGGAATAGATGGCGGAATCAACTCCGCGCTCGGTGTCCAAAATGTTCTGGACGGTCTGGGCGACAGCAAGGTCCCGGACTCGATGATCGCTCCGATTCTGCTGGCGACGGGTGCGAGCGATCAGCAGGTGATCGATGCCCAGCGTGCGCTGGCCGTGCAGAAGGCCACCATGAAGAACTACGACCCCAACGGCTTCGCGCCCTTACAGAAAGCGCTCGCCGCAGGGTACGCGGTGGAGAACCACCAAGACGCCGCCGCGCTGCCGGCCTTCGCGGCGCAAGCCGTGGTCGCCGCGGACAGTTTCGTGCGGCACTCCACCGCGCCCATGAACCCGAACGCAGTAGATCACCAGTTCGTGCAGCGGATCATGAACATTTTGGACCGTCCAGACCATGAAAGCCAGCTCAGAACCATCACTCCAGACGAGTGGCGCAACGCCGGGCGCGATACTCGCCAACACATCGGACGGCAACTAGCGCTCCGGCACCAAGACGCGGCCACGAACTACTACCACAATCAACACAACCCGATTCTGCTTCAGGTCTTGCAGCGGTCGAACCGGCAACTGGCCGACTTCAACGGCTTCGATCCGAATCGTGGGCCCGTACCCTGGTCTTCGTAGGCGAGCGTGGGCAGACCCACCCTATTCGCCGATCGGTGAAGTGAAAGAACCGATCACCTATGCTTGACAGAACTTTCCTACTCCATCCTGGTCGCCCATTAGGGACTGTAAATACAACGGCTCTGTCTCAATTTCGGCTCTGGCTCACTTCCGGTGGCTCAGCGTGATGGTCTGACGGCACGATGCCTTGGTGAGCGTGGTGAATATAGCTGTTGGACTATCGTTCTCGGGTTTGTCAGCTCTGGTGCTCGACGACGTTGTCGATGACGGTTCGAGGGTCGTTGTTCGGGCCAGGACGGCGCCAGGCCCTGCGGTGTGCTCGCGCTGCGGCGCGGCGTCGGCGAAGCTCCACAGCTATCATCGTCGGACCGTCGCCGATCTGCCGGTCGATGGCCGCCTGGTGGTGCTGCGGGTGCGGGTTCGGCGGCTGGTCTGTCCGACGCCGCACTGCTGGGGGACCTTTCGTGAGCAGGTTCCCGGCCTGCTCGAACGGTACCAGCGGCGCACCACCCGGCTGACCGGTCAGGTGCGGGCAGTCGTGAGGGAACTGGCCGGACGAGCCGCGGTCCAGCTGCTGGCTGCCTTGCCGGCTCGGTTGTCCCGCCACACCACAGTT